>MBAA01000079.1:11764-12347 GCA_001940655.1 Promethearchaeota archaeon CR_4
TCCAAGTTCAGGGGTACAACGTTCTTCATATGCATACCTGCGTGGGCAGCATATGCTGCGAGACTGATACTAAAAGACCCTGTATCTGCGGCGATGAGGAGGGATTTCATCTTTTGGAGAGCATCTGTAATAAGTAGCGAGGAAGCTCTATCTCGGAACGACCCTGTGGGATTGCGAAACTCAAGTTTCAAGTTCAATCCATATAATGAGTTGATGTTCCGAACCGGAGATGTAGGTGTGGCGCCTTCTACGAGGGAAATCGGATGATCAAAATGGGGGAGGAATCCTTGCAGGTCCCACATCGAATTGAGTTGAACTTCGCTCATCGATGGCCCCTGTATCGGCGGAATCAGGATTAATCCTCCGCACTGCGAACACCAAAGCAATGGCAGGCCGTTTACCGCCCCACACTCGCCGCAACGAGATTGGATTTCCCCCATTCACCCCACCATCTGATGTGTTACATTATTAAAATGAAGGAAATTATTCACTTTGTATCGGGTACCGCGGGTGGGGGCGGGGGCGTGGTATCTTCTTTCTCGTCCTCTTCCTTGACCCCGAGCTGGGTTTTGAGTTGCATTTT
>MBAA01000079.1:12375-12636 GCA_001940655.1 Promethearchaeota archaeon CR_4
GAATGAGACCACCGGTGGCGAACCTCTTGACCTTACTCGTGTATTCGGGGCGAATCTGCATAGTGTACATGTCTTCGCCAATTTTCACAATCTCCAAGCTCGTAACCCGATCCATATAATCCATAATCAGATCTTTAAGGGTTTCTGTTATCAGGGCTTTTCGGAGTTCTAACTTAATGCTGAAGTCTTCTATACTGATCGGTTTATCCGATACAAATAACGCAGCCTCGATCAGGACTTTAGCTAAAGATTTATCATCTA
>MBAA01000079.1:12666-15896 GCA_001940655.1 Promethearchaeota archaeon CR_4
CAAATTTAACCGTTTGTTCTTCTACGGAGGATTCCTCATTAGTAACTCCTCCTTCACCCGCTGGAACAATTTCCGATTCTACGGGAGGGGCAGGGATTTCACTGGATTCCAGCGATTGGGAACACTCTAATGATGTACCTGTAGCAGTTAATTCCGCTTCCGGTGAAGGAACTGCTTTTTCCCCTGATTCCTCTGCAGGAACTTCCTCCACAGAGACTTCCTCAGTAGTTTCCACGTCAGGGGGCACTTCTCCGGTTACGCCAGTTTTTGTTTCGTTTTCTCCTGTAGGAATGTCAGCAGGACTACTTTCCGCCTCTGGTTCTGATTCCTTTTCCATTGCCTTGGAAAGTTCAGCTTCATCCTCGGGACTGAGGTCGAAACTGCTGGCATCAACATCCTCGATTATTTCCTCGTCTTTACCCTCATCTTCCTTGGAGGGTTTTTCTGGCAAGTCTTCTACGAGGTTTTCAATGCCCGCGAGGGGATCCGCTTCCTTGTCCCCCTTACTCGTTTCCGTCAGATCATTCGTTGAGCTCTTCGGTTTCTTCTGACTGTTCGCTGGCAAATTCATCTAAACTCCGGTTCTTTTTGTGCGGGGTAATTACAATATCCTTAAATAAATCATCTTGTTCGAGGAAAATGGAACTCTGGTTAGCGAGAAAGCACATAGATTGGAACAGGTGGATTAATTTGATTCGTTCCTCGAGTTTGGTCTTAGATTCAGCTTTAATGACGTTCCAGAGGTCAAATAGCGTGGTAAGTCCGTTGTTACTGAGAGAGGCACTGGTTTTAATTTTTTCCAACCAGTTTGCGAGCATATCCTCCACTGTCATTTTCATATCCGTAAATTGCCTGAGAAATTCCTTCGGTAATTGCCCTTTAATGCGGGTTTGCTTGATAATGGCACGTTTTTGCTCCCGGACTACCCGCCGCAGGCGTAATTTCTCCCGTTTTTGCATCGTCTCAATGATCGCCCGTCGCATAGCACCGACTAGATCGTCAGCGGTGGCAATTTTCCGGGATTCCCGTAATGGCTGCGACATAGCTTTGGGAATTGTGCGTTCCAACCGCTCCCGCTGGCGTTGTTCCTCTGCTTTTTCCTCTTCTTTAATGGTTTCGAGGATTTTCCAGTGGTGCATCTTGGCAGCAGAATAGGTAGCAATGCCGCTGATCCGGAAGTCAACAATTTCCTCCTTCAGCATCATATCGAAGAAGTCCCGGATGAGCTTACTCAGGTCGTAATTGAGTACCTCGGCATCCTTGGCGAGACTCGGATCAAGGAGCGTGCGCCACGGGTCAATCATCCAAAATTTCTTCGGGATGATTTGCTTGATCTTCTCCCGAGCTTCATCGTCCCCCTTATGGCGGTTTTCCGCTTCATCAACAACGTATTCTAACCTAACTTTTTCCTCGGCCTCGGGGTCGCCATCAACTTGGTCTGGATTTTCAGGCTCCTCGGAAATATCCTCACTATTGCTAGGTTCACTGATGGCAGGTTCTTCTCCCACAGCGGCAGGTTCTGTGGTAGAATTTGCATCAGGTGTGATTTTTTTCTTTCTTTTTCGTTTTGGGGTTTCCCCAACTTCAATTGACGAGGGTTCATCAGCGCTTACCCCTTTATCTTCGGTTACAGGGGATGTTGCTGCAGACTTGGCGCGTTTTCTTGGTTTTGCTTTAGGTTTTTCGGGGGTTTCGGTCGGAGACTCTGGTATGACTTCTGGCGCGAGACTATCTAGTGTTTTTTGAGTTACCTTTTTCACGCCCACCTCGGATGTTTCTTCGCCAGGTAGCGAGCTCGTGGGTTTTCGCGCCTTTTTAGCCAAGTTTACTTCCCTTCTGTAGAATCACCGCTATCTTCGGTAGAGATTACGTCTTCTTCAGCAACTCGCGCCGCTTCTGCCTCTAAGTTAACACTTATAATATCCGTAATACCGTCCTGCATCGTGATGCCGTAGATACGGTCGGCATTTATGATGTTCTCTTCCCGGTGGGAGATGACGAGGAATTGAGACTGGCCTGCAAACTCCCGGATGAGATTACTGACCCGACTAACGTTTGGCCCATCTAGCGCCGCGTCAATTTCGTCCATAACATAAAACGGGGAAGGCATAAAATTCTGGACTGCAAAGATAAAGGAAAGAGCCACGAGTGTCTTTTCACCACCTGAGAGGATCTCGAGGGAACTGATCTTTTTACCCCGCGGGCGTGCTTCGATTGCTACACCGCCTTCAAATGGTTTGTCTGGCCGCTCGAGAAGCATTTTGGAAGACCCACCTGGTGACAGCTTCTGAAAGATGGCTGCAAAGTGCCGGTTAATCTCATGATAGGCTTTCATAAAGGTTCGCGTCTTTTCTAATTCGATCCGTTCTATGCTATCCAAGATGGCCTTCCTCTCTCGTTGCAAGGCTTGCCGACGCATGTCAATCTCATCAAATCGTTCCTTGACTTCCTCAAATTGTTCGATAGCCTTAAGGTTCACTGGTTCGAGTTTCTTCTTTCCTTCGGTTGCAGCTTGAATTTGTGCCTGAAGCGTAGGTTCATCGAGATCCGGGGTAACCTCGGGTAAAGCGCCGTATTCCCTACCAACGTTATATAATTCCTCGATCTTTTCGGTCACGACACCCTTTCGAGACTTAAAATTAGAGAGCTTGGTTTGTTCCGCCGCTTGTTCGGTGTTGAGAGTTGTGTGTTGTTCCTGGAACCCTTTCATAGTCTGGAAGATTTCTTGACGTTTCTTTGAGAGAGTATGTAGCTCTTCTTGTATTTTCCCAATACTTTCCGTTGCAGTTTCAATTTCTTCTATCAGAATTTTGAGCTCTTCCTCAAAAGTGGCGATGTTGTCGGTGGTGGTTTGAATTTCTTGCGTGATTTCTTGAATCTCTTGGTCGCGTTTTTTCGTAGCCTCAAGTTCGCTCAATTCCTTCTGTTTTTCTTGGAAATCCTTGTTGAATTGTGCGAGACGTTCTTGGGCTTCTTTTTGTTGTGCAAAAAGGTTATCCCTTTCCTTTTGGAGGTTTTCAACGAGAGTATCTTTTTCCGCAATCAACGCATTTAATTCTTCAACTTCAGTAGTGATCTCAGCTTCTTTCTTGCCATTATCTTCGATTTTTGCCGTGGATTCAGCGATTTCTTTGTCGATGTTCTTTATCGTTGTAATCATCCGCTGGATATTTTGGAGCCCACGAATTTTGTCCGTGGAAGCGTTTAACTCAGTTTGTTTCTGATCAATC
>MBAA01000079.1:16162-16465 GCA_001940655.1 Promethearchaeota archaeon CR_4
CTTTTTCAAGCTGCGCTTTGCGGGTGGTTAAAGTAGCAAGATCGGAACGATATCCGGCTTCTTCTTGGGTTTGCCTTTGCATTTCCTGAGTGATATCTTCGAGCGTGATGTAGACATCGCCAGACGTGGCGAGTGCAAGCTTACGGAGGGTTAAGTGAACGTTCTCTAGGATTTCCATAAGATCAGAAATGAGTTTGTCGAACTCTTCCGAAGATTCTTGGACTGCAACGCTTGATTTCTCCCGAATCTCGTACATTATTTGATTGACGGAATCATCCGCGTATTCCGCATTGATTTTCAACG
>MBAA01000079.1:16489-21359 GCA_001940655.1 Promethearchaeota archaeon CR_4
CCACGCCTCTATTTTGAATTTCAGCCTTAATCTCTTCCGCAGCGGTGAGGATTCCGTTCATAAACTCTACAATTTCTTGAAACTTACTCGCGGAAGTTTCGATCGCGTCCGTACTGGCCTCTTGGATTTTTCCCTTAATTTCCCCAACCGAGAGGTTAACGTTGTCAGTCAACATTTTTAAGATTTCGAGGATAGAATTGATTTCCGTTTTCGTTTCCTCAGCCTCTGCTTGAACTTTAGTAATTGTGGTTTGCGTATCTTCTCGTTGTTTTTGTAAGTCTACCAAACGTAACTTCACAGCATCAGACTTTTTCTGAATCACATCGAGTTCCTTAGTGACCTTATCGAGCTCGTCAGCGGCACGTGAAACGTTAACATCCTCAGTCTTGATGTCGCGTTCGATGGTTGTGGCGTCTTTCGTGATCAGCTTGAGCTCCGAGTCGATGGAAGCGATGCGAGCGCGGTAGTCTGAGGATTGTTTTTCGAGGGATCCTCGTTGGGATTCGATACCCTCTTGTGTTGAGGCTGCTTTGCGCTGGGCAATTGTCAGATCATCGTATTTTTTCTTGAGGCGCGTCATTTCTGCTTTGACGGTTTTTTCGCGCTCGCGAACTGCCTTGACCGCCTCTTCCATACTCTTATCACCCTTAATGCGTTCATATTGTGTTTTGAGTTCTTTCTGTTCCTCCTTGAGGCGTTTAATCCTATCTTCGTACATGGTGATAGCCTGCGTCAGCGAAGAGGTGTGTGCTTTGAGATCGGACAATTTTTCGTCCACTTTTGAGCGAGATGCTTCCGCTGTAACGATTTTATCTTCGTGCTTCCGCTGGGCTTCCTGCTCCTTGGCAATATTCTGCTTGAATCCTTCAATCTCCCCATTGATTCCGTTAATTTCCTTTTGGGAAGCGGCCATCGCGTCTTCGATACTTTCCGCTTCACCTTTCAATTTCTTGAGCTCCTTATTTTGGTCTATCTTATCCTTTTCAAGCTTGGTTACCTGTTTCTCGAGTAGACCCTTTTCGGTATTGAGGGAAGAGATTTTTTTATCCTTGGTGTTGATCTGCTTGGTCAGTCCGGTTTTTTCTTTCGTAACTTCCTTGACTTTATCTTCCCGTTCCTTAGCCCCAACGCCACAATCATCGATTTCTTTTGTGGCAGCATTGATTTTTCCCTCGATTTCCTTTAGATCTCGACTCGCATTCGACACCAAATCCTCAAAACTCTCGCCTTCCTTGAGCTGGGGTTGTAATCCTTCCAATTTGGTTTTGCGCTGATCTAATTTTTCAAGATTGTCCTTGGCGATTTTAAGCTCGGTTTCCTTGGAGGAGTGCTTCTGCTTTGTTTGCGTCAACCCTTCGTTCCCTTTTTGCCGCTGTTCATCCTTCCCAGTTATTTCTTCCTCCAGTGTCTTCATTTCAAAGTTTTTCGCTTCGATTTCACCCTTCACGCTTTCGATCCGGGTTATCAGGTCTTCAATAGCAAGCTGGGACTCTTCAATGCTCGACTCCAGCTGGGTTTCTTCGGTGCGGAGTTTGCTGATACGTATCGCTATTAATTGAGCACTTGCCTGTCGGGCGAGCGTGTCCAATTCTTTCCACCTGAGGGCATCGTTGCGCTCCTTCTCGACCGCACGCAGTTGCTTGGCAATTTCAGAAAAAATAGCCTCGAACTTGCCGAGGTCCTTATCGGCCTTTTCGAGTTCTTTCATTGTCGCGTCTTTCATCTCATCGTATTTCTCCAAACCGATGAGGGACTCGATGAACCTGCGCCGGGCTTCGGTATCCATATGTGTTAATTCAACGATCTTGCCCTGTAGGACGAAATTATAACCTTCAGGGTCAATGTTAGCGGTGGCGAGGGCATTCAGGATGTCCGTACGGGTAGCGGTTTTCCCCTGAACTTTGTATCCTCCTTGACCATTTCTTTTAATGGACCGTGAAATCTCAAATTCTTCTGCATCGGTGGGAAATTCGTGGTTGGTATTGTCGAATACCATCGCTACTTCAGCCCGGCCACCTGGTTTAAACTTACTCGTTCCGCTGAAAATCAAGTCCGTCAGACTTTTTGCCCGCATGGTTTTTTTACTTAGACGTCCGAGGCAAAAACAAATGCCATCGATGACGTTGGACTTGCCAGATCCGTTCGGTCCTACAATGCAAGTAAACCCGCTGGATAATTTCACTGTCACATTCCGGTTACCAAAACTCTTGAACCCGGTCATCGAAATCCGCTTAATTGCGGTCATAATTTTTCTACCCGCTAACTCCAGTGATCTGATTATTTAATATACCGTGTTTGAGAATATATATTCAATCTCAGCATTAGTGTCCTCGAGATCAGATGGAAACTTGAGGACCTATTTATTAATTATAGGCCATACACTTTGCTAAGAAAATTGTCCGCATTAACTGTAGAACAGGTATAAACAGTATTATATAAAGATTAGATGGCATCCCGCCTCTTGAATCGAACTCTAGAAATTAATAAGGGAACAATTAAGGTGGTTGGGGATTGTCTGTTATCCCCATTTTTTGCATTCTTTATCGATTTTAGTCATAACCCCTCGAAACTCCTTCCACCAGTCCTGTGCCCGCTGAGCGGTGATGAGGGGATCAAAATCATGGGAAATACATTTGATTCGGTTTGGGTTTTGTTTCACTTTCTCATTCCAGAGTTTGGAATAGACTTGAGTAGATGTGACTTTCACAGTGACTTCGGAAGTATCTCCAGCATCTTGTTTCGCTTGCTCCTTGCGGATTTTCTCGTAAGTGAGTGCCTCGCGAGCGTACGTTAGTTCCTTACACTCAACCTTGATGTGAAAGGATTTTTCTCGATTAAAGGAACAACCTCGAATGGAGCACATCCGGCAATAATCCTCAAAGGTGATGAGGTACTCGTTCACCCCGCTCAGGGAATAGCTCAACGGCATAGAGCACAATCATCTCTGGTTATTTGGTCGTCCCCCTCCCCTAATTAACCTTTGTTAGGGAGCAATGAGCGGTTACATTTACAGAACTAGTAGTAATTTGAAGGAGAGTGCGGGAAACCTATATCCTACTATTAATTTTGAGAAATAATGGACTCGGCGGGATTCGAACCCGCGACCTCTTGACTCCGCGGAGTTATGGGATGAAATACAGACCATAACCGCCAATGCGAATCAAGCGATCTGTATCGGGGACTTTCTAAGTGATTCCCTTCCAACTGATCTACGAGCCCATTGGTGAGGATTTGTCTTAAAAGGTGTTTCTGTTCATTTTAATTTTACGCATGGAATCCATACAATCCAGAATGTAACTAAGTTCAACCCGTGGACATAAGGATAAAAGGCGCGGTACTAGTTGCTTACCTAATTCATAAAGGAAATAGCGAAAAATATGACCGCCAAGGAATTATCGCAAACATTCACGCCCCAAGATATTGAAAAGGATATCTATGACTGGTGGGAGCGAGAAGGATACTTTCGCCCCGAGAAACAAGAGGAATTGGGGTTGGTGCAAGTAGGCGGTCCACGGTTTTGCCTTACACTCCCTCCCCCCAACGTGACTGGTGTTTTGCACCTAGGACATGCCATTATCATCGCCATCCAAGATATGATGTGTCGATACCAGCGGATGCGAGGAAAGCAGACCCTATTCTTACCTGGTACGGATCATGCTGGCATCGCCACCCAAGCAGTAGTGGAAAGGGAACTCGCGAAACAGGGTATTTCCCGAAAAGACCTCGGTCGGGAAACATTTGTTAAAAAAGTGTGGGAGTGGAAAGACAAGCACCATAAACGCATAACGGAACAATCGAAACGTTTAGGGATGTCTTCAGATTGGACCCGCGAACGATTTACCTTAGATGAAAACTTGTCCAGAGCAGTCCGTACGGCATTTGTGCACCTCTTCAAGAAAAAGATGATCTACAAGGGCACCTATATGGTGAACTGGTGCCCCCGCTGTGAGTCGGCAATTTCAGACCTCGAAGCAGAACCTGAAGACGAAGCGGGACACTTGTGGTTCATCAAATATCCGATTATCACTAAGGATTGGGCAGGGCCAGTGGTTGCTTGGGGATCAAGCAACTGGGCGAAAGGTGCTACCGAGTTCATAATTGTTGCGACTACCCGCCCAGAAACGCTCCTCGGGGACACGGCAGTGGCAACTGCCTCAAACCATCCCCTCTATGGTGGTTACGTTGGTAAGAAAGTGGCTTTGCCTGTAATCGGTCGACAAATTCCCGTTATTGAAGATGCCGATGTTGATCCCGAATTTGGCACGGGCGCACTTAAAATTACCCCTGCACACGACCCAACAGATTACGAGATTGGCAAGCGGCATAAACTCGAGGAAATCACAGTCATTGATGAGAAAGGGAAGATGGTGACGAATTTATCTGGGCCTTATGGAGGTCAAGATCGGTATGAGTGCCGGAAAGCAATAGTGGAAGATCTAAAGAAAGAAGGCCTTTTGACTAAAATTGCGCCGTATTCCCACGCAGTTGGGCATTGTCAGCGTTGTCACACAACAATCGAGCCTCGCATCTCTACACAATGGTTTGTCCGCACGAAAGATTTAGCAGAAGCAGCTTTATGTAAAGTTAACGATCGAAAAACTGTGATGATCCCCGAACGAGAAGAAATTCGCTTCCGGCAGTGGATGGAGACTATCAAAGATTGGTGTATTAGTCGTCAACTCTGGTGGGGGCACCAAATTCCAGTTTGGTATTGCCCTAATAAGCATATGATCTGTGAGATGGAAGATCCTACTTCCTGTCCCGAGTGTGGATCTAAAGATTTAACGCGGGATGAAGATGTATTGGACACGTGGTTTTCTTCGGGGTTGTGGCCGTTCTCCACGCTTGGTTGGCCGGATATCGAGAATCC
>MBAA01000079.1:21387-21652 GCA_001940655.1 Promethearchaeota archaeon CR_4
ATGCGAGAGACGGGTTATGACATCCTATTCTTCTGGGTAGCCCGCGAGATGATGCTGGGAATAGAATTGACCCACGATACCCCTTATCGCACGGTTTATTTCCATGGCATTGTTCGAAATGAGAAAGGGCAAAAAATCAGCAAATCCATGGAAAATATTGAGGATTATGACCCCTTGAAAATCATCGCAGAATTTGGAGCTGACGCCTTGCGATACACGTTGGTGTCAAATTCGGTTCCTGGGCAGGACATGAACCTTGACCGGC
>MBAA01000079.1:21708-23554 GCA_001940655.1 Promethearchaeota archaeon CR_4
ACTTTGTGATTGGTATATTGAATTAAGCAAGACTCGCTTGTATGGCGAGGATATTTCGGCGAAAATGGTTGCTAAGACCACCCTCTGTTATGTGCTCGACATATGTTTCAGATTACTACATCCTTTCATGCCTTTCATCACGGAATATCTTTGGCAGAGATTGCCTTCCCCATACAAAAACATCCCGGCATTGATCGTGGCGCAATGGCCTGTGGTCAAGACAGAGCTCATCTCTGATGCAGCTGACGAGACTTTCACTATTGTGAAGGATCTCATAGAAGAAATACGTAGTGTCCGAAATAGTTTCCACTTCCCACCAGGAGATCGCATTGCAATCTATATCGAATCAGGGAAGAATCATTCTACCATCGAACAAGGCAAAGCAGACATCATATCACTCGCGAGGATCAATCCTGACCAGTTTTACCTCGATCAATCCATTGAACCTCAGGGCCAAGTTGGTCACCTAGTGGTGCATGGTATGGAGGTTCAGGTGTCTCTTGGAAAAATAGACATCAATGCAGAGATCGCCCGGATCAAGATAGAAGTCGCCAAAATCGATGCGAGTATTGAAAAGGGAGAGAAGATGTTGAATGGTTCATTTGCTCAACGCGCACCTAAAGAGATAGTGCAAGCAGAACGTGTTAAATTGCGAGAGAACCAGGAGAAGAAGCAAAAATTGAGCGAACAAATCGCGATCATTCAACCGACAGGTGCCAAACCTCCAAAAACACCGGTAAAACGACCAACTAAACCTAAAGCAAAGCAATCCCCCAAACCCAAATTAAAACCAAGTAAAAAATAAAAAAATAACGCTGATACTTTCCAATTTTTTCCACTTTCACAAAAGGAGAAAGAGAGTTACTTCGAAACGCTTGTTTTTTGACGAGATTCTGAAAATTCTCGATAAATTACCATATTTCTTAATGCTCTGGCTGCACGTTCCACAGTAGGGAACACAGGTATATTTCGTTTTAGATATACGTTACGATCATTCATAGTCTCTTCCTCGTAATATATCTCTGGGAGAGCAATCATCACAGGTTTTTTTATCTTTATCCGGATTTCCTTGATGCACTTCAACATCGACTCGAAGAAAAGTTGCGGAAATTCTTCAAGGGCGAGAACACGCACGTTGTAAATAAAATGGGTTGAAATCTCAATAATCACGGCAAAAATGCAGGGATCATTTGCCAGCGCGAAAATAGTTTGCTCGTTAATGGCGAGGGCAAAATAAGAACTACCCAAGTCGATGGGATTTTGGGGAGAAACCCCCACGCTTTGAACTAAGTTGACTTGCTTGATCTTTTCCACTGTACCAACCCCGAGGGCAGGGATATCCATTCCCATTTCAGCGATCAGGTCAGAATTCGTCACACTTACACCACCGGACACTGAAACAAGACCAATACCACGACCTTTAGGAACTTTCATCATTTGGAAAGCCATTAACGTGTCCATGAATTCTTCAAATGATCTCACGGGAATTACCCCCGTTTGCTTGATCATCGCTTCGATGATAGTCTGGTCGGACATTAATGCTCCCGTGTGTGATGCTGCCGCGACTGCACCACGTTTGGATATACCTCCTCGCCAGAAGATTACAGGTTTTTTTCTTACGGCTCTCATTAGTGATTCATAGAACCTCTTGACTTCCTCAGGAGTACGCCCCAAATTCTCTATGTAGAGGGCAATTATTTTGGTTTTGGGGTCATCGGTCAAATACTCCACGTAATCCGCAGGTTTCAGGTCAATGGCGTTCCCGATCGAGATAACCTTCGAAAATCCTATGTTTAATTTCGACCCTAGCATGGTGGTGTTAATGGCAATACCACCCGACTGAGAA
>MBAA01000079.1:23665-26109 GCA_001940655.1 Promethearchaeota archaeon CR_4
CCTACCGCAGAGTCCTGTTTCGGGTTAATGGGAAAAATCTTGCCATTGAAGCCAGAAGCTATGAGCGACCGAAGCCAATAATAACCTCGTTTGTAGGAAGGACCGAAAACTGCAATTGCTTTTGGATTAAAATACTCTTCAAATTTTTGGAATTCTTCTGGATTCATGCGATTTTCCTTCAAATAACAGCCATTACAATTAAGTTGGACAAGAAGGAATTGAATATGGATTTTTCGAAATTAGGAAGATTTTGAAAATAAATTTAGATTCTGTGAAATCCATTGGATTGTGGTTTTGAGACCTTGGTCTATGGATATGGATGGAGTCCAAGTCAGTCTTGTCTGCACCTTTCGGATATCTGAAACATATATTTTTTGATCTCCCAATCTCCAATTGTCATATTTTACAATTATCTCGGGGTTGCACAATTCCCGCAATTTTTTCACCAGTTGTAGGATTGAGATTGCGTTTTTTGGGCCACCTCCAATATTGAAAACATCACTTCCAACGGTTTTACATTTTTTCAAATAAGCGTCGAAGAGTTCCACCAAATCCGAGACGTGTAAGAGATCTCGAACTTGTTTCCCGTTACCATATATCGTGATGGGTTTTCCAGAAAGGGCACTAGCAACAAAATGGGTGACCCAACCTTGATCTGCAATCCCATATTGGTATGGGCCGTAGATGCAAGACATACGAAAAACTCCGGTCTTTAATCCATATATCTTGCCGTAATCTTGCACATACAAGTCTGCAGCCGATTTTGAAACACCATAGGGAGAATGGACGCAGTTATCAATCGAAAGATCTTCAGAGAAACCTTTAATATGTGGTTCAGTTAGTGAATATGCATCATCGTGTTCAATAATAGGGACTTGATTAGTATTATCGCCATAGACCTTATTGGTGGAGCAATAAATAAACGGTATTTCATTTCGGGAGTTCCTTATACACTCTAGTACGTTAAATGTGGTTAATAGATTATTTTCGAGATCCTCCCGAGGAAATTGTAATGACGTTGTCACCGCGGTTTGCCCCGCAGCGAAAATTACCCCATCAGCAATACTGATAACCGGGTAAACTTTTTCGTAATCCCGTAGGTCGAATTCAAATAATTTGATATTTGGATAAGTATTCAGTAAAAAATCTGTATTGAAGCGTGATCTCGGTAAATATTGGTGCAATAAGTTGCCGCGGGAAAAGTTATCGATTAAAATGACATTAAATTTTTTTTTGGCAAAATACTCCGCACACTGAGAACCAATAAATCCTGCTCCACCGGCAATAACCAACTTTGGCATAAGAATTGGATTCTCCAAAAATTATTCCCGGCAAAATTATGTTCGCGCTTTATTTTATCTAAAGTATAATTTGAATGATTCAACTTAAGCGTTCTCCCATATTTCCAAGATAACACACTTATTAAAATGGGGAGTCCGTGGGATTTCTTCAAGAAGTGAGTTAAAATGTTAACCCCCGAAAGGCCTCAGGAAAAATCCCAAATTGCAAATGTCCTCGAACACAGCATCGAATTATTCCAAAGCACAGGGATGTCAGAACTCGCATCGAAATGGGAACGGATCCTGAAAACTTACAAAACTCAAAAAGATAAATCCGCTTTATAATGCAAATTCTAGAGAAAATTCCTCCGAATCTGTACTTCGGGACTTAGTTTGCTTTTAAAATAACTAGCCTTTGATAGAAAGCAATTTATACTTTCTCGACAATAATAGTATGAAAAGTAGGGGTTTGGTAACAACCAATAATTAAGGCGGTAATGAGTAATGCCCTTTTTAAGTATTCGTCTGAAAATGGAGGGGGAGGAACCGAAAAGTTTCGAAGTTCTATCTCTCGAACAAATCGTGGGCAAACACTTGACACTACCCTTATTTTGCAAAAAATTATGCGATGCCTCAAAAACCAATCCCCAAAAGTATGTGGTTTCAAACGATTTCTGCGTGTTCTCCCCAAACAGGACTCTCATTACACAAGCTCCGTGGACTTTAATTTTTGGGGAGAAGGGGGAACATCGTCAGTTGGGATTATTGCTCATTGGAAATAAATTATTTGGTGTTACTCCTCTTTCAATTGGATTGAAAATGCAAAAATCTGCCAGGAAAGATGGTCCCGAGAAAGTTGAAGAATTTATTCGGAAACTTATCAGATCAATCATCGATGAACCAGAACAGTGGACGAAAATTGTAACTTTTTCGAACGAAGAGAAAGAGACAATTAAACTCGAGAACTAATTTTTGAAAATTTGACTTCCTAATTATTAGCGTATATTGTTGTTTTGATATTATTTTGTGATATTCCTTGATGCGGAAAAAATTTTAGTAATCACCCCGTATGTTATCAAACTAATATCTCACAATCAAGGACAGAGACACTATGGATTTCGGGAAGGATTATTTCCATCCTAGCAAAGATATTGTGGAATCCAA
>MBAA01000079.1:26166-28883 GCA_001940655.1 Promethearchaeota archaeon CR_4
TATGTCTTCCCCCGTTATTGCCCGTGAATTCATGCGCCTTGGAGCAGAAGTATATTCAGTAATGACAAAGTCAGCATGCGAATTGATTTCCCCAGACCTCATGTATTGGGCTACTGGCAACCACGTCATTACTCACCTCACGGGAGGTGTCGAACACATCGCGCTCGCGGGAGATCGCCCGAGAGGGCATGGGGTGGCGGACTTGATATTGGTCTGTCCGGCAACTGCAAATACCATTTCGAAGATTGCATGTGGGATTGATGACACGCCGGTCACGACTGTAGTAACCACCGCTTTTGGTAGCGGCGTACCTATTGTCGTAGTGCCGGCCATGCACGAGTCTATGTATAACCACCCAATTTTGACGGAAAACATGAACAAGCTCCGGCGATTTGGCGCGGAAGTGCTCGGCCCTCGGATAGACGAAGGGAAGGCAAAAATCGCCCACATTGATGATATCGTTAGTAGAGTATGTGATATCCTCGTCTCCAAGAAAGATATGAAGGGTATGCGTGTTTTGATCACCGCCGGTCCTACCCGAGAATTCATAGATGAGGTTCGGTATCTCTCAAATCCGAGCTCTGGAAGGATGGGATTTGCCCTCGCAGAAGAGGTTCTGGCACGTGGGGGCCAGGCAACGATTATCCGGGGAAGAGGGAGCACCGCGAAACCTCCTAAGAGTGCCAAGATTATCGATGCGGGATCAACGAAAGATATGGCAGATGTTACAGTCAATGAACTCACAACGGAGAAATACCACTGTTTCATTTCTGCTGCTGCAATTTCGGATTATGCCCCAATACAAAAAAGGGCAGAAAAGATTTCCTCGGACAATCCTACGTTAAAAATTGACCTTGTAGCCACTCCCAAGATACTCAGAATGGCCCGTAAAACTGCGGACGAAAGCAGACAAAATAAGGACTTGTTCATCGTTGGATTTAAAGCGGAGACGAAAATTCCCAAAGAACAGATCATCGACCGGGCATATTCCCGCATGATGGATAGCAATCTCGACTTAATGGTAGCCAACGATGTTGGTCAAGAAGGTGCGGGATTTGAAAGTTCCCAAAATGAAGTATATATTGTGGATAGGAACAAGATCGTAGTACATGTGCCCCTCAAGACTAAGCGTTACGTAGCATCACAAATTGTGGACTTGATTCTTGAGAAGATGCGGGAGAAAAAAGCATAATTTTCAAACTTATAATTTATGCCGAACAGAGAGAAACTCCGGAAATCAATTTCTCTCAAAATTGTCATTTTTCGATTAACTTGGAGCGATTGTAAACTCCATTTTGCGCTTAATCAGAATAATTTCATTGAAAAGAAATTCCTAACGCATTATAGAAAACCTTTTTCGATAAAATTCCCAAGGTTTATAATAGGCAAAAAAATCTTAGATAAATTATCATGTAAAATAATGTAATTGACATGAAATAATATTCGAGAAATGACCGCATCAAAAAAGAAAATTAGCAAGATTTTTAATTTGGTCGTGGTGAATCCCCCTTTGTCGGAAAAGGAACAATCTGGTTCAAAGAAACGCAAATCTCCTGATCTAACCAAGTCTATTGAAAAGAAAAGCCGGGCACCAAAAACAGGCCAAACGTCAGAAAGGAAGAAGTTGAGGGTTCCTAAAGTAGGTGAACCTACGGACAAGAAACCTCACAAAATAACCAGAGTTTTGGAAGAGATTAGCGAGGATGGGGGAACCATCCAACAAGGAAATATTGCGCAATTTATGAGAAAGCGCACGCAATTGGTCGGATTCGAATACGGGCAATTCAAGCATATGCAATACCTCGCCGAATTTGTGGATAATAGTCTTGATGCCATCGAATCGTTTCAGTGGCGAGAACAGGAAAAATCGGATCCGCAGTGGGCGTTTTCGTTAGACCAGGATATCAATCTCGAAAATATGGACTTTGGTCAGGGGCAGGCAGGGGAAGTCCAAGGCGGCCTCTCGAGTGATATGGCCGATGCGTTTGAATTTACCAATGGAGGAGGGAGTGGGAGTAAAGCTACGCCAAAAAAGACAGAGGAGGAAGATTTTGTCCCAGAGGAGGAAGGGGAAGGCACGTCAACAGTAGAGGGGGAAGCGATCGAGGGTGGTAGTGATGGGAATGAATCGGGGAATGGAGAGACCGCTGCGGGGGCCACTGAAGGAAGTATCACTAGTCAAGAACAAACAGGAACGGATGAAGTCGATGTCGTGGAAGAAGCAGTGCTTGATAAAGAAGTCCGCAAAACTATGGATGATCTCGCGGATTTCGTTGCGCCCATTGAAGGATTAGTAGATCAAGAACCGTTCGTGCTCCTCCGCATCAAAGAAGTGAAAGATGCTAGCATCCCAATGGCAAACCCCGGTCGAGACGATGCAAATTATACCTTTGAGATTTTCGATAATGGTACTGGCATGACACCGGGAGATCTCCAAAAGTTTGGTAAATATTTGGCGTCAAGCAAGAGTCAAAAATTGAAACAAACCCGTGGATCTCAAGGATTTGGTGCTCCGTCCGCTTTTAGTGATGCTCAGAATACCACGGGCAAACCTATTGTGGTCGTTTCTAAGCATAAAG
Organism: Promethearchaeota archaeon CR_4; assembly: GCA_001940655.1. Classification (GTDB taxonomy): domain Archaea; phylum Asgardarchaeota; class Lokiarchaeia; order Sigyniarchaeales; family CR-4; genus CR-4. Next base: position 28,746 of record MBAA01000079.1, read on the forward strand.
ATGAGCTTACAGCAATTACCACCGAATTTTTCACTACGTCCAAAAATACAAAGAAATATACATTTCCACCAACAGAGACGGACGTGAACTTTGCCCATGGCACCTACGTAAAATTGTACTATCAAAATACGCGGTATA
>MBAA01000079.1:28898-35578 GCA_001940655.1 Promethearchaeota archaeon CR_4
ATCATTATGTGGAACAAACTGCTTTGATGAATTCTCATATCTCAGTTGCTTTCACCGACCCCTACGGGGAAAATCATTTCTACCCCCGACGTGTGAATCGGTTTCCTGAGGAACCTAAATATGCATTACCGCATCCTTCATCCGTGAATATCGGGGACTTCCAAGACCTCGTCCGTTCTTCGGACAATTTAACAATTACCTCGTTCTTGACAGAAAATTTCGTCCGCCTGACGCCCCCGATTGCGAAAAAGATTGTAGCTGAGGCCCAAGAAGCACTCGCGGACATCAAAAATGTCTTTCACCATAATGAAGTTTTCATTTCTAAGGTGGAAAAAGAAGGAGATCCTGTTGCTATTTTGATGGAGGAAGATCGCATCTACGGAAAAGCCACGAAACCACGCCCGATGTGGGTCCTACGAAAGTTCAGTAAGGAAGACGATCCAGGCAATTACAACAAGTATCTCGAAATTTTCACTGCCGACAGGCAATTAGTGAAAGATATTCGAAATAAGGAACGTCAAATTAACCAACTGAATAATAAAGCTGCTTCTGCCGTGACAAAGAAAGACGCTAGTAAATTAGAGAAAGATGCAAAAGAAATTGAGAAGCAACTCAACGCAACGAGGAAAGATAAAGAAGCCTATATCATTGATTTATTCAAAACTTTAACCCCCTCGTTCAAGAAGTATCCCGAGTTAACTGATGAGAAAGATGGGAAGAAATGGACGGACATTGCTAATCTGGTAATTCTCACTCGCACGAAACCGAAAGACATGGAAGTAGAGCAGATCAACCAAGTTTTCGTGAAGTTCGTTGCGCAGAAATACATGGCCCCACCAACAGACACCGCGATTCCGGTGGGCGCCGATATTCTCGAAAACGTGCTCATCAAGGAATACAACTTGGATATTCCGCAGCGGATTAATTATATCGAGAAACGCGTGGAGGCTTTAAAACCTCTCGATGAACCCAGCTCAATCCGCGCGATCTTAAATCGATTTTTCTCAGAATCTAAGGCCCCAGAAAGGACACAGACTCCACCGCAGAATGTATTAACATTTCCAGAAGATTACAATGGGAAAGCAGTAGAAGAGACCGTAGAGCATATTGAAATAATGACAACTGTTTCAGATGATCTAGTGATTGGAGAAACGCGGGAACCGACATCTGGCAAGGGTCTCGCCTTTTCAGTAGAGGCAGCGTTTACACTTTCCCCGAAAATTAAATCACCAAAAAGGGCACAAGATGTCCTCATGCGATATGTTAATCGGACGCCAAAATTGCGGGACAATGCGGATTGCGCGATTTGGCAAGGGGTCGCGAACTTAAATTGGAAAAATTATAAAATTGATATTTTTGACAATGGCATCCCCAAAGAAAATTGCCGCCTGTTTGTCAACATCTCGGGACCTTTCGTACACTTGATGTTCAAATCCCAAAGTAAAAATGCGCTCGCGCAAGATGAAACCCTCTTACGAGAGCTTAAGCTTTGTCTCGAAGCAATTGGGCGGAAAGTTCGAGCGTTCCAAAATAAGAAACTTACTCGTGATAAGACGCAGAAACGCTCGTCCGTGTTGGAAAAACACGTTCATCCATTTGTACAGGCGGTTTTCACCGTTGCAAATTCTGACGGAAAATATGCCGGTAAAGTGAAGCTGAGTGACTTAGAGGAAAAATTAATGGCTGCAATAGGGGAGAAGAAGGCTAAAGCGGCCGAGATTACTCCCGAGGGACCCTTCGCACCAAGTATTACCGAACAACTCCAGGCCCGTTCAGAACAAGCGAAACTATCCAAGTTGAAAGTCGAAACTGCACCTGAGCCCGCTGAGATTACCGTGATATCAAGTGCATCATCGAAAGCAGGAGCTCCCACCGCTCCCGTTGCAGCACGAACAACAACTCCCGTCACAGGTACTACCATCCCAAGATCGCAAACCACCACTAGTTTTCCTACTTTGGGGAAAAGACTTGGGCCGGAAAAACCACTACTTAGCTCAAAACCTACGAATGTCCCAGGCGTGAAACCCGCTTATGGATTAGTAACATCCACCATGATCCCAGGAAAAAATACACCCACGGTAAATGCTACGGCAATTACTCCGATGCGCAAACCAGTGGTGGGATCGGGTATTTCAACAGCGCCAAGTGCGATCAAAAAACAAATAGCGTCACAAATGGTAAGTCCTCCGAAAATTGAAGCCTCCAAACCTGTTGTCAAGAGGCCAGGAGGACCTTCGGTCGGAAAACCAGCGGTCATTGACGAGAAAAGCATCCTCGCCATTATCGGTTCCCAACCATTGGACATCCGTAACATTATCACTAAATTAAGCATTACAGATATGACAGATGCCCGATACTTGCAGATTCAGTTACGGACACTCGAGACCAGCGACAAATTGACCGTGGAAATAAAACAGGGAAAGAAATTCTACTATAAAAAGTGATGATAGGAATAGGGGAAAAAATGTCGACCAAGACTACCGCAAAGAGACCCGCTAAAAAAATCGCAAAAATGGCTGATGATAACGCCAGGAAAGACATTCTTCGCGGTTTACTCAAGAAAACACGTTTCGATAAAGTCAGATCGATGTTAGAATTCAACCTCCAGGCTGGACACGCCCAAGATCTTCAGCTTCCAGATGGCACAGTTCAAATTGACGACGTGGATAATTCTGAAGCGCATTCTCGATTGCACATGATAATCGACTCCGTTATAGACCAGATTCTCACGTCTGGTCGGCCATCAGTTGAAGTGCCCAAGCGATCCTCATCAAATATCATTTACGATGAGAAGAATGATTTACTCCTGCTCGGCCAGGAAACAGCGATCAAAGCGTTTCATTCCCTCTCCTCTGTCACCGATATTACGCGCCTTGCGCGGGTTGTACAAATCATTCATGACTTGCTAACGGAGGGTATCCACGGCACCAAACGTGAAATTTTCTACAGTGATGTTGATCTCTTCGAAGAGCAAGGTAACAGTGACGCGGTCATCGAAGACGCGTCTGCCCTCCTCCATACCACTCGTAATTCCACGAACATTGTGGCTTCAGCCAAGGGTGTGTGCATTGGGCGGCTGCGCCTTCGGGACAAGAGCGATATCATCGATTGCGAGTCTTTAGGGAGTGGGGGTTGGGGTATCTCCCCAATGCTCGACAACATCGAGATCCTTGAATCTGACGCCGAATTCGTGCTCGTGGTGGAAAAAGATGCTGCGGTGATCCGCTTGACAGAGGATCGCTGGTGGAAGAAATACCCCTGCATCATCATCACCGCCAAGGGCGCGGCAGATATTGCTACGCGGATGTTCTTACGGCGAATTACCAAGGAATTACGCCTTCCAACATTTACGCTCGTAGATTCCGATCCATATGGGCACTACATCCACTCGGTCTATATGCGTGGATCTAAACGCTTGAGTTACGAAACCCCCTTCCTCGCCACGCCGAATATTCACTTATTGGGAGTCCTCGCGAGGGACCTTGATGAGTATAAGGTTCCCCAGAAATGTCGTTTGAAGATGGATGTGCAAGACATCAAGCGCGCCAAGGAAATGCTTGATGAAGAATTTATTAAAAATAACAAACCGTGGAAGGAAGACCTCGAACTCATGCTGGCGCGGAAGGAAAAAGCTGAAATCCAAGCATTGTCCCAACATGGGTTCAAATATCTCACCGATGACTATTTACCCATGAAATTTAGTACGGGGGACTGGATCTGATGCGAATCTTCAAGAAACCTGATGGGGGATTCGTTCAGATTTTAGGGAAAGAACGAATCAAAAAATGGAACGCAGAGCTGCCCCTTCTCTTCATCGGGTACATGCGGGACAACATCCTCCCCAAGTATGAAGATCCAAGCGTTAGAAAGGCAATCGAAGATTATGCAAATGAAATTATGGAAGAGATTGCCGTACCCAAGCTAGTAGAGGTACTCAAGGGGGCAGATCAAGCGGCACGCGTGAAAACCTCCCAGAGTCTCGAGGAGATCTCCAAGAAAAAACCTGACATGGTCAAAGTGGCATCAGAATACGTGACCCAACTCGTAAGCGATAATAATAAGGACGTTGCTAAAGCCGCCCAAAATATCCTAAAAAATATTGATAGAGCGGAAAAAAAGAAGCAATATGCTTCCAAGCGCAAGACGATGCAAGAACTCGACCGCAAACTTGCTAAAGGTGAGGTCACAGATGCCGAGTACATGAAACTCCGGAAAGAATACCTGAAGCTCGAGGATGAAATCGGTCCCGAAGAATAAAAACTACGAAATGCTCCTTTTTTATTCAATAAAATTGCATTCTGAATTTGTATATGAACACTACAGCCCACGCGTCATACTCGTTCTTCATTTACGTCCTGATCCTACAAGTTGGGTGGCATGTGTGGCCAAACAGTATGATGTGTTTTCTAAGTTTATTGGCGGGCATTGCTCCTGATCTTGATGCAGCCTATCATACGATAGTAAAAAAGGGGAATATCAACGACCCCACCTTTCAACATCATCTTCATTACTGGACGCATTGGCCATCATCTTACCTTCCCGTTGTAATCGCATTTGCATTTTCGCTGATCTTCGATTTTTACCCGCAATATTTCCTCATCGCAGTTGTGGGACCCGTATCCCACCTATTCTTTGATAGTATTTCCTGTGGGGACGGGATGATGTGGACCGCGGCGTGGTGGAAGGTGAAACGGGGCGAATTTAGTAAATTTACCAATTTTGATGCGAAAAAGACCGATGGGTATCATGGGTTATACTGGTCAGCCCGGTACCGCCAAACCAAATACTTCATCTTAGAAAATATTGCTGCAGGATGCGTAATCTTGTTTCTAGTCTATTTGTCCCTCAATGGGGGTCTCGATGTTTGGCACATTCTCTCGTTTATAAGCATTGGGGGGGTTATTTTTTTAGGTATTAAGGGTGTAGATGCAAAATACTTGCAGGAACCTCCCCAAGGGCGTTATGCAGATTATCACACCTATGCACCTTACGTAGATTGGTATCAAAAAAAATACGGTTCATCTCCCCCCAAAAAATATAAGGGTGGGTAAAAATTGAAGTTGAAAAATAGAGTTATATTTATTGTAAAACTATAGCAGGTTTGCCAGGGAACGCTTGACCGGCCTTCGCGTTGCCTGATTCTTGTTCTTTTATCACAATAATGCTACAGTTGAATTTGTGAGCCAGCATCTCCTTGGCAGCATCGAGGAACGCAAATTCGTCCTCCTGCCCGGTGAAGGGAGAGGAATACTTGCCGGGATTCTTCACTACTCGATCCACGATGCCGTTTATTTGCTTGCCCTTGGGTTTCAGAGTGGCGTCTTGCATGAGGAGTTTCATGATGTCGCCTTGTTTCTTCCCCTTGTCAAATTCTCCTAAGCTCGTTCGGAGAACCTGGGCTTTCCAGTCCTCTGCCACTATCAGCGTCATATTCTTGAAATCCGCCGTTTTCGTGATTTTCTGGATGTTACGGACATCATCTTCTATGTTGGCTAACGCAATCCACTTCCTTTCTAACTGCTCGTCAATCATCTTGGGATTCCAGCTCGGCCAAACTCCGAGGGAGATGAAGTCTTGCTTACCCAGTCGCTCCCAGAGCTCCTCGCAAATGTGGGGGACGTGTGGCGCTAAGAGGAGGAGGAGGGTTTCCTTGCATTTCTTGTATAAAGCGGCGCGGACGCTCAGGGAACCATAATTCCGCAGTTGATCCATAAACATAAAGAGAGGCGTGATCGCGTCCCGGAGGTTGAGGGTATCAAGACACTCCGTGGATTCCTTGATGGTCTTGTGGAGCAGGAACTCGATGTGCTCATCGAAAATATTCTTGTTTTTGTGGGTCGCAGCGGGTTTTTCCAGGATAAATTCCCAAAGGCGATTGAGGAGTCGGAAACACCGGTCGACCCCTTGGTCGGACCACTCGAGTTCTTTTTCAGGATTGGATATAGAGAGGATGAATAAGCGGGCGGTGTCAGCTCCGAATTTATTGACAATTTCCGCTGGAACTACAACGTTTCCAAGGGATTTCGACATTATCGTGCTCTTCATGACATATTTCTGCCCGCATTTCTTGCACGTTTCCTTCTTAGGGTCGTAATCTGTTGGGGTTAGGAATAAGTTGTCGTGCTCACAGTAGGGAGCTTCCTTGTTCACCATCCCCTGACACAGAAGAGCTTTGAACGGTTCGTCAAATTTTTGTATACCAATGTCGCGCATGACCTTCGTGAAAAACCGCGCATAGAGCAGGTGCAGGATGGCATGCTCGATCCCGCCGATGTACTGATCCACGGGGCCCCAGTACCCGAGGCGATCCCAGTCTACTGGACCTTTATTGTAATCGGGACACGTATACCGGAAGAAATACCACGAAGAGTCCACGAACGTGTCCATCGTGTCGGTTTCCCGTTTTGCCGGATGGCCACAGTTTGGACAAGAAGTTTTGACAAAATCCGGGTTAGATTCGAGCGGATTCCCCGTGCCGGTAAATTTACATCCCTTGGGGAGCTTGACTGGTAAATCTTCGAACTTCACCGGTACCACACCGCATTTCTCGCAATAGACCATCGGAATTGGAGTTCCCCAATATCGTTGGCGCGAGATTAACCAGTTCCGGATGCGATAATTGACAACAGGCCCGCCTTTCCCGATTTTTTTCAGTTTTCCGCCAATGTCTTTTATCGCTT
>MBAA01000079.1:35814-36226 GCA_001940655.1 Promethearchaeota archaeon CR_4
GCACCGCCAGCACTTGCCGTTGACGACTTGTTCGTTGGCGAGAACCGTGCTACAACTCGGGCACCAGTTGACATAAGCTTCTTCCTGGTACGCGAGGTCTTTCTCCCACATTTTGATGAACATCCATTGGTTCCACCCGTAATAGTCCTCGGTAATGGATTGGATTTGACGCGTCCAATCGTAGGAAAATCCGATTCGTTGTTGTTGCGCTTTTATCTCGTTGATGTTCTTCCATGTCCATTCTTCAGGATCTGTTCCGTGCTTAATCGCGGCGTTCTCTGCTGGAAGACCAAAAGCATCATAACCCATCGGATAAAGCACATTGAATCCCTGCATCCGTTTATAACGAGAAACAACGTCACCAATGGAATAATTGCGTAGGTGCCCCATGTGGAGGTTGCCGGACGGGTAA
>MBAA01000079.1:36329-36723 GCA_001940655.1 Promethearchaeota archaeon CR_4
TGAAATCGTACTTTTCATCCATTGCTTAATTGCACCTTTCTAAGGTCAAGTCGATAACGTTGGGCTACACGTGAGTCTTGCCCTTATTTATCGGACGTACCCAATGAATCTAACTTCCTTATCATCATCCGGGGAAATCATGCACACCCGGGCAGCACACCTCCAATTTTACCCGGAACTGAAAGTCTTTCCAAAAATCTGAAGCACACTGCCCACGTTGCTCAAACAACGACTAAGTCCAATCGCAAAGCGCGAAGCGATCGGTCTAACCGGACATTGTAGGCTTGCATGCTTTATCCCTGATACGTATATATGGGGAAGAGGATGGAATTTAAAAATTTGATGCCGGAATGTCGACAACAGGAGAGAATTTAATGAATTATAACGCAAGTGC
>MBAA01000079.1:36770-38848 GCA_001940655.1 Promethearchaeota archaeon CR_4
CATTTTCCAAATAAAAATAATATGAGCTTGCCCCAATTCCTCGGACGTACAAATAGAGAAGGGACTTTTTGCTGATATTCCTTAAAAGGCCTTCCAAACCTTTGGATTAATTCTTTATCCTCAACCAAGTGGATGTGAATTATTAACCCGAGATAGATTAATCCATAAATTAATGCCGCATAAACCGAAAAACGAAATATTACTCCTCCAAAACCCATTACTAGTGCCCCGGCATAGACCGGATTACGTAGTATGCTGTAAATTTTATAATCTATGAGGTGGGATTCTTCAGGATAGTATAAATAAACCACAGTAACGTAATCAAAGCCGAACGTTTCGATAGATCGTATCAATAGGCACAATCCAAAGGCAAAGACCACAATCGCGGGAATCACTTGAAAGAGGGGGGTATCTGAGGTGGCGTGTAGAATAAAAAGATCCCAGATCGAAGAGGCTAAGGTAATAGTTAACGGATTTACTGGTGGGGGGAAAGATATTAACTTAAACGGAAACCATATTATCGGATCATAGATATGGATAATAGTTGCTATTAAAACAGCGATCCCGGCAAAACCCCTCTTAAATCCATGCTCGTAGGCGGTTGCTTTGTTTTTTTTCAGGAGTTTTCCCCGTCGAGACCACACGGAATAGATCAGAAATATCGCGCAAGTTAACATAAACAGGGGTCCCACAATTGGCAGGTAGGGTTCGATCAAAAATAGGCTCGGGGAGGGAAACCACCGGCCTAAATTATCGAGAATGAAGTAGAACAACCAAGTTCCCAATATAGAAGTGATTGCGATTAGGGGAACAATTATAATCTTCTTACCCGTTAATCCGGGCAAGTGATCACGCCATTCTTTCAGCCCTTTAATTTTCAAACGACTCATCATCTCTAAGCGACTGATTATGAAGAATGATCCGGTTTTAGTCTAAAAGGCTAGTCCCTCGCCTCGAGCGATCCCAATTTGTGAATCACTTCGGAATAAATTTTCTCGCGTAATGCCGAAATATCCTTCAAGGATACACCCAAATACAGGAGAAATGCTTCATCTAATGTTAAACGTGCGGGAAGGGTTACCTGATTTTGTAAAAGGGGCAACGGGTTTACCATTCGCAAGTTCCGAAATGCGGTTAAAATCTTATTGAAAGCAGGATTTTCCGGGTTAATTTTCACAAACAAGGGCATTGCTTTGTAATCTGCAATCTGGAGACGTCCATAGGATCCCCCGATCTCTCGCCGTTCTGCCAGGAATAGGAATAAAAATATAGTGCTATTAAGCCATGCCGCCAAGAATTCGTCAGCAATTGCATCTGCAGCCTGAAAGACGTAAAAATTTTTCGTGCACGTTATCTTATCAGGGAAATAATACGCAAAGTTATGCAGCGAGTTCACTGAGAATTTATCTGCCACAAAAACGCGCCCGAACGGTTGTTTCGATGCAAGCTGGGCGTGTACGTGGGAAAACCACCCGTTACCAAACCGTTTGAGCGCAGGAATCTTACTCTCAAGCCCCCATTCGAAATATTTCCTAAAGTCTGGTGGAAGTAATATTTGCGCTGGAACCGCAAGCGCGTAATATTCGGGAGAAAATGATATTTGGGGTTGACATTCCTCTGGTTTGCGTAATGACTCTTTCAAGAATTCACGTGGGATTTGCAAACGCTCCTTGTCTTCTGATCTCCGTGCAATTTCTACGAACGATTGTTCAGTTCGGGTAATTGTCCAGTATTTATTTGGTAAAAGAAAATAATTAGGCCCATACATTTCAAAACCGCGCACGAGACGTAATCCGGCTTGGTCGCTGCTGATGAATTCACTGAGTCCTCTTAATCTGTTATAAAGCTGTTTAAAACCAAGATCTTCGAAGAAATACAACCAATTCCGTTTTTCTCCTAAATCTTTCGCAGTTACGCTTATAATTTTATAGTCGTCCGTTTCGATAGGAACCGCAGCGGTGCGAATCTTTGCTGCAATCTCAGGGACGTTTATATCTCGGAGTCTCTTTTTCATTGTTATAAATTTTGTAACAGAGGTAGAAGGGGTGACATCTTTCACCCTGTGATCCGACTTTTTT
>MBAA01000079.1:38872-39188 GCA_001940655.1 Promethearchaeota archaeon CR_4
AAGTCACTACCTTCGGAGAATGCTTTGGTAACTGCCGACGTGAGCACAATTTGGATGTGATAATACTGGATGAGGAATTTCTTCAAACCCTCGCCGTAACCCGAGATGATAGTGGAAGCGGGGAGGACTGCAGCGATAAATCCACTTGATGCCAATAACTCGTGAGCGAGAAACAACGCATATCCGTGGAGACCCATATGTTTACTGAGAAATGGGCTATACCGCCCAAAGCGTTGTGCCAAAAAGTCCCGAAATCTTGCCTCCAAGAGTCCTTGACGAGTGAAAGGGGGATTCATTATAACTAAGTCACAAGATC
>MBAA01000079.1:39227-41454 GCA_001940655.1 Promethearchaeota archaeon CR_4
GGTCTAACGTGCCAGTTTGGAAGGTGGAAAAGGCGTCACCTACAAAAATGCGACACTTTTGGAGAATTTCGTAATCAGGTTGGGGATCGGAAAGCAGTCGAATGAGTAGTTTCCCGCAAAATAATTGAACCGCGGGAAGGAATAACTCGTTGAGTATCATTCGGGGAAGGGCTATTCTAAAGGGCACGCCATAACGATGCAAGGCATCCATACTGGAAAAGATTAAACGTCCCGAACCGCCCATCGGATCAATAATTGCCTCCATTTTTGGGGATACAGCTAGCTCGGCAAGGAGAGTCGCTGGATCCAAATCAGTATAATTGGCGGCAAACCGTTTCCGTGCCGCTTGCCCCAGAAAATCTTGGAGGAGAGTTCCGAATGTATCGAGCGGAACCAAGTTTTGTAGATTGAGAGCGGTGAGGAACTTGAGGAGTTGGTCGAGTAAGGACGAGTTCGCATTCCGAATTTCTTGAAAAATATTCGGCCGGAGTATGGTGCGTAAAAATGCCTCTTCTTGCAGGGAGGCAATTGCCTTGTCAGAAAAAATTTCAGTTGAGAGCTCCTTCCCGCGAATTTGATTTGCGGTAAATAGGGCAAACCCCTGATTTAGGAACAGGAAGAATAATAAATTCTGGAAATTTTTAGGATCTTCGAATTCAGGATAAGCATTTTCTGGAATTCCAAGGGAGTTGAGAAGCGTTTTTTGTCGGGACTCGAAAGATAATTGCAGAAATTTATTTCGCAAAGAATTAATTTCATCCCGCAGACTTCGGGACAACGCAGGTGTTGAATGATTATCTTCTAGTTGTGAGTCCACGTAAGAGGTTTGGGTGCTTGAAAAAATAACATTTCTACTAATTAACAGGTTAATGATGCCAAAGATTAATTCCAAAATTTGTGAAGAGAATTCTGATGTATTTTAATATACAGAAAAAATTACATGGTTTCATTCATTTTTATTTATTAATTTTTATGCATCTTAACAACTTTTTTTAGGTTCTCCATTACTTTTCTCTCGATGGGCAACACATTGGATGACCTGAAGGAATTCCTGAAAACACTGCAGCTCTCCACGTACGAAGTAAATTGTTATTTGAATTTGCTCCTCGAGCAGGACTTGACCGCGATAGACTTATCGAAGCGTTCGAACGTCCCCACGGGGCGAATTTATGACGTTCTTAACCGACTTGTAGACCTCGGCCTCGTGGAACTGCATTGGGTTCGGCCGAAGCGATACCGGGCAATCTCCCTCTCTGCTGCCTTCACAGCGCTCCTCATCCGCAAGGAGGCGGACCATAAAGGGGATATCCAACTCCTTTACCACCAGGCTCAGGACCTTGAAACCGCTATCACTACTTCCAACCTCCTTCCTCACCCCCCCGAGAATAAGACCTTCTGGTCTTCAGCTTTCGGCATTTCTCCTGTCATCCACATGTACCAGACCCACATACACGAGATCGAGCAGGGATTCTTGGGTATGGGTTTCATAAACGAGCACACGGAGCAAGTGCTTGCCTCGGTTCGCGATCTGTTCGACGAATTCACCAAGTTCCTCGCTCACCGCGGGCAGGTACGGTTCCTGTGGAGTTTCGACTTCGACGAGCGGGATCTCACTGACGCCCAGAAGGCTGACAATGATCACGTGTTCCAACGCATATGCCAGGTCGTACAAGACGGGTTGCACTTGTCCCTGTTGTCCCCTGCAGTTGAAATGAAGTACATGCACACGCGGATTCCAATATATTTCGACTTATTCGACCGCACACGTGCGATCATCAAGCTCCGGAATCCCTTCTCCCCCTCGCAGATCATTTCCTGCATCACGATACTCGACCGCGAGATCGTGAACCAGTTCGTGAGGTATTTTGACTTTCTCTGGTTTTCGCATGCTATCGCATGATAGCCAGTTCCACGTGGACCAGGCCTCCTACCCTGAATAAAGCTTCTTGAAATGCAATTCACATTTCAATATGATAGATATTAAATTGTGCGAGAATTATTCCTGGTTTTTTGAACCTAGAAGTAACTAATGATATCGTGAGGTCAATTTGGAATCGAGAACACAATCCGATCTCCCTTTTTAACCCTAATCCAACCATCGCAGTCGCTAATTTGTCGAATTTTTCTTTGAATTTTTTTAGCTTATCTGATTCTCCGCAGATTCGATGCATGTTCCCCCGCAACTTTCTGCGTTGCAATACCTTTTTTAGGTTGCCTTTTTTTTTTC
>MBAA01000079.1:41507-43468 GCA_001940655.1 Promethearchaeota archaeon CR_4
CTTTCCACGTATGAAGTAAGTTGTTATTCGATTTTGCTCCTCCAGTCGGAGATGACGGCGGGAGATTTGGCGAAGCGTTCGAAAATTCCCAAAAGTCGAATTTATGATGTCCTCACCCATCTCATCGACCTTGGTCTTATCGAACTGCAGGAGGGTCGGCCGAAGCGATACCGGGCAGTCTCCCCCGCTACGGCTTTCCAAGCACTCCTCGCCCGCAAGGAGGAGGATCATAAAGGCGAGATTCAACATCTCTACCATCAAGTTAACGACCTGCTCACCACCCCTAACTTACTCCCTCACCCCACCCCAGATGACAAGACGTTCTGGTCAGCAGCGTCCGATTTTCGCCCTATGGTGCAGTTGTACCAAACTCATATGCGTGAGCTCTCGCAGGAATTGTTGATCACAGGCATTATTAACGAGTACACAGAACAGGTTCTCCCCTTTACACGTCAATTGTACGGAGGTTTGATAGAGTTCCTCGCTCGCCACGGTCGGGTACGGTATCTGTGGAGTTTTAATTTCGATGAGCGAAACCTCACCGATGCCCAGAAGATCGGCAATGATCGTGCATTCCGGCGCATCTGCCAGCTTATACAAGAATGGTTGCCCTCATCGTCCTCTGCTGTTGAAATCAAGTACGTACACGTGCGGTTTTTTACGTACTTCGACTTATTCGATCGTAATCGCGCATTCCTCAAGATACAACATCCCCTCAAAACCTCGGCTTTTTTTTCCTGTATTATGGTTAACGACCCCGAGTTTGTGCGGAAGCTCGGGGAGTATTTTGACGACCTCTGGTTCTCGCACGCCATCGCTTGAGGAAATTCTGCTCACGTTCTTGTTCTTTGACCTGTACCTCCGCCCTCCTACTATATAAAGGGAGTTTACCTTGGATCAAGGCGATATACGTGCCATATTCCACACTCGCGCTCCCTCATTAGTGAAAGCATGCTGGTTGGTGGCGAGTACATTGAGATTAGGGACTTTTTTCCGTCTTTATTAGGAAATATGGATTTAGAGGGGAAATTGTGGAAAAATGTAATGTCAATTTGAAATCAAAAAAAAGGTTTCCTCACGCAATACAGTAGGGCTCTTTTATATGTATTTACTGTATTTATAATGAGGTGGGATAAAATTCGAGCTCTCCCGTAGGTTTCATAATCGGAAATTTGCCCCGCAAGATCATCCCCTTCAATTCAATCGCAATCTTTATAGCTCCACTCCGGTCGGATTGCCGTAAGACGACAGGGACTTCGCGCCCTTGGAATTTGATTTTCTTAAGATCGCAGTGAAAGGCTCCTTGTTTGCACACTCGTACACACGTCCCGCAATTGAAACAACGTGTCTTGTCGATCCCCTTCTTGAAGGTGAAGGCGTGAGTGGGACAAATCTCCGGCACGGGGCATGTACCAGACTGGGCACAATCGGCACAATTCTTGGAATTGTATACCACGTTGAAATTCTTATCCCACACGTCCCCATAGGTAATATCCGTGATCTTTTCCCGTCCGTTCACATTCACGATGTTTAAAGTGACATCCTTGTCAGATTTCACGATACCCTGCCAGATCTGTTCATCGAGGACGGGTATGGCCATCGCAACGGAACAAACCGATTCCGGCCCGGCAGAAGTCATGAAGCCTCCCATATATTCCGGCTTCATCCCCTTGAAGTCGGTGATGGACATCAGGTTCGGTTTGGAAACGTTGTTGCGCGTGCCCGGACCAATGATGTGCCCAATTTTGCCATTCACGAGGATGGGGGAACCGACTCCTAAAACCTTGTGGAACGGGTCATTTTCCAGTGGGTTAAGCGCCCCGCACCCGCAGAAAGAGAGCACATAAGGTTCCATCGGGAGAACGCTGAAGATCGTGGGAATCGTTTCAGAGGATAAATTGATCAACGCGTTGTAATTTTTCACGACCTGCCGCGTTCCCAATAACCGGGCGAAACTCATT
>MBAA01000079.1:43475-52190 GCA_001940655.1 Promethearchaeota archaeon CR_4
GCGTGAGCGTCTTTTCCAGGCGTTCTCCTGTATCGGTTATCGCAGCCACTTTCACGGGTTTGCGTTCTACGAGCTCTCGGAAAAGGAAACCGCCCCCGTATTTTTCATCGTCAATGCTGTGCTGTGTACCAAAAAGCATCACGTCAATATCGCCAAGACTTTCGTTGGGACACGGCCCAACGAACGCCGGGATACCATTGATCCAAGCTTCCTTGAATATCTTGGTTGTCTTAGGTGGGCACATCTCGAAAGAAAAAATCCCCGCGATGCCGCTGTAGATTCCCTTAGTCCCCGTGGTAATTATGTCCACGTCATCGAATCCGATTTGCTGGCCGTTACTCATCTCATCGAGGAGTTCTTGGGCGGTCATCACCCGCGCGGTGCCCGCAGCAATTTTCTTCCGAATTTCTGAAATTTTCCGGTTTTTGACCATATATAATGACAGACTCTCAAGGAAAGTATTAGAGGTATTTGGATCACTCAAGATTCGCGCCGAAAATATCGGCATTTAGCGTCTCCGTTCAGTCTAAAGGATTAGTGAACTCATGCGCATAATAAATCTTGCTAAAAAAGGGTGTTGCACCTTTCTTTTCACCCCCCTTTAGGAAGACAAGAGGGAGCGTGTGAATGCCTAGTTGAGCAACGAGATTGTTGTCTACCTCCTGATTCGCCCACTTGCGGGCCATCATAAACTCTTCGTAGGGTCCTTGGTTGAGTGGTAAGTTCTTTCTAGACAGTGCAATTTTAATGCTGGGGACTGTCGCGCCACCATTTGTACCAAAAAGCCTGCAAGTGCCGACCTTCGTCGGCCCGTGTGGGACTGCCGCGGGATCGGCGACTGGCTTTCTTGCGCGGGGGAATACCACAGCGTGGATGGGCGAATGGTAATACTAAGTGCGTACGTTTCAGATACATGCCTTATTCGTGATGTATACTACTGGACTCGCCACGTCATTAAACTGGGTGGAGTAGCAACTTCATTTAAGCATTAATTTTCAAAAACGAAATACCAGACAGTCATCCTAAATGCCTTTTTAGTGTTCATTCCTCAAAATTAAATAGTTTTTTGTCTAAATCCTTTCCGTTCAAAAATTTCTTTCTTAACCATGATTCAATGCTGCCCTTAATCTTTTCAGGTAGAAAAAAAAGGAGATTTGGGTAGAATGGGATTTACTGCTTCTTTCTAGGCCAAATACGTGTTACATAGATGCCTGTGGTAACAGTTGCAACTGGGATTGTCAACGTTACACCAATGCAGGGTGCTAATAAACAAAAATCTTCGACAGAAACAATATTACCCCCAATCAGAGTAACGGATGAGACTGGTCCGTTTAATGCGTGCTTCTTAAAGAATTTCCAGACTTCCTTTGCGGTTTCAATGTCATGATTTTGGTTGCCTAAAAACGCCTCGGCGGTATCTGAGTACTGTTCCGTCAAACTAGGCTCAAGATGCCCGCCACCATTGACCTTGTAGAGAAGAACCTCCGTTCCTTGAATGCCGTTATCGTAGTCATATAATGTCACTGTTGTTCCATGGTCATTATACGGACCGTTCGGAATTTCAGTGACTTCAGGTACTGTATCAGCACCATTCTGATTCACCCAGAACGCCACGGTATCGGGAATAGACTTTGTACTTCCTCGGGCCGATTCTATTTCGCTGTAGCCACCGTCCCACTGGTTAAGCTCGTCAGCGGTGCCAGACATAAGCAACACCGGTATAGGATTGACGGGACCAGTGCAAACACTATTATTTGCATTACCTTGTGAAAGTATTGCCACTGCTGCAATTTTATGAGATAAGTCTATAGCGAGGCGGAGACTCATCCCTCCACCATTGGATATGCCAGTAGCGTAGATTCTGTTAGGATCAATGTTAAAGTTATGCAAAAAGAGAGTAATTAGGGTCTCTATAAACCCAACATCGTCCACGCTCTTATTTACAAGAGTCATATCGGCACGGCAGTCATTCCAGTACAACTTCTCAGGATTTGGATCGCTGGGATTTTCAGTGCCGTCCGGAGCAACGACAATAAATTTTTCCTGTTCAGCAATGTCTAAAAGTATCTTATACGGAGCTTTAGTGCCCGTCAAACCAAATTGTTGGTCAGCGTTGATGCCGCCACCATGAATAGTGAAAACAAGGGGCACAGGTGATGCTGGAAGGTTGGCAGGTACAAAGTAATTGTAGGTTCGCGTCCGTCCACTATGCTCTATGGGTACGTCACGGTATACAGTTCCGGCCTGAATAGGAATAATCAACAAGAAAACGGCAACAGTGATTGTTATGATGACAATAATTACTGTAACAATCAAAATGATCTTTCTAGTTGAATAATCCATTCTATCCCCATTTTTTTCCTCCTATAATAACCTTATAGTAATGAGAGGGGTTTACTCTAAAGATTTTCCCGCGTTGAATAGGGTGTTACAAAACAATACTCACGCGTGTTAATGAGCATAAATCGGGGTGCAAAGTCCAAGTTGGGAAAGGTCGGTTTATTGTTCACATACTGATCCTGATTCTCCCGTTTGCGGGCCACAACTCGAACCCGTAGTCCCGCAGATCCGCAATTGGTTTCTGGGGAAGTATCTCTCGCAGGTCGATTCCGTTACATCGTTGGTAGATCATCGAGCGAGATGGAGAGAGGACCCCTCGCGAGACACCCGATCGTGAGGAACAACCTCTCGCCAGTCCGATATAGGATGGAAAAGAGAGACCGGTGCGCGCATCGACTGCAACAAGGCTTCCGGAAAAATAAATGGAATGCCCACATTGCCTGGGTTCGCGCGGGGCGAGGTCAATATCCCACGTGTCCAAGAACGTGATGCAAAAGGAGATTTCCCATCGCTGTGCGAATTTTTATTGATCAACGACCAATTCCGGGGTTGCCGTGACTTGAGGGGCGCCCGTTCTAGCCCTGTCATTGACTGGAGACTGGTTCAGGTGATTTACACCCTCTCAACATTGAGCAATGGATTTAATCCTTAAGAAACGTAAAACACCCCATACCAGAATAATGATGGTTTACTTCAAAATCTTGCCGGTTTCCATGTACCAGAGATATAAATCGAGCTCGGACAGATTCAGCCCCACCCGCTTGCCAATGGCCCGGAGCACGCCCTCGATCCCGAGGTATCTAGTTTTACTCAATGTTTTAGGCCGCTCGATGTAACGTTGCCGCTCGAGGAGGTCCACGATGTGGAAGTCGATAATCGCCGAGTCCGTGTACCCGATGTTGCGCAGGAAGTGACTTGCCTCCTTGTATCCCAATCCTGTGATATTTTTCACGATCCATTCTCGAAGTTCAAATTCGGGTCGGATGGTTCTTCGCGCATTTTCTAGGGCATCCCGCTTTTGTTGCGCCTCGTGAATGTAGCGGGCGCGCGTGTTCGGAAAACGATAACCGAGCTCGCGCAGTTTTAATGTCATTTCTTGGAGATCGAAGGTACAAAATCCTTTTCCGATGACGTCTTGCATTTTCAGCGTCCTTTCGCCGTTAAAATTTGCCGTCAAGATGCAGAAGCACAACTCACAAAAGACATCACTAGCATCTCGACCTCCCATCGCTTTGAATTCGCTTTGACGGCGAGCGATGGTGTCCCGCACTTCCGGGACTTTTTTAAGAGATTCAAGGGAACGGAGTAGATCATGCACATCGCCAAAGCTGCAATACGTGACTTAAATTGGTTGCTTTGTATTCCAAAATGTCCCGTTAAAAACACGACCTATTGCTTACCCTACCATAACGTAAATCTATCCTCTGCTAAATTTTTTTGGAGTTCATCTAAGAGCTTTGTAAATTCATCCCCGACAGAGTTTGAGGAAAATATCACACGCTTATGCAGACAGCGGGATTGGGAACCCTAACTACAGAGGGCAAATTGCCACGAGAACGATCTGATTTTAATCATGTTTTTATAGTACTTGGAGGAATAAATGTACGTCGTTCACTTATCACATATATTCCAGAAGGCGGTTGGGAAATGATGCAGGAAAATGATGATTATGAAATGTTACGTCTTGCCATGAACAAGAAGACGTCAGCTAAACTGCCAAAGCACAAGGCCGTTACTGAGCTGCTAAAAAGCATTTTTAGTGAAGAAGAAGTGAAATTGCTTAGGGCCTTTAAGACCACTGGTGAGCCACTCAGCGATGAGGAGATATCTCAATTGTCTGGGGTTCCCAAGGATGAAGTCAACAAAATCTTTAGCGATATGGCTTACAAGGGCAAACTATTGAAGATTGAAAATTCCTTCATAATAATGCCGTTATTTCCAGGATTATTTGAATTCTACTTCACCAACAATAGGGACGCCCCAGAAAAAATGAAACGCGCCGCTCTGGCGCATAGAGAGCTATTCTACGCAGGACACCACTTCGAACTAAGTGCCGGAAAATACGCGACGTTCCGAGTGATACCCACCGTCGAGCCTACCTTGAAAACGATCGAATTGAACAAATCAATACAAGTGGAACGTCGAGTGCTCCCTTATGAGGTTTTGAAAGACTACTTGTCACAAACCAGCCCGTACGTTCTCGTTCCGTGTAGCTGCAGAACCGCTGCGAAATATACTGGACATCCATGCAAAAAAACTGATGAGAACTTCTGCTTTGCAACTGGGTCTCTTGCATTGCTTACAATCGCAAATGGAGTCGGCAGAGAAGTCAACTTCGATGAGCTTCTTGAGATCATGAAGAAGGCTGAAAAAGCTGGGTTAGTTCATGAGACGATCAATACGCAGGAACCATCGATGTTTATTTGCAACTGTTGCCCTGACTGTTGCGGTTTCCTGAAATCTGTGAAGGAATTCCAGAACTATGGAGCCATTACGAAGTCCAACTTCTCGCCAAGAATCGATAAGAATCTCTGTAACAAATGCGAGATATGTATGGAGAAATGCCCTATGGAGGCAATCTACCATCATTTTCCCCACTCGGAAGATGCATCTGACGACATGATGATTATTCGAGAAAACCATTGCATTGGCTGCGGTGTTTGTGCTTCGAACTGCCCTATTAGTGCCATTACATTGGAAAAGGTCAGAAATGAAGTACCGGTTGAGACTCAAGCTGAAGTAGAGCAGAAAGTTCGTGGAGCAGAGAGAGTTCACTGATCCTCTTTAGGGGGCAATCAAACCTGCTGGTTCATTGGACATCTGAGTTTTTTTATGCATATTTCTCTGGGTTTTACTCAACTGGATGAGTTTATGTTTCCTGCTAACTCTTCGTCAGTTGAACCTTGATTCATATGGACGATTCAGCGGGATGTAAGATTTTATTAAGGAGTGAAAAAAGAGGGGTAAAAGGAGTACTATTAAAATTCTTCAACTTTCGTTTGATAGAAGGATTTCGGTTTACTACAGAGCGGGCACTTCTCTGGGGGCGCTTCCCCGATATGCTCGTACCCGCACTCGCGGCATACCCACGAAACCTTCTTCGGCTTTTTGTTGAAGACCGTCTTGGCTTCCACCTGGGCGATGAGTTTATTGTACCGTTCCTCGTGGTGGACTTCCGCTTTCTTGATTAAAGAAAAGCCTAGAGCGACATCTTTCAAGCCCTCTGCCTCGGCAATTTTGGCAAAGTCTGGATACATTACCTGATTTTCATATTTCTCCCCTGCCGCGGCAGCCTTCAAATTAGCTAGCGTGTCACCAAGGACGTCAGGTACCCCAACTCCATCCACTGTTAGTTCTTCAGGATTTGGTTCCTTCGTTTTCAATGTCTGAATATAACCAAACAATTTCTTGGCGTGTTCTTTTTCCTGGTCAGCAGTCTCGCGGAAGATGGCTGCGATTTGCTCAAATCCTTCGTCTGCTGCAATTTTAGCATAAAACGTGTAGCGATTCCTTGCTTGGGACTCGCCCAAATAAGCGCGACATAAACATTCTAGAGTTTTACTATTCATGGATTAAACACCTTAATTGACAAACTTCAAGGGACTAAGTAAAGAAGTTATCAAAGGTAAAGGTAGCGACTTCAATTTAAGAATATGTCGCTTTAAAAAAATAATTGGTAAATGCAATTTACTTACGGAAAAAAGGAGAAATATCTTATAGGGTGAAAGACCGCAAAAATTGGCGAAGAGTGGTGTTACCACAGGAGGTGCAATAAACCTTTACTTGGGAACCCCGCCCCAACCCCGCTTTTCTGCCAATGATTTGTAATCCATCCTTCCCGCATTTCTCGCAAATCAATAACCGATGGCGGGCATCTTTTTGGATTCCGGATTCTTGCCCGGAAAATACAGCTCGAGACTTTTCGTGACACTTGGGACAGGTGATGAGCGCTTCAAAGACAGGCGAGGGATAGGGAAATTTAAAATCTGTGTCAAGTTTCGTAATTGACGCTGCCCCATAATTGCACCACTGGCATTTGAACCGATCTTGCGCGAGGTAATTATCAATGTGTGGGGAAATTTCTTGCCCTGCAAGGTCTGTGAGGATACGCCAAGTCTCATCTACGATGAAGGCAACGATATTGAACGTGGTGTTGCGAGCGAGAGGGATAGACACGCGCCCTAAGTCGAATTCCAAAATGAAATCCTGTCCAATTATTGTTCCATTTCCCGAAGGTCGGAGTTGTAACGTGTCCACGAGATTCAGCACGAAACGCTTCCGTCCTATTTTCTTTTGAATCCTCCGCCCGAGAATGCTAGCGGGTGGTACCTTAGGGTAAGTTTTTGTGAGTTCGGAGCGGAGGAAAGTGGAAATATCATCCATCCCCGGCACCCACGCAGCAGAAACTGGATTGACTCGCACGACATTCTTTCGGAGGGCAAAGCGATTTTTCCGAGGTTCTAGATATTTCCGAGTCGTGTAATCATACAATTGAATAAATAGAGGGGGTAATTCTTGGGTTGTGAGGTAGGACTTGAAGGGCGTGCTGGGGGTATAAAATCCGTGTACGGGAAACGGTAATTTATTCGGGTGAAGGCGCGTATAGGTTCCCTTCCATATATTGGCGTTCCAATTAAGGAGGGCTAGAGAAAGGTACGACCGATCCGCTTTCTCGTTTTCGAGGATCCCAAGGATGGAGTCTTTATTCGGCGAAATCAGGCATTTTACTATATGGATGTTGAGATTCGCCGTTGTTACCCACTTGTCGATTTCCGATTGAACCTGCTGTGAGACGGGCGAATATTGTTGTTGGGTTGCCATCGCTTCGGGATTATAAGAATCGGGGGGAACTTCAGACATATGGGAGATAATAATTCGCGTTACAAATACAATGCGGATTAGGAGCGCAGAGTTTTTTTGGAATAATTTATTTATCACATTAAGACGACTGAATTCCACAACACTTTCTCAATGAAGAATGTGGTTGTAGAAATTTGCGCGCGTGAAGAATCCGTATGGGAGCAGTTAACACCGATAACGTGCCAGAATTAAGAAAGGCCGTAGTCCGATTGACGCGAGAGCGGGACGCAGCCCAAAAGGAGGCACGCGAATTATCTCGTGCCATTCAAAATATGGCGCAACCGCCACTTCTAGTGGCACAGGTGAGCAGGGTACTTTCTAAAAACTATGCTATCGTGCGCACTCCCAACAGTCAGGAATTTCTCGTGCCCCATCCGAATTTTGAATTGTCTGCGGGGGACACGGTAGCCCTGAATCAAAATACATTAGCGATTGTCAAGATTCTCCCTTCAAATATTGATGCTTTTGTCGCTTCGATGGAGCTGGACGAGAAACCCCGCGAAACCTACGAAGATATCGGCGGTCTCCGGGAAATCTTGCAAGACATCCGTGAAGTGGTAGAATTACCCCTCATCCATCCCGAGGTATTTACCAAGATGGGAATCGAACCTCCCGCCGGGGTATTACTGGAAGGGCCTCCGGGAACGGGAAAGACCTTGGTTGCTCGCGCTGTCGCCAATGCAACACACGCTACCTTCATCCGCCTCGTGGGATCAGAGCTCGTCCAGAAATTCATCGGAGAAGGTGCCAGGATTGTCCGGGAAATCTTTGCCCTCGCGCGGGAAAAGTCCCCGTCAATTCTCTTCATTGACGAAATTGACGCAGTTGCTTCGCGGCGAACCCCAGATTCCCAAGTCAGTGACCGGGAAGTGCAACGAACCCTCATGCAACTCCTGTCGGAACTTGATGGGTTCAATCAAATCAAAGGCGTGAAGGTGCTGGCCGCCTCGAACCGGCCGGACATCCTCGATCCCGCCATTTTACGCCCCGGGCGTTTTGACCGGATCATTCATTTCAGTCTCCCAGAGGAAAAAGACCGGGGGGAGATTCTCAAGATCCACACACGGCGCATGCCCCTCAGAAACGTTGATTTGAATCATCTCGCCAAGATCACCGATGGAATGAGCGGCGCCGACATTCGCGGGATGTGCACGGAAGCCGCGATGTTTGCCATTCGGGGGGCACTCGATTATATCACTGAAGCCCAATTCATCCAGGCCATGAGTAAACTGAAAAAGGATCATCTTGAGCAGAAACCCCACAACCTATATATGTGATTTTTTTCAGAGCATCCTTCATTTTTTATAAAATTACTTGTTTTCAATCCTTCTTTTCAATAATCCCGATTTTTGAACTTAATATGAGAAAAAGGGAGAGAATGATTGAACTGCATTTTTCACTAATTAAATTGCAGTAGGGGGAGCATTCTTGTGCAGAAGTCTTTCAAAGTTGGCTCGGGCGAAGATGATGATGCACACGAGAAGAACAGAAGCCTCAAATAGGAATGCAAAAGTT
>MBAA01000079.1:52216-53470 GCA_001940655.1 Promethearchaeota archaeon CR_4
AAATAATATGCTCTCGGGGATCGATAAGATGCCCACAAGGAAATAATAGAGCGCATAAGCGCGCCCCTTCTTGTCCTTGCCAGTGACGTCCGACACGAATGCCCGGGAACCCGTGTCAACAATGGCCATATAAAGACCGAAGGCAAAGAATGCGGCAACCATTACCCACATCCCTAAATCGCTGGGCTCCTCGAAAGGTATAGCAACAAGCACGGAGATGCCCAATAAGACACTCAACCCCACGATAATGATCTTTTGTTTGCTGAATTTATCTTCGAGGCGCCCTATGAAGGGGGCAAGTACCGCATAGACTACATTAAAAAGGGCATAGACGATCACGATAAAAGCTTGATATTGAGGGGGGAATAAATCTGTGGCACGTATAATGAGGAATGCAACGTCTATACTCGCAAATTCCATAATAGCGAGAGTAAAAATTAACAGAATCTCGGGAGGAAACCTGTCAACGCGCCGACCAGCTTTCTTCTGCCCTCGTAGTTCAACTTTGATTTCTTTAACAAACAGGATGCACGCGATTCCACAAAGACCAGGCACGATGGACCATATAATAGTCCATGAGTAGGCAGTAACTTCTGCAATACTCATAATATTCATAAAGTAATAAACGAGGCCAAAGGCGAGAAAGGGTCCAATGATGGCGCCTATTGTGTCTAACGACCGGTGGATGCCGAAATTTCGCCCGGAGTGAGATTGTTTATCTCCCTCTTGTTCTTGGACAATGGTGGCGTAGTGAGCAATAAGGGTGTCTCGAGGAGAGGTGCGAACCCCTTTCCCTATACGGTCAGTTACTTTCAGGGCAAGGACTCCAAGCCAATTGGTTTGTAATCCAATAAACGGTTTGGTAATGTTAGAAAGGGTATAACCCGCAACCACAAACGCTTTTCGTCGGTTTAATTTTTCTGCGAGCCATCCCGAAATCCCCTTAATAATATTAGCAACCGCGGTAGTGACTCCAGTGACAAGAGTGACCATCAAAACATTGGCGCCAAGAGCTAAAAGGAATTGTGGGAGGATGGCAGTGATCATTTCTGAAGACACATCGGTAAATAAACTGACAAGGCCCATCAATAGAACGTTCACCGAAATACCAAACACGAGTTTTTCTCGCATCGAAATGGGTGGTTTTTCTGCTTGTGATGTTAGATCCGATTTTTCTAGTCCATAGTTTTCAGCATTAGGGGTATCATTTTCGTCAACATTTGGCATAAGAAATCTCTTTATCCAGTTGATTGT
>MBAA01000079.1:53504-54114 GCA_001940655.1 Promethearchaeota archaeon CR_4
GTCACTATTTTTTTTTTTAAGTGGTGAAAAAAGTGACAAAAACCACAATTTTACAAGCGCTTAGAAACTTGGAGCTAACAGAATATGAAGCAAGAACATATTCCTGTTTAGTCGAAAATGGCATATTGAAAAGTGGGGATCTTAGCAAGTTAGCCGAAATTCCTCATTCAAAGATCTATGAAGTCATCAACAAGTTGGAAAAGAAACAATTGGTAGAAATTCGATCGAAAAGGCCAATGCTTTTTCATGCACTAAATCCGGGAATTGCGTTAGAAAAATTGGAACGGGAATTAAAGGTAAATCTAGATAAGAAGTTAGCAAAAAAAAAGGCAGCGCTCGAAACGATATATAATCAAGCCATAACTCAAATTTCGGATGCGCGAAAAAACGCCATTGAATTACTACAGAACTCTTTTGAACAAAATATTACTGCCGAACCTGCAGAAGACATCATATGGAATATTAAAGGGGAAAAGAACTTAATCATACAAACACAGGACCTCCTCCTTCGTTCAGAACACCGTGTGCGAATCATATTCCCCCAAGATGATTTTACGAGAATCGAGGAACACCTCCATACAATCGCGTCAAAAGGAGTGGAGATCACTTT
>MBAA01000079.1:54143-55660 GCA_001940655.1 Promethearchaeota archaeon CR_4
AACGTCTTCTTAACATTGCGAGCATTTATGGAGAGAAATCAACCCCTGCCATAAATTGGGGAATGGTGCTAGTAGATGACAAACAGGTCCTTTTCATTTCTGAGAATTTCAAGATAGGATTCAAAACCGCAAGCAAGAGTATGTTTATGGTACTTTCAAATTTCTATCAGCACGAATTGGAAGAATCAAGAAAAATAATATCTTGATGCATTACGCAATTGAACGCGAAAAACCTATACTTAAATTTCTGGGAAATCGCGAAATAATTCTCTCAGTATTTTGTCATAAATGATTCTATCCACACAATTCTACGCTTCTTCGTCAAGCATTTTCATAGGTTCAAAGTGGTGTTCCAAAGCTAGAATGCCTGTTTTTTGTTCCTGGATATCCTTACTGGTGAGAGCGGATAGGTACTGCTCAATTTTTTTCAAGGCAGCGTCCCGCACGCGAGTATCAAGTGAGATGAGGGCCCGTTCTAAGTCATAGATGTGAAAGACATGGAGAGATTGGAGCAATAGGTGCACGAGTTCAGTGCTCGGTTCCCGCTTTTCACGTAATTGATGTATGATTTGTTGCATCTTCCGTTCAAATTCAGTAGGTTGGACTGTTCCCATACTCGCATTATCGCTCCTTTTCGAATAGTTCCTTTACCATCGGGTCTAAACGGATTAAGTCTGGTTCAATCCAGCGTAATATTTGTGCTTCAAGTACTTTTTTCGTTTGCCCTTGGGGGACTCTTAGTAGGTTATCCTGAATTTTGTCCTCCATTAACTTCCCTAAACTTACTATTTCTCGTTGTCCAGGAGTGTTTTGCCAATGTGGGATAGGGAGCCGCCACGGATTTTTGTGGATGTTTCGCTCGTCCTTGATGTTCACCACGGTAAAGCTCACGATGTTGGAATTGAGAATGGTGGCGAGGTAATAGGCTTCTGCTTCTGAATCAGGGGTATAATAATAGAGGGAGTCGTCAATGAGGATGGTTTGTTTCAAGACGGCAGCTTTAACCCGTTTTCGTCCGATGGCATTATAAATTACCTTTAAACGGCGAGTTTGAAGGGGATTAGTTGTTTTTCCATTGTAAGCGATATAATCCCACAGGGTTTCTTGGCGAGCGCCTTCTTTTTTCACTTTTTCATATTCCTCCATAAGATAGGCGAAATGAGTCCCAGACAGCGAATCTAACAATGAAGGGTTGTAAACTAACTCGGAATCAGTGGGAAGAAACAGGGTTTTCGACCCACCAATGTAGAAGGGTAAGAGAAATTTCGACATCGCGCACTGAAACAGATTTTTCCGATGTACTTTTACAGCATCATAGGGGGCGTATTTCCACCGCCCTCGACTAGTGAAGACTTCCTCAGGATCTGGGTGAATCCTCACATAGTCTCCATTGGACTCTTCCTGAATTACGAATAAGAAACTCCGCGGTCCCAAGCGAGCACCATTGTGAAATTTTTCCATGTACACGGATTTGTTTAATGGCGGGATCTGATTGAATATTTTGTTGCTCACTAATC
>MBAA01000079.1:55784-56439 GCA_001940655.1 Promethearchaeota archaeon CR_4
GATAATCTTGTGCCATGCGACCCAAAAAGAGGGACGCCACTTCGATGTTTGGGATATTTGCACTGTTTTGGGGATTAATTCCAAGCTGTCGCGCGAGTAATTTTAATTGTTCTTGATATTCGCGATTTTGGACAGCCGCTAAATTGTACCAAGGAGGGTTTCCAATTATGCAATTAAATCTAGTGTTAGCAAGGGAAGGAATTTCATCGAAAAGAGGATCGGCTAAAAAAATGTTAAAGGTGGGTGGAAGGGGAAGTGCGGAGTTTTTACAAAAAATCTGCAAATTTGCCTTGGAAACAAAAACTGACAGCGGATTCACGTCAATGCCAACTAGATTGTTAAAACTTTTGGCGATTTCTGCGCGGGAATAAGTATTGCTTTTCAAGAATAAGGTCAAAAGAGCGATAAAAAATGTACCTGACCCACAAGCTGGATCTAAAAATGTCCAGCTGGGATTTGCTTTGAATTCCAAAGTGTGTTGTAAGACGAAAGTCGCAAGTTCGGGAGGGGTGTAAATTTCCCCTAACGTATGGCGAGTCTGAGATGAAACAATTTCAGGATAAAACGTATCCAATTGTTGGGAATTTTGTAAGTATTTAGAGAAATAGTGATTTTTAAGCTCTTCCACTATAATATTTTCCTCAGAGACCCATCC
>MBAA01000079.1:56472-59242 GCA_001940655.1 Promethearchaeota archaeon CR_4
CAAGCCGTTATTTTCTAATGTCCATTTGATAAGAAGGACTAAAAGTGAATGACGAAGATATAAGTCGGAGGCGCCAAATTGCAAGGAATACATGCGGGAGAATGATTTGTGCCAATTTTGAATATAAGGATCATATTTTTCCTGTGGAAGATCATCGTTTCGGAAAATCTCTTGGCGTAAGTGTGAATATGAATTACCTGCGAATAAGTTCTGCAAGATACTCAATTCTCTATATCATTATTGCGAATTTTATTTATTCCCTTTGAGGCATTATTCTCTTAGAGCTTTCATGACAATTCCCTGTTTTTTGCAACCTAACACAATTTATTGCGGGGATTGCAAGGAAATTCTGACAAAATTTCCTGATGCCTGTGTTGATTTAGTCTATGCAGATCCTCCTTTCTGCACGAATCAAAATTACGAGGTTTCTAAAGAGGATGAATACGGAACGAGGGGATTCGAAGATAGGTGGAAAGGGGGCATTCAAACCTACATACCTTGGATGGAAGCGCGAATCGAGCAAATTTATCGCGTTTTAAAGCACTCTGGTCTATTTTATCTACACTGTAGCATCCATGCAGGCCACTATCTCAAAGTGGCATGTGATAAAATCTTCGGTTATGAGAATTTTCGAAATGAAATCATTTGGTGCTATAGCGGCGGTGGGATCCCGAAGAAAGATTTTCCCAACAAGCACGACACCATTTTCAGGTATTCTAAATCTAAAAAATATACTTACAATCCAGAATATCGACCCTATACCAAAGGAACGGTAAAGCGGGGGAGAACTCAGGTAAAGGGTAAATATTTCGATGAAGGTTTGCGAAAAGAGGGGACGCCCATCACCGACTGGTGGACGGACATTAAATATATTCATAGTCCAACCGACAAGGAAAGATGCGGGTATCCCACTCAGAAATCCGAATCACTCCTTGAACGGATTATTAAAAGTTCCTCGAATCCGAACGATGTTGTGCTCGATCCTTTTTCCGGGTGCGGAACCACCATTGCAGTGGCGCATAAACTAGCAAGGAGATGGGTAGGAATCGAAATTTCTCCGGTGGCGTGTAATCTAATGAAGGATCGGATGATCGAACTGGATGCAAATCCAAATGTCATTGAGCGGTCTTTGGAATGACGCGATCATTAAAAGATCACAAAAAGTAACAGACTTCGATGCGAATTCATAATGAATGATGAGAATTGGATTGAAAAAGCACTCCAAATGATTATTTCAGGACTACCTTCGAATTCTTTGGATGGAAAAAGTGCTTTCACGAAAAAAGATTGGAATGGTTTGAGGGAAGCAAGTCTCAGACTCCTCTTATCTGTTTTGATGTGGAAAGTCCTCCGGAAAAAGGTCGAGACCTCCGAAAACAAGTCTTACCCATCTTCAAGTGCCAATTTCAATTGGGATTCGTTCTTAAAAGCAATCAAGGAAGAAGAGATTTGGGGAAACATTCCTCGAATAGCGACTCAAAGTATCTCTGAATTCCAATCACTCGGAGTGACCCTACCTCCCCTAGTTCTGGAGAATCTATTCAAGTTAGTCGAACTGATCCATATAGAAGAAGAAAAAGTCGTTGTTTTTTTTAATCAAGTATACCAGGAATGTCGTAACTATGAATTACTGCAGGTTCAACCGGAAGATCCTTTTGTTATTCGCCTACGGTCTAGTACACGCGGATATATTGGTCTGCAAACCCTTTTAACAATCCCAGACCCGGAAACAATCTTGAATCTCCTCATAGTCCAGACTAGTGGAGAACAAAACACAGTGGATCTTGCCGCCAAGAAAAGATTTAAAAAATTATGTGGGATTTCATGGGAAGATATTGAACGTTTTAACGCTGTTCTCCAAAATGGATCGGATGGCGAGAGTATAGACATTTTTTCCCTCATCGATCCGACAGATCTAAAAATGGAAGGGGAATTTTTCTTACAACCGATAAAGAGCGTCAGGAAGGGTTCCGGTACTTTCTTCACTCACGAGGATCTAGTGAAACCGATTGTAGAACGAACCATTGCACAATTATTATATTCAAATATTGATCTTAAAGACTCCAAGATCATACAACCTGAGTCCTTTGCAGACATTAAAATCCTGGATCCTGCAATGGGTATCGGTAATTTCCTGTTAAAAGCAATTGATTATTTGGGCGATAAGTTTTCCAAGTCTTTAAGGGACCACCAGAGGATTCTCACACAGGTTTCAGGGGAGATTACTGTTGTTATCAACCCCGTCTCTAGTGAGTTTTGGCAATTTAAAAACCAGCAGGACTTCAACCAGAGAATCAAGGCTGAGATCGCGAAGTATATTGCTGTTAATTGCATATTTGGTGTTGATATAGATCCTGTAGGGGTGGAAATTGCCCAGTTTTTAGTATATTCTCAGTGTTTTTTGGCGACTGGCGATAAAATCCCAATGAATTCGAATCTAAAAGTGGGGAATAGTTTGATTGGAGCGTGGAAGAGGGATTTAGAAACATATCCACTTAAATCCCTCGCCCGCAAAGGGATTGACGCAATTTTAACAGATCGAATCCGGTATTCAACTCGTAAAATCCCAGTAGGGGAGAAAGGAAAGCAAATTACCATTGAGAACAGCACAGATACAATCAGGCAAAGAATGAATTTATGGTGTAGTTTGTGGTTTTGGGATCCCGCGGATTTGAATAATTTTCCTCTTCCTTCTCCTTCCTTTCCAAATCAGAAAGAACATACCGAAATTTACACCAAATCAACCCGAGATTTGAAGTTTTTCCACTGG
>MBAA01000079.1:59248-59748 GCA_001940655.1 Promethearchaeota archaeon CR_4
GAATTCCCCACCGTATTCCAACGACCTGATCCCGGTTTTGATGTGGTTCTCGGTAACCCTCCCTGGGAAATTGTTAAACCCAATTCCAAGGAATTTTTCGGGAAACTAGATCCTCTCTACCCGAATATGAGCAAGCAAGCAGGATTGAAACGGCAGAAAATCATTTTTCAGAATAAACCGATTGTAAAAGAGGAATGGGAAAAATACACCCAATTTTTCAGCGATTTTAGTAATTGGGTAAAGTATCGTGCAAATACGGTGCAAGAGACGGGAATAGACCCATTTTTTCCATTCCAACATCAAGGAAGCGCTGATCTCAATCTGTTCAAGTTATTTTCCGAGTTATCACTGACCCTTCTACGGCAAGGTGGTCAGTTGGGATTAGTTTTACCCTCAGGATTTTATTCAGACAAGGGTACTCAAGACCTTCGCTCGTTCTTTCTCGAATCTACGAGAATTAAATGGTTATATTCTTTTGAAAATATTAAAAATATCTTCCC
>MBAA01000079.1:59757-60083 GCA_001940655.1 Promethearchaeota archaeon CR_4
AAATTTCAAGTTTTTCGTCCTGATCACGACAAAATCTGGGAAAACAGACATTTTCCAATCGAAATTTATGGAGAAAACCTTAGATGATTGGAAATCGGCATCTCCCAAGACGATCGATCTCACAACAAATCAAATCTTGCGCTTTAGTCCCTTACATATAATCATCCCCGAAATACTCGATCAACGAGAATTGCAGATCTTGGAAAGGATTTACCAGCACAGTGTGCTGCTAGGGCAGCATTCTTCCAGTCAATGGGCGGTCAAATATGCTACCGAGTTCCACATGACAAATAACTCGGATCTTTTCCTCCCAGCATCGGATTGGA
>MBAA01000079.1:60294-62520 GCA_001940655.1 Promethearchaeota archaeon CR_4
GTTTTACAGGTAGCGGGAGGCGATCTCCAGCAAACTCTAGTTCTGACCGCAATCCTAAACTCCTACGTCTATGATTTCGCATTGAAAGTCAAATGCGTGGGAATTAATCTCAATTACTTCATATTAGAGGAGACCCCCGTTCTAAAACGAGAGGCAATCCCCCCAGATGTATGGGAGTTCTTGTGTATAGCTGTTGCACGCTTGAACTTAATCCACCCGCGGTTCGCTCCTGCTTGGATCTCTTTAAAACAAGCATTTCCAATCTTGATGAAAAAACAATGGAAAGAATGGTGGGCTATCTCAGATCTACACAGAATTTCTCTGACTTGTAGATTGAATTCTGTCATTGCCCATCTCTTTGGATTGGACTTGCAGGATTTCTCTTATATCTTGCGGGATGACCCACAAAATCCAAAAGGATTCTGGAGGGTGGATAAAACTTTGCAGCACGACCTCCGTCATCCAGTTTTGACATTGCGAGCATTTTCAAGACTAAATGAAGTCGGGATAAGGGAGTTTATCAAAGAAGACTGGGAAATCCCTGAGCCCGCAAGGGATTTCTACGGGTCTCATACCGATGAGTGGAATCCGAAGAGTGGGGGTACGTGGGAGGATTGTGCCCAGTTGTCGAATAAGATACGTCAAGATCATTTCCCCACGAAACACGATGATTTGAAAAAAATATAAGGACGGTTTTTCTCCAGTAATTTGATTTGGTTATCCAGTTTATAGGTTGGTAGATAAATAATTCCCTCTCCTCGAAATATTTTTTTTACGGGCATTATTGGTGCGATATTTATTATAGTAGCAGATTTTCTCCCGTGGCATTTGGGACTTTCCGGATTCGAGTTGGGGAGCTTGCTTGGTTTCATTTACTGGTTTCCCCTAATCGGAGGGGGGATCATATTAGTGGGGGCGATTATTGGGTTATTGTATCCCAAGCGTCAAAGTGCCGCTGTACTCCTACAATTTTTTGGGTTATCACTAGAATTAGTGTTCTTAGTAGACTACATCGTAGGGAATTTGCAATTCGTATACAACGTCCAAACGGGATTCTACTGTCTATTAATTGGGATCAGTATTATCTTTCTTAATATTATTAGGGCGTTATTGGCCAAGCATGAAAGAGACTCATAGAATCCGGTGACTTAAATTGTCCAAGCCAGTCCGCCAAAACCCGAAAAACGAACAACAGGGTGCAGAAACAAATCATAAAGGTAGAAAAAAACCAGCGGACGATGGAAGCGATGAATCCGAAGACCAATTTTATATAGCCCTTAGCCACGACATCCGGCGCCATATCATCAAGATAATTGGGCGATCTTCGAAATCATCCTTCACCGAGTTCAAACAATCACTCAAAGTGAGCACGGGAACCCTTTACCACCATCTTGAGGTTCTAAAGGAGTGTGTTTACCAAAAATCAGATAAAAAATATTATCTAACAAAACTTGGAGAGCACGCTTACCACATTTTGGAGCATAATGTCGAGTCTATTGAGGCATCGAAGGAAAAAAAAGTTCCCGAAACGGAAAATAAACCCTCATTTTTGAAAAATCTCTTCAAAATCTGGCCGCGTATCTACATTTCCATTACTCAGAAAGAAGGACGGACAGCAGCAGTTCTGCTTATTGCACTTTTGGTTGTCGGAGGATTGTTGTGCGCGGTGTTTGACGTGGAGACAACCCTCATCTTTTTCAACTGGTTAAAACCAGAGGAAGTAATTCCGTTAGAAGAAAAAATATGGATGTTTTTCCGTTATATTCTCTCGATGGGCGGGTTCATCGCCATCTGTGAAATAATTTGCCGAATCGTCCTGAGGAAAAAGGATAATTTAGTACCATTTATTCTTTCGTTTTTTATTATTTTACTTCCCACCATCTTTTACCTTGTCGTCCACAGTTTCTTATTTGTAATAGCTTATGAAGTCGTTTCAGAAAACGTTGACCGGATTATAATGGTCATATTTCAAATCTGGACCGTGTGGAATTTGACCTATACCATCTCGATTCTAAAATTCGTACCGGTCGAACGTGGTTTTATTGCGTCCTTTATCTCGTATTACATTGGATTTATGGTGCTGATTATTACCTTATTTGAAACGGGTAATATAATCTAAAGGATCTTTTCGTCCTGCTTTGGCAAACGCTTCCAATCGTTCCGTACAGGATCCACAGTTTCCACATGCCTTCTCAAGTCCTTTATAACAGGTCCACGTGTGTTCAT
>MBAA01000079.1:62541-63531 GCA_001940655.1 Promethearchaeota archaeon CR_4
CTAGTTTGACTATATCTCCTTTATCCATCGTGCTAAAAGGCGTCATAATCTTGACAGGTTTGTAATTTGCGACCGCAGCTACGTCATTCATTTTCTCGATGAAGATAGGACGACAATCGGGGTAAATGGCGTGATCTCCGGTGTGGGCCCCGTAATACACTTCGTTAGCGCCTAGACTCACTGCATATGCAATTGCTAGGCTGAGAAAGATCATATTGCGGTTGGGAACAACCGTGACTTTCATGTTCTCATCCTCATAATTTCCATCCGGCACTTCAAGATTGTCGGTTAACGCACTGCCCTTGAGAAGCGGGGAAATGCTTGTTAGGTCAACGATGAGGTGATTTACCCCCAAGTGTTCACAATTCCATTTCGCACACGCGATTTCCTTGACGTGCCGTTGCCCGTAATTTAACGTGAGAGCAAAAATGTTCTCCGTCCCTACATCCTTCACAAGCTTGTACATGAGTGTGGCGCTGTCCATCCCACCACTCAAGATTAATACTCTCTTAAACATAGACACACTCGGCTGATGTTGCATTATATGCCATAAAGAAATAAAAATTAGCAAGATAAAAACAATTTGGTTGATAATACTCAAATAAAGATTTATATCTATCGAAAATTATCTTTAAATGGCGAGAAAAATAGCGGTAATAGATTTATTCCTGAATCTCACAGCATTTGGAGCATTTATAGTCATCCTTTTGTTTATAATAGAAATTTCTTTAGGTAGTTTAGATTTTGGAGTGAAAAAAAAAGCATATACTGATGAAACCCTTCCCAAAGTGTCTGTAATCATTCCTGCACGGAATGAAGAAGATGTAATCGTCCAGTGTATAGATAGTTTGAAAAAACAAGATTTTCCTATGGAGAAACTGGAAATTATAGTT
Organism: Promethearchaeota archaeon CR_4; assembly: GCA_001940655.1. GTDB lineage: Archaea > Asgardarchaeota > Lokiarchaeia > Sigyniarchaeales > CR-4 > CR-4. The sequence goes on from MBAA01000079.1 coordinate 63,435, forward strand.
GTGAATGATGAATCTTCGGATAAAACGGGGGAGATTGCACGGGAGCAATTAAGTGATGCAGGTGTTTCTGGAAAAGTCATTGATTTAAAACCATCGG
>MBAA01000079.1:63553-68585 GCA_001940655.1 Promethearchaeota archaeon CR_4
GAGATTAAGAGCTGTCGATGCGGGAATTCACCAAGCAAACAACGATATCTGTATAACTCTTGATGGAGATTCATTTGCCCAATCCAATCAATATGTACGATCTTTTGTAGCACGTTTCTCAGACCCAAAAATAGGTTTATTGAGCGGACCAACTACAGTTTCTAAGAAAAAATTTGGGGTTTATACTATCCAACGGGCATTCTGGTTTTTTTTCAAAGGACTAGGTCGCATTACCAAAGCTCACATGGGGGGGAACAGTTGTATCCGGAAATCTGTTTACGAAAAGGTAGGAGGTTATCAAAAAAGCGTGCAAGTTATGGCATTCGCTGCTATTGATTTTAAACTGCGAGCAAATGGATATAAGATTGTGAATTTTTCAAATCCTGCTTGCCGGATTGTTAAGGAACCTGTAACAACTCGAATCGAACTTATAGAAACGCTTAGCCGTTGGTTTAAATATGGTACTATTAAGGAGAACAAAAGAGGGGTGTATATTTGGACAGGCAGTATAGCAATTTCTATGATATACCTTTGTGTTTTCAGTCTAATCCAATGGTTTTTTCCATATATGTTATACCATTTTTACCTAATGTTAGCGATAACTCTTCTTGCGCATGTCTTCCCACTTATTGTTGGTCTTATACTAGATTGGCGCCATTGCCTTGCAGCTCCATTAATTTGGGCTCCACTCTTTTTAGGTTGCATTTTCTTCCTGCAAAAACGAAGGGAGAAAAAACCTGATATATGGAAGGGGCGGAAAATAGAAAATAATGATTAACAACTAGCGTGATCCTCAATGGTTCGTGTCCTCTTTACCTACAAAGGTCCAGAAGCTCTTGGAATCGAGTATCTCTCGGCCTACCTCAAAAAAGCGGGTCATCAGACCGATTTACTTATTGATCCTTCCATGGATGTGTATCTCAACTCCCGAGTGCAAGGAGCAAACCAAGAAAGAGTCATGGAACGGTTTTTACTTAAAGTGAAACGTTTCAAACCAGATCTCCTCGCTTTTTCTGCGGTCACCAACACAATACAGTGGAATTCTGAAATAATGGCTAGGTATAGGGAATATAGTGATGTTCCCATCATTATAGGGGGTGTTCATCCCACAATTCTTCCCGAACAGGTGTTAAAACGAACTACTGCAGATATGGTATGCCTTGGAGAAGGGGAGGATGCTTTTCTTGAACTAGCGGGACGAATCGAAGCAGGAAAAGAGTATAAGGATATTGCAAATATTTGGGTCAAGGAAAAGAACGGATCCATCATTCGAAATGATATGCGTCCGCTAAGAGAGAATCTGGACTCTCTTCCCTTGCCCGATAGGGACATATTTGCACAATACGGAATGGTTGGCAACAGGGCATATATCATTTCAGGACGAGGGTGTCCTTACCAATGTACTTATTGTTTTAACCACGTATACAGAGAATTATATCGCAGTAAGGGAAAATGGGTTCGCCGTCGTAGCTCTGAGAATGTTCTTGAGGAATTGCGGCAATACAAGGCAAAATATGGTTTAAAAACCGTTCATTTTATGGACGATGATTTCACGTTAGATGCAAAGTGGTTGAAAGAATTTTGCCAACGGTATAAAGAAGAATTTAATTTACCGTTTCATGCCCTCATACGGGCGAATGATGTGACACCGGAAGTCATTCTCGCATTAAAATCGGCCAATTGTAGAGATCTTGGTTTTGGATTGGAAGCGGGGGCTCCAGAAATTCGAAACGGTGTAATGAAACGAAATATGACTGATGAAACAATCCTATACGCGGCGAACCTCATCAAAAAAGCCGGAATTAATTTGTCCACGTTTAACATGTTTGGAATGCCTGGAGAAACACCCAACCATATGATGAAAACGGTTAACATGAACTATCAAATAAAAACAGATACGATTTTTTCCTACCTGTTCTATCCCTTTCCCGGCACTCAATTGTTAGATATTTGCTATTCAGAAGGTATGATTACGGACGAAATATACGAGGATATTCTGAATGGAAGGGGAGGTTACCATCTTAAAAGCGTCATTAACCACCCATACGAAGACTTCGCTCGGGAAGCTAAATTTATTTTGCCCCTGTTGAATAAAGCCCCCCAGTTCATTAAACGCCATTCCCAAAAAATCATCCAAATCAGTACCAAAATGAAATCACGATTAAAAAATGACATGTTTCAAGGGATTGGTAACCTCCTCTTTTATGCTTGGGACTTTCCTTACCGTTTTAAAATCATGAATCGAACCCGGCGACAATTCTGGAAAGTAACCGCGCCATAATTCCTACAAAGTCTCCCGAGGAGAAGAATAGTGTCGAGTTTGATAACTAAGGATTTTCTTAGAAATTATTATGAAAAAGAGGGAAGAACATTTGCGGGAGATAGGTTCTGGTCGGGATTTCACAAACGATTTATGGTTCACGCTTGTCGACATGCGGTACTTACAAGGTGGTTGCAAGATATAAAACTAGGTGCGAGTTTTTTGGAAGTTGGTTGCGAATTTGGTTTTTTTGTCCGTAAATTAGCGGCCCAACGCGTAGATGCAACCGGCATTGATATTGCTCAATCAAAAATAGAGAAGGCGCGTTCATTTGCAAAGGCCGAAAACTTGACCTGTCGATTTGAAGTGATGGATGCAGAATATCTTGAATCCCTTGATGCGAAATCATTTGATTACGTCCTGTGTTCAGAAGTGTTAGAACATCTTCCAAATGACGAACTAGCAATAAAGGAGTTATTTCGTGTCACAAAAAAAGAGCTCATCCTAACCGTTCCCCAACGCTCTCTTTATTGGAAACTAATGAATAAATTCTATGGATTTAATAGATTTAATGTAATTGGGGGAGGGCATTTTAGGGAATACGCGTTTGAGGATTTTATGAAAAAATTAAAACAATTTCCATGTAAAATACGGGAAGTATATTTTTCAGGATTTATATCTCCATTCATTGATGTGTATCTTCAAAAACTCCCTTGGTTACAAGCGGTGCTTTGTATTCGAGTAAAAGTCTGAAACTTATTCATAATATTTGAGAATTAGGGCCGTCCCACCCATATCCGGGATTTCCATTGGAATTTCTTTTCGATTCGACAAAAATTCATCCACAGCTATTTTCACTCCGGGATATAAGGGATTCGAATAATCGTGAACCATTACCACTGCCCCTGGGGTCAATCTCGGCCAAAAATATCGCAAACCTTCCAAAATGGGTAGATACAGATCAGTATCAAGAGAAACAAAACAAAATCTCCTCTCGTCAAAACCAATGGTGGTTTCAGGAAATCGACCCTTAATCAATTTAATTCGATCTTTAAAGACTTGCAGATTTTGTAATAAAGTTTCCTCGGACGCATTAAATCGAATGCTTTTTATCATTTTCACCTGGTTTGCAAATATTTTTTTTGGCAGTTTTTGTTTTTCCGCTTCCATATCCTCTCGAGAAAAACCTTCAAAGCTTTCAAATAAGTAGAGATACCTATTTGGAAACGCCTTTAAAATTTGAAGTGCAAAATCTCCCCGATACACCCCGACTTCTGCTAATTCACCAGGAATGTTTCTCTTTATTATTCGTCTTGCTTGGGAGAAAAGCACCTTTTTCCGTACGTCATCCACAGCAGAAGTCACAAATGTCCCCCCTAAAAGACGGAAAAACCGCATGAGAACGGGAGCAAACTTGTTTCTCACAGAAGCCATACTCCTTTATCATCTTAGAATTTCATAAACCTTTACTTGAACTTCTTTTCTTCTTTAGAGAGTTACCAAGTTTGGGACTTTGAAGTCAAACACGATGGTTTTTCATTTTTGAAGTCAAAAACCATAAATGAGAGCCATAATAAGGGAGGAGTTGAGATTGAGTAATGTAGTGATCACGAAGATGGGCAAAAAAATAATCGTGACATTCATCGTTTTACTAGTAATGCTCTTTATCGGGTGGTGGTATTACCCCACCCTGTTTGAGGTAATATTTTCTTACATTAATAAACTCTGCAATGAATGGGCTTCCTGGGTGTACTTGGGTTTAGTAATACTAGTGTCTATAGGAGGGAATGTCTATGGCACGGGTTATAGTCTCTTGCGCCGAAAATATCTTACGGGAACGTTTATCTGGATGTCTGGCGCTATGATAATGCTTGCTTTTATGCTATTTCTCATTCATTACACGGCATTTGTTATTTTTCTGAACAAATCTCTCGATCTCACCCTTAAATTGATTCTAATATCGTTCTTTGTAATGGTTATGTTACCTTATCTTGTCCTTTGCATTGAAAAATGGATGGATCTGTCGACATATTTTAAAGATATCTGGAATCACCGGGCAGAATACCGCAAAATAACTTACAGGGTAGAAGAAAAAGGAAAGCTCGTTTACATCCACCTTGATAAACACGGGACCAGCATCACGAATTTCCACGAACCAGCTCCTACTTTAAAAATCCAAGAAATCTTCCTGCACATTCGGAAGAATCCCGATGAATCCCTTGCCTTATACTTGAAAAGTGCGTTCTTGATGATCGTGACAGAGATCGTCCGTCTTTTTACCGCATGGCCTACCACTCGGAAACGAATATTGAGTAGATTTGCTAAAGTCAAAATGGGAAAGGACGTGTGTATCGCCCAATTTACTCGAATCGATCCCTTGTTTCCGGATCTCATTGAATTTGAGGACGGTTCAGGGTGTGGAATTGGGTGCAATTTTTTAACTCATAATTTCATGCAAAGAGATCCCTTATCAATTTGTATCGGACCGATAAAGGTGGAGAAAAACGCGCGAATTGGAGCCTATAGCGTGATTTTACCTGGAGTAACAATCGGCGAGGGAGCATTAGTTGGTGCCGGTTCAGTAGTAACCAACGATGTCCCGCCCTATGCCATTGTAATGGGAGTACCCGCAAAACTGGTAAAGAAAATTGAAGGCGACGGCACTGATGACGTGCAAAGTAAAGCTGACGAATATTTAAATCAATAACTGGCCTACCTTAAAGAAATATATGACAAAATGTGATTAAAAGATAAAAGATCCAAGGAGATGGA
>MBAA01000079.1:68592-73574 GCA_001940655.1 Promethearchaeota archaeon CR_4
GCAAACTGAATCGAATTATCGCTCAATTGCAAACGTTCTGAAGCGGATCATTCCTGCGTTCATTCTATCGAATTTCATACTTCCCTTTCTCCACATCTGGTTGGGGATTGAATTCAATAATTTTTCAAGGGAACTGAGGAACGTGGGAGAGAAAAACCAAGAGGGGACTTGGGCAAAAGTTGCTAAAAATTTCCTGGCAGCGGGGGTAATAAGCATAATAACCTTCGTTTGTTGGTTGATTCCGGTCGTTATGCAATTTACCACCTTTAATTATGGTTCTATTAATGGAATGAGTGTGTCAAATTTGCTGACGAATATAAGTATATTCCTTCCTGCGATTATTGGGATCGTCCAAACTGGTCTCCTGTTCTATGGATGGAAACAGATTCAGGAATTTTTTGGAAATAAAACCACAAAACCATCCTTTCAATTGAATGGAGTTGAAAGCACAGGGAGAATCTTATGGGCAATGAAACTAAGCGCTGTTGGTTACGGATTAATTGTGACAAGTAGGATCTGGTATTTTATTGCATTCTATCTTAGCATTTATAGTAATTTTGGTACACTCTTGGAGGTTATCGGATTCATTTTGTCATTTGCGGGATTCATTAACCAATGTGTCGGTATGGGTCAGACTGCGTCGGCATTCGAAAGATTTCCTCTCCACCCCCCTACAAGCGTTGTTCCTATGATTGAAAAACAATACGTCCCTCCTCAATCGCAACCACAAGTACAGCAACAGATACAACAGCAACCGCAATACACAATTAAATCCCAAACCACCATGCCAACATATGTTGCTCCTTCAAAAATCAAATTCTGCCCCGGGTGTGGAAGCGAATTGCCTCAATCACCCGATTTGAAATTCTGCCCAATGTGTGGTTCATCGATATTACTGCGCAATTAAAAAAACAATTTCTCCTTTTTTTGTAAGTTCCACCATTCATCGGACTTTTTGGTCATCACTTTCCCATTTTACGCAACACAATTAGAGCTGTTGGGTTTCAAAAAGTATTGATATTGAGAGGAAAATTCAAAAGAGGAGTCACCAAATCCATCAAGAACAGAAATGAAAATTTGCTTCATTAATCCCGCCCCACGTTCTTACGTCATCGAGCGGGGACATGAAACGTCTGGGGCATATCCCCCGCTCGGGAGTTTGTACATCATTGCCTATTTGAGACAACAGGGGCACGAATGCATCCTCCTTGACCAGCACGCCACAAAAATTCCCACTTCTCGGTTACTGGAACAGGTCAAAAAGTATGATCCCTTTGTGGTAGCGTTTAACTCTCTCACCGATATTAATCATGGAAAGCGTTCTACGTTCATTGCCCAGAAGGTAAAAGCGTGGAACCCCAACGTCAAAATAATTTTTGGAAATTGCCATGCAACCTTTAATCACGACCGCATCTTGGCAAAGTATCCCTTCGTTGACGTCTGCGTGCGGGGGGAGGGGGAATTAACTACTTCTGAATTAATCTCTGCATTTGAACATAATCGGGAATTAACCAACGTGTTAGGAATTACGTATCGGGACAAGGGAAACATACGCGTGAATCCTGACCGTCCCTTAATTCAGGATTTAGATCAAATGCCTTTTCCAGATCGATCTGTTTTGGGGAACATAAAATATTTCCAGAATTACGGTGGTTTGAATGCGGATTATGGCAAGTTCACCTCCATCCAATCGAGTCGGGGGTGCCCCTATAATTGCACGTTCTGTTGCCAAAGTCACATATCCCAGAGAAAATGGAGGCCTCGGTCAATCCCAAAGGTGATTGAGGAATTACACCAGCTCGAGAGTGAGGGATACACGAACCTCTACTGGGTGGACGACAATTTCACGATTAATCGGAAGAGGGCGATCCAACTCTTCCAAGCGATGCGCAGGGAAAAATTTGATTTTGTCTGGGTGTGCGACCAGCGGGTGGACCTCGTTACGACTGAATTACTCCAAGAAATGCGCCGGGCAGGTTGCCACACGCTCTCTTTCGGAATTGAAAGCGCGAACCAGCGAATATTAAATTTTTTCAATAAAGGGTTCACGCCCCAGATCGCCCGAACCGCCACGATGAAGGCTAAAAAAGTTGGATTCGACTTCACTATGGGCACCTTCGTAGTCGGAGCGCCCACTGAAACTCTGGAAGAGATCAAAAACACCTTTGTATTTGCCCAAACCCTCGGGATCGATTTTCCGCAATTTCACATTTACGGGGCGATTCCCGGGACTGATGTCTGGGACAAGCTAGTCGAGGAAGGAACAATTGACCCCGAAAAGTATTGGGAAAATGGCGTGAAAACGCTGGTGCTTCCCTTGGAAGTAGTAGAAAAGGAGATGAAAAAAGCCTACTATCAATTTATCACCCGTCCCCGTTTTATTTTTAACCAGCTCTTGCGTACCTTGAAGAGTCACCATCGTCGCAAAATCATCCAGTCAAATTTGAAAGTTTTGGGGAGTCCCCAAGGAATGCAACGATTTTTAAAATTTACGACAACCACTTGGACTCACGGGGATGTTCCCGATTCGCGCCAGGAACAGAAAAATTAACCGATTAATGACTTTTCTACGGATTTTTTCTAATATTAGACTCTTTCATCAAATTCGCTGGAGATGATGAATGGCTGGCAATGCAGTAAGGACAGTAAAGAATCTTTGTTAGATCAGGGATCGGATTGCGATAAGAAGGGCAAAATGGTTCGCGTTGAAGATTTTTATGCCGATCAATGATTCCCTTGAAGAGGAGTAGTAACTCGATACAAAATATTACAACTCCGCCGATTATGATAACTCCAATCCCTCAAGTCCATCCTATGAATCTCATTCAAAAAAGGGCAATAGTAACATAGAATGACACTCCTGGCCCGCAGATTACACCACCAGCGATTAAATATTTTACGTATAGTCGCGATGTCATTACAGCTTTCTCCCCAGTTTTTTTTGGTTGTTCATTGCCAATTTGACAAATTAAATCCGAATATTAAAGAATAAAATACATATTAAACAGAGTGACCAGTCCCATAACAGAAACTGCATTTTCCCGTGCCGTGGCATAGGATGCAAGGTTTTAATTTATCCAGTTCCATTCCTGTGCCATTATAAAATTCGCACCAGCCTGTGCCCCCGAAATTAATCTAGCATTGCCCCGCATTCTAAGCAGAAGTTAAGATTTGGTACAAGTTTTCCACATGAACGACAAGGTCGCTTTTCGGTATTAAAACGTGGAGGAATTTGCGAAGATTCACCTTGGAGATAGAGATTTCTTTCCCTAATTGCTCTGGAAAGGAGATTTAGTCCAACACAAACCGATACAGCACCAATAATTATGAAAGCTATGGACATTCCAAAGAATATTCCGAACCCGCTTAATCGGCTGCTCATAGCAACGAAGATCAAACCTAGAAATAAAAATGGACCCCCTTCCGCGCACACTACGCCACCCGCAATAAAATACTTCATATATGGTCTCGCTGACATAGCTCATCCCACTCAAATTTTGTTTTTACTTATCAAACTCCCCTAATTTAAAATTATTGCATCTGAATCTGAGAACGTGGAAAAAGAGAATTGGAGGTGGCACTATTGATGTTACTGATCCGATTTACTAGGTATGTCCTGAAGATGTGTTTTTGAGATATAGTTTCCTCTCGTTCACTGCCTTGTAAAGCAGTGGTAACCCGATGCACAAAGAGATAATTCCGATAATCACGAATGCGGTGGATATCCCACTGATAAAGTTGGGAGTCATTCCCGAATATTCGATTGTGCCAAATACGCTACTAATTTCAAAAACCATAGAAGATCCGGTTATTTGGGCAAGAAAAACGATTGCTATGCCAAAAACTAAAAGCGAACCCCCTTCCCCGCAAACCACACCACCTGCGATAAAATATTTGAGATATGGTATCGAAGCCGGTTTCAAAACCCCCCAATATTCCAGTGTCTATCCTCAAGTTACAACTATAAATCTATTGCATAAACTATCATAAAAACATATAAAAAGAAAGTTATACCGGCCCACCGCATTGCGGGCAGAAAGAGGGGTGGAAATGATCCGGAAGAGGCGCACCGCAGGATGGGCAATATTTTTTGTCCGAAATCCCTGGTATTTTCGTATTCACCGTGTCGAGGCTTACCGAAGGTGCTGCGGGAGACGGTGTCGGGACGGGAGTAGGAGAAGGTGTTGGGGTATGGGTATAAGAAATTGTTTGCATTGGTCGGTTGTATGCAGCATAAGAAGTAGTTGGTTTGTTTTTGTAGATATTGATTCCCTTCGCCAACACAACTATGCCAATGCAGAGAAATATAATCCCAATAATTACTGCCGCAGTGCCCATCTTCCCCATCATGCTTCCACTCACACCTGTCATACGGTAGATAAAGGTAAAAAGACCCCCATATAACAAAAGAATACCACCTACCGCGCAGCAAATCGCGCCAGGAATAACAAATTTGAGATGTTCGCTCGCCATATTAGATCCCTTCTGTGATTTAAAAAGAACTAAGGAATTTTTTCGCTTTATACTTTATTGACCTCATAAGAAAAAAAGTTATACTTACTGATGGAGTCGAGAGAAAAGGGAAAAATGGTTTTTTCCAAATTCGGTAATGAAAGGTGGGATCTCAGTCATCAGTCGCACTTTTAGATCGACTTCGTTTCACCATTCCGACGATGAGCAATGGCAGGCCTACGCATATGGAGATGATCCCTATAACGAGAAAAACTGGATCAATACCCCAAGCAATCCGAAACGAGTTCGTAAAAGACTCAAAGCCTGAAGGAAGACTCTCGCCCAAATCAGAATGACCTACAGAGATATCAATTGGCATTGTACTTAAAATTAGAACAGCTCCACCAATTAGAACTGCTCCTGAAATTATGAATTTTAAATGTGGTGATAATGGCAATTTTTTTCCCTCATTGCATCCTTTCTTTATTTTAATCTCTAGTAATATATAATTATTTATTGATACTTCTTGG
>MBAA01000079.1:73589-75910 GCA_001940655.1 Promethearchaeota archaeon CR_4
GTTTTCTTGCGAATCGCTTCATAGCTTTAAGGAGGAATATTTTTTTCCAAAATACCTAGCGATTGGGAGGGAAGAGGGTTACTGTATGGGGAAATGCAGTCTGCATTTTCAAAATAAAGAAGAAAAAATAGGGGAAGCTTTTCATACCCCTTTATAGGGGGTTAAATTGTAGAAAGAAGTGCATCCTTTCCCAATTTCGGGTGTTAATCTTCCAGTGATGCGGAAGATGGTTCCTTCACGCCCACATTCATCGCAGCGGTTAAAGTCAACAATCTCCGCAAGGTCATCCAGTAAAATTGAAACCCCGGCATAGGTGTCTACCCCATAGGGAGTCAAGATTTCCAGTGCCCCGGGCGTGTTCGTGGTCTTGATTCTCTCGAGAGTATCTACGTCCCGGAGAATGATACGCCCTTGGTCTTTTCCCAAGTGAAACACGATATCGTTGTATTTCTTGCTCCAATGCCCGCCACAAGCGATTGGTGTCTCCGTGGCACCAAAGCAATCGGCGAAGTTAGTGATGGGGAGGTTGAAAAATTTCCCTAATTTATCGTAGAAATCCGCCTTATCAATGTTATACCCGAGTTTTACTTGTCCTTTTACCCCACCCCACCCGCCTCCTCCCGTCTGAATCCGGAAGGTTTCAGGCATATTAAAGGTGCGTTTTTTCTTCTTTTGGTAATCTAAAAAATTCTGGTACATTAAAGGGACGGAATTTGCCACCAGAGTGGGGATTTTATCGCGTTCCGCTTTTATTAAGCTGGATTCGAGCAATTTCCCATCGATCTCGATGAAGGCCTTCATCTTGAAATGAGTTAACATATAAAGGATGGCCTTTGGCATTTTGAATTTCAACAGATAATTAATGTCATACCCCTTCCACATATTAGCGATATCGAGGTAAAAGAGGAAACCGCGTTTGCCTTGCCACTCTCCAGGCATATGTTCTAAGAAAGCCACGCTCGGGGAAAATAATATTAGTTTTTTTATCGATTTCTTGAAGGAAAAGTCTTCAAACACCGTGTTGTAATTCCGTAAAAACACGGCGACATCACTCGGACCTCTCCCGACTACGCTCGGATCCCCGGTCGTACTACTGCTCAACTCCCAGCGTTCTAGCTGGTTCAAGGGTATCCGCAATAACTTGTGATATTGGTTATTGGAGGCTTTAAAGTGCGCCCAGCTGACATAGGGAATCTCCTCAAGGGTCGACTCTTTGATAGTCTGGTCAAAATTATATCCTTTTTCCGCAGCGATTTTACGATACATCTCGCAATCTCTAGCGGTTCCTCTTACTTGGGTAGCAAGATCTTCCAAAATATTTGCAGTTGCTGCAGCCATAACAAAACCTCTTCCTTAAAAATTATAAATGTTGAGCATTAAAAAATTATTTCAATCGTGCTCCTTTTTTATCATTTCTTAGACCACGACTTGTAACTAGCCCTTCAAGATTAGATTGCAGGGTAATTAAAAAAACGCCCATATCCACCTTGCGCATTGTAATGGCTTTTTTTGCCCATTCTGCGCAATACGTACAATCATCACAATTCGATGCACAATCTTGTTTTTTGAAGAAGTCAATGAATCCTTCTAGCTTCCTATTATCAATCTGGAACATTGGTTTCTTCTCTGAGGGAGTAGGGATAGACTCCCCTCCATTGAGACCGCCAGGGGAGAATGAGAACCCTTCAATGATGTCAGCCAGATTCCCGTCATATTTTTTCTCAGAATAAGCTTTCACAGATTTTAAGATAGAATCGGTGGGGAGTCGGCGACCGCCGATCTTAAAGATGTTGATCCCGATCTCCTCGTAGTGATTTAAGTCTTCTGGTCGAATCCACCGACATTTCATAATTTCAGCCGGGTGTGAGTATTTATCGAATGTACACCGCATAACAGGATATTCCAAGTACGCTTCGCGGTCACTATAGGTCTGTGAAGCGTGTCCACAGAGATTATAGTGGTATAAACGATAAGGACATTCATAGAGGCAGCCATCAGTCACTAAAAGGCTGATCTCGCATTTGGTTGCCTTCACTACCTTTTCGAGTATCTTGAAGTTCCGGTTAATCATCGCGTCAGGTGTAATACCGGAGGCACCTAAAACCTCAAAATTTTTCGCTTTATTTACCGTGTTCACTTTAGCAATAGTAGAGACGCGGATTTTTAGCTTGGGAAACTGTGCTTTAATAAGTTCGATGAGGTAGGGTATGGTCACAACAACCCCATCACATCCAATATCATTTATCCATTGAAGTTCCTTGATCATCTCAGTGTGAATTTTTGGAACGAATTCTTGCCCGCCCATACAAGGGGCATTTAGA
>MBAA01000079.1:75952-83672 GCA_001940655.1 Promethearchaeota archaeon CR_4
TGAGCCTGGATCAACTTATTGGTGGTTTTTGGTAAGATCGATGATGGTCTCCCCCCACCGATGGTCGTATGTTGTGCAGAAGCATAAAAATCCTTGACGGGATATTGATTTTTCACGACCTCGTCTATCAATCTCTCATCCCAATTGTAAGCAACAGATAACTTATGCATAAAATCCACCAAATCGCGTTGTTTTACAGAATGTAGCCTTTACTACCCAGAGGGTAATTATTAAGCGTGAGACACCGGCCAACAATCGAAATATGACCGGTTCGTGGGTTTTGGTTGAAAATTCAAAATTTGGGTTTGGTTTATGATTCAACATCAATTTTTCCTCCTCTTCCTAATCAACATTCTACCTGAATTTGAGTTTTTGAACAAAATAATGGTCGTTTAAAAGCAAGGGGTGGTGTTAAAAGAAGCGAATAATAACCAGCAGAAATTTTAGACGATTGCCTGAAACAAAAACGCTCAAAAATGAGAGCACCCAACAATGACGTGGGGGATTTTTTCAAAAATCTTGTTCTCGTTGAATAAAACAAATATATCTTTGAGTTCATATCGAATTGTTGGTTTCTATTTGCTATACATTGCATACAAACGAAATTTTGCTGGAAATCACGCACAGTTTTGGCTCGAATCTGAAGAAGGTTTTCCTTATCAAAATCTTGTATTGTTGGAAATTGATATGGGAGAGTTCCATTCAAGAGTGCGATGGGTGAATACTGATTAGGTGAGGTGTTTCCCAAAATCTCAAAGGCTTCCAATCTAAAATTCATATTTTCTTTACATTTTAAATAATGTCGGCAAAAGATCGAACCTACATGGTTAGAAATTGTCCCGATTATGGCCAGATCTAGGATTTGCTGAAAGGTAAAAGGTAAAAATTGTAAATGTTCTGGTAAAAACCACAAGATATTGATTGGTTGCGTTGATGGAAAGAATAGAGAAACCCCCGACATCAGATAATTCCGAACATCATATACAATCATAGGGACAAAAGTGAACATTAGAAAGAAAATTAAAGCAAAAAGTGCAGTCACAGTCACACTAATTTTTGCGATCAGTATTGACCCTTTTGTCATTGTACAATGCCTTTCCGATTTCTAATTTCACTATGTATTATGAATTATTTGAATTTATTTTGCCAACTATAATTATAGGAGGAAGAATGGTAGGAATGAAAAATAATTTCCCATCCACACAAGGCGATTTAAGAAGTTCAATGCCGTCTTCGAAAAATTTTGCGTTCGATAGTTAACGCTCACGTCCCAGGGGGAGGCATTCATAGGAGTTTTGAGATTCCATTCCAACCGTCCTGCAAGTGTTTTACCAAGGATCTGTAACCCTAATTTCTTATCAAAGAGGTCCGCGGGGCAACCCGGAGACATATGAACGGGTTCCGACATCATAGCAACCCTTCGTTTCAGGATCCAATTCATAGCGTTGATTTTATGCGATTTAAAGATATTCATTATCATATCCGACATTGTTTCATAAGGGTTTCCGAGATCATAGAAGAGCATAACACGTAATCCCAAAGCTTGACAGGTATTGAGAAATGCCTCCAATTGATCGTTTGAGAACGAAAAAGCATTGTCAAAAGCACCTATCTGCTGGTGCATTTTTTTCCTATAGGATTCTGAGAAATTCCGGACGCTGTACCAAACAACAGATTTTTTTACAGAATATGTCTTCGAAAAATCTTGTAGAAATTTCTTACTAACAGGAAGGCGCCAAACTTCCATATCTGCCTGCAAGTCGAGTCCTTCCTCCCGGATTAATTTCTGGATCTCCATAAAATACCGCTCGGTTGCCGGATATACACCATGACCATAAAAAATGCCGTTCGAGTGGAACAAGCGTGTTAATTCTTGAATATCATCAACAACTCGGCGTGGAGACCTGAAGATTACGTTCTTGCGTTTCGTAATGCAACGCTGAGAGTAATTTGCGCCCCCACAGAAGATACAATTGAACGGACATCCTCGAGCCACCTCGATTGGAAACGTATAATGCAGGTTTTTATTGATTTTTTCTAGATACTCTTTCCAGTGCTCGATATGGTGTAATTTGGCAAAATTTAGACTATCCAGTTCTGGGGCAACATAAGTAATGGAATTATCCTTGATTTCCCCATCCAGACGGTACATCAAATTTGGTACTTTATCTAAGGTTGAACGTTGCTTTATTAATTTGATCAATGGTATTTCCGCATCTCCTTGGATTATGCCATCAATGAACTCGTATCTTTGCATTATTTCTTTTGCGTAGAACGTTGCGGAATACCCACCTAGCAGTGTGAATGTATTTGGGAAATGCTTCTTGACAAATTGGAGAATTTCGATTGCACCTGCAGAGTGTACAATCCAGTGTAAGTCTACACCAACAATTCTCGGATTCACAATTTTCAAATATTGGAGGAGAGAAAATTTCCGATCTAACATATATTCCAAAGAATAATTGAGTATTTTAGCAGAATACCCCTCCCTCTCTAGTAAATCCGCCAGAGCAAAAAGGCCCATAGGAACTAAAAGGAATGAGCTCCTGCGTTTGGAATTGGTACGGAGGTACTTGAAATTTCGTGGAGGGTGGATGAAGAGTACGTCTAAATTTGGCATAGTTCCTTGTTCCAGAGTGTGGTAATTTTCAGTAATGGTAGCAATCAACTCCCTACTATATTCCATTTATTACAAAATTTTGTTTTTTGAGAGAAAGTACTGTGATACCATAGTCATCAATTCAGCTTTATCCATCTGAGAATTAGAAGAATAGAAAAGAGAAATAAGAGAGATTATTAATCCCCCACATTGCTCGGATCAAATAATTTATCCCGCGCGAGGAAATGGCATCAGTACGATAATTAACCCCAACGTCCCATGGCGTTGCATTTGCCGGTGTCCGCAGGTTCAATTCTAAGTGCGCCTTAAATGTCCTCGTATAGGATCTCAACCCAAATTGGTGTCCAATTATGTCTGCCGGACTTCCGGGAGTGATCATAATTGGTTCTGTATATAGGGCGATCCTCCTTTTCTGGGAAAAATTCTGAAGGTTAATTTTTATAACCCCGAGGAGATTTTTAACGATGTCATAATAGGTTTCAAAGGGATAACCGATATCATAAAATAATATCACCCGTAATCCGATTTCATGTATGTTTTTGAGGAAAGATAGAAATTGATCATCAGAAAAGGCATAAGAATTGTCAAAACGACCGATGAGCGAGTGAAATTTTTGTCTGTATGATGCAGAAAGGCTGCGGGGACTGTAAGAGATTACGGATTTAGTGGTTCCATATGTTTTTGCGAAATCTTGGAAAAATTGCCTGTTAATGGGCAATCGCCAGACCTCTAATCCGGCATTCATTTCCAGCTTTTCCTCTCGAATTAGTTTCTGGATTTCTAAAAAATATTTCTCCACGCCAGAATAGACGCCATAACCAAAATGAATCAAATCAACGTGGAAGAGATTCCTTAATTCTCTAATATCATCAACCACCCGCTGGGGAGACCTGAAAATAGTTTTCTCACGTTTCACTACTTTCTGGTTAGTGAAGTGAGATCCACCACAAAATATGCAATTAAACGGACATCCTCTCACCAGTTCGAGCGGAAAAGGAGTATGCACCTTTTTATCTATCAGTTGAGTATACTCTTTCCAATGTTCAACATGCTGGAGTTTTGCAAAATTTAAAGAGTCTAGTTCTTTTGCCACGTATGTGATTTGATTGTCTTTAATTCGCCCGTTTTCACGATAAATCAGGTTTGGTACCTCGTGTAAAGAAGAACGATGTTTAAGCAATTGAATGATCGGAACCTCTGCCTCCCCTTGAATTATCCCGTCAATAAAATCGTAGTTTTGCATAATTTCCTTGGCGTAATATGTCGCAGATAACCCACCGAGTAATGTGAATATATTTGGGAATTGCTTCTTGATGAATTGGAGGATTTCAATCGCTCCAGCAGAGTGCACGATCCACAGTAAATCCACTCCAACGATGCTCGGCTTCGCTTTTCTAAGGTATCTTCCTAGGGAAAACTTTCTATCCAACATCTTTTCCAATGTATAATTGAGAATTTTCGCGGAATATCCTTCCCTGTCGAGTAAATCCACCAATCCAATGAGTCCCATAGGAAATAATACAAAAGAAGTCCTTCTTTTGAGGTTTTTAGTTAAGTGCTTGAAATTTCGTGGCGGGTGGATGAACAATATGTCCAATTTAGTAACAAATCCCCTTACTCTGCAATTGGTGGATTATTAATTTTGAAAATGCTTTTGCATTCATAATACATTCGAAACGAATCAAAGACAGTAATGTTATACAATAAATGGAATTTAGTGATAAAGGATTTTTGGAAATATCCAATCGAGAATCTAGCATCGTGTTTATAGGGATAGATAGTAAGTGAATCTCTTGGATGAAAAGAAGATCCACCCGAGGCAGAGAAAAATGAAAATTGCAATATTAGGGGGTTCCGGAAGAACTGGACAACGGGTGATCGAGGAAGGATTAAAGCGGGGATATGAAATATTTGCTTTAGTGCGTTCTCCGGATAAAGTCCAAATTGATAATGCAGCATTGCATTTGATTCAAGGTTCTCCCACTAATCTCGAAGACGTTAGAAAAACCTTGCATAGCGTTGATGCGGTCGTAAGTGCATTAAATGTCAATAGGGCATCAGATCTTCCTTGGGCAAAGGTAATATCACCTAATGATCTTATCTCCTCGAGTATAAAGAATGCAATCGAAGTTATGCAGAAAGAAAACATCAAGCGAATTGTTTCCATTAGTGCTTATGGGGCCAGGGATACAAGAGCAGCCGTGGGGGCATTTGGCAGGTTATTTTTTTACCACACGAAGATAAAATTCGCCTATCTCGACCATGAGAGGCAGGAGGAGTTATTAGAGGCATCGGATCTGGATTTCACGGCTATACGCCCAACGCGTCTCTCTGAACAGGAGAATTCAAAAGAAATTGTTGTTAGCATCCAAGGGGTGCCTAAACCACGGTTTAAAATCTCCCGGCGAAACCTAGCTCGATTTATTATTGACATTATTGAAAACGGAAAGTATGTTCGACAATTTCCGGTATTGTCTGAACATTAATTCTTATTTCGATTTTTTCGCCGCTTTTTTTGCGATCTTCTTTGCAGCTTTCTTTGGTACTGCGGCAAACTTGATTCCGACCATTTTCTCGCTCAATTGCCATAATTTCTTGCGAACCATCTCGTCTTGACAGACGTCACCCACACGGAAGGGATGTTTGTCTACGATAAATTCCCCGGTCACGCTTTCCATTTCGGGGGATGTGGCAAGGTAAACGTGCATCTTTGCACCGTTAGTTACCGGATCTCCTATGTTTGGTCCAACTCCATTTCGGAGCAATTTCGTGGCAATTACTCCCGGGTGAAGGCAATTGGCCGTGATGTTAGATGTACGAAGCTGGTTAGCAAGCTCGATGGTAAACAGTAAATCGCACAATTTAGAAGCACCATATTGAATGTACCCGTTAAAACTTTGTTCACCTTGGAGATTATTGAAGTCAAGAGCATTCGCTTGTGCGGTCGAGGAAACACCCACGATACGACTAGGTGCTGCGTTCTTTATCAAATCAAGGAGAGACAGCGTTAATAAAAAGTGGGCGAGATAATTGACTTGGAAGGTCATCTCGAATCCGTCTTGGGTCACAAGTCGTTCTTTTTCCCATACACCTACGTTATTGAGGAGAACATCCAACTTGGCATATTTCTGGTGGAAATCTGCGGCCATTCGCTTAACGTCACTCAGCGAAGAGAAATCCCCCGCTATAAAATCTATGTTGTTATTTCCCGCTTGTTTCTTAATGCCAAGAGCTGCTTCCTGTGTTTTTTTCAGATTACGTCCGTGCACAATCACGTCCATTTGCATTTGGGCGAGTTCTAATGCAGCTTGTCTTCCAATACCATCCGTGGATCCTGTTATCAAAATTATCTTTGGTTTCAGTGCTCAACACCCTCTTCCTTTTTCAGGTTTAGACTGTCATTTTTTTCTGGAATGTGACAACCTTGGTTAGCTGCGCCAAATTAAACATCCCGTCATGGGAAGACCCTGGCGCATGAATCCCCATTTGTCCTGGTTTCGTGATGTGAGAGACGCCATTGAGAGTTGCAGCATCCACGAAATCCAAGTCATTTCCATTATACCCCATAATCTGAAGCTGGGGTTTCAAGTGTAATGCTCCCAAAAAATCAATAATTTCGTCCAAGGTTTTCACGGAAGTAAGAAAAATAAATCTCCCAAAACATGCATTAATATCTCTCAGTTTTGGTTTATCTTCCGAATAAATAACGGTCCATTTCGTCCCTTGCGAGGAGTAGACCTCCCCTCGCCCCTTGATATCAAAATCTAATAAGTAATTCTCCCGTTTGTTGAGTATATCTGCTGCTTGTCCGGCATCAATATTCCCCTTAGGTAATTCCTGCTCAACGTCCTCCATCCCCTTAGCTAATTCGCGTGCGAATTGTTTCGCGGTTAATTCGCCATTTTTGACAAACACGAATCTCGGAGATAAACATGCATTTTGATCCCATTCTGCTATGTCAATTGCGACTCCGTGCGCTAATTGCTTCACATCCTTTTTCGCCGGGGACTCAATCACTTCAAAACTTACTTTTGGACCATGAATTACGATTTTAGTACCATATTTTGCCGCGATTGTAGCGATACTTAGTCGAGAATTCTCACTGCCCCAATGTACAGCCGCATCAACTCCTGCATGAAATAAAGCATCGTAGATTTCGTTATTTTCTCCCGGCCAATATGCAACGGCGAGTTCATCTTCAATTTCTGGATCAATATCACGAAGGGATTCGGTAAACTTTATGCCAAAATATGGTTCATCTCCGGATACTTTCATCAGATTGACATTTTTTGTAAGCAAACCCATGGCCGCAGAGATGGTAGGAACAATAATCGCATTTCCAGATAAGTTATGGAAAACTAACCCGTGTGGTTGCCGATGGAGGTGAAGAGGGCCATGATCGACCCACTCATCCAGATGGTTTTTTCCCCCAAGTTCTTCGTGCAGAATCCATTCGAGGGTCATTCGTTGGAGAAAACTAGTTATCTGGTCGAGTTCGTGGTTCACTAATGCTTTCGATTGTCTTGTTATGCTTGGTAATACCCTCATGGCATCTTTTCGAAACTTGTTGTTAGGATCCCTCCATCTTTTTCCCGCTTCGCATAATAAGTCGAGATAGTAATCAACCGGTTTCTTGTGGGCTCTGTCAATATTTTGTTTTAGACGGGAGACTAGCGGTGCTATTTTATCAGCGGTAATTATTGGAATTTCGATGTCCCAATCTCCAAAAGTTTTACTTACTGTTTCTTCCTCGATGCATGCGGCACAGGAAGTTTTGAGAGTTTTTTTCATAGCACCACTATTTAGTATTAATAAAAAATTTAGGAGGATGTCATGTCAGCGACCATCGCTCCACAACCTTTCGCTTCTGCTCCCTTTGCTCGCCCAATTATGCGAATTATGTCGCCCTTTGAACCGCATTCTGGACACTTATCTTTATAAACAAATTCTGCAATATCATCAATGAGAACAGCGACTCCTGCATAGCTTGAAACACCATACGGAGTGACTACTTCAATTAATCCCTTTTTGCCCACTTCAGTAATGGGTTCTAAAGTGTCAAAATCTCTTAAAATGACTCTTGACCAGCGAGGGACATGG
>MBAA01000079.1:83687-85537 GCA_001940655.1 Promethearchaeota archaeon CR_4
AATTTCGCAGAGTAATGCCCTCGAAAATTCGAAGGATGTTCAGTCAATCCATAGCCATCAAAGACATTCTTCACGGGTATGCCGAGGATTTTACTCAATTTTTCTACGAAATCCTTTTTCTTGATGGGTTCGCCTTGAACAGCACCTTTTTTCCCGTCCCACCCTCCGGCACCAACACCCACGAAACTCTTTTCCCCGAAATTGAATGTCTCGCCGGTTTTAGCGTTATATGAGAGGAGAACGTTGTATGTTGGCCCGACTGTTCCACCTATAAAGACGCTTTGTTTTCTTGCTTCTGCTTGTTTTAAACCTTTAATAAGGCCTTCAACATCGGGAATTAATGCTCGAGGATTCTCAGGATTAGGTTTTAACAGAAAATGTTTATTTTCAGGCAATTTGGCATTACCCATTACATCAAGACATCGAGCGAAGAAAGGTTCTAGTGGTTTCTCCATTATTTTGTCCGATACCATACCACGAATAAACTCCGGCCTCGGGAAAAAATTGAAGGCTACATCACAGGGATCTCCTATAAAGTCATACAATGCGCCTGCATATGCAGACGCATATGCTTCAATATCTGCTTCATTCCGCCCAACAACACTGGGATCTCCGCTCGTTCCGCTGGAGGTAGTCCAAGCCTTAATTTCCGATGGGGGAACTGTGATTAAACCGGGGAATTTCTTTTCTGATTTCTTGAAGGTATTGGCGCTGATATAGGGAATTTCCTCCGCGCTGTTGATTTCATCCCCTTTGAAACCTCGGGCTTTGCATATTAGTTGGTATGCCCGGCACTTGTCGTATTGATTCTTAAAAGCATTTTTTAAGTCTGCCATAAACTCCTCTGGCGCTAAGTCATAGTTACCAATTTGATTCATTCAAATCACCTTTCTATTTTGCACATTTTTTTGAAGATTTATCTATTCGAGTTGGGGACAAATTGAATGTTATATTCCCGGTTTCCTCGCAGCTTTTTTACTAGCTTTCTTGGGAGTCTTCTTGGTTGTCTTCTTGGCTGCTTTCTTTGTGACCTTGCCTGGGGGACTTGCTAGGGGACTTGTGGTCGTGACGGGAGCTTCCCCAGGCAATAAATCGTGTTTTTTAAGACCCGCTTTCATATCTGCTTGCCATGGTCCTGGAACACCTTCCATAAAAGCGCTTACCATATCGGGGTTTTCAATGATGTTACTTCCCCTAATTTTCGCGTACTTTTCAGCTAACGAGGAAATGACAATTCTCGCCATCATTTGGTATTCTGGTGGGGAATCGTCAATCATCTCGGTATAAATTCGGAAGGTTTCAGGGTTCCAATCCATTCCTTTCATCTCTGGTGTAGTTGTAACCGCTTTAGGTTTTTTGATACCAAAAATTTCACTTGATACAATCTGGCGCTGGTAATCCTTAAAACCATCAATATATCGCTTGATTCCCGCCGCATCGCCTGTGACTGCTTTTTTCCCCCACGTTTCGCAATAATTACATTCATCGCACATCGCATAGCAATTTTGTGTCTTGAAAAAGTCAAGAAAACCATTGAGTTTGGTATTATCGATGCCCAAATTTGCTAGCTTTTCGTTTTGGATTCGTGCTCGAATGTCGAGGTTGGGATCGTTTTCCATCATTTCGATATTTGTTATTGAAATGCCTTCAATAATGTCGAGGAGATTCCCATCGTATTTTCTGTTAGCATAGGCTTTTACCGCGCGGAGAATCCAAGAGGTAGGATGTATTCGACCGCCAAGTTTGAAATGATCAAGTCCAATCGCCTCATAATGTGATAAATCCTCGGGGCGGATAAAACGACATTTGACTAACTCGGTTGGATCAGAGAATTTTATTAGATTACAATT
>MBAA01000079.1:85592-89531 GCA_001940655.1 Promethearchaeota archaeon CR_4
TGTCCCACCGTATTGTAATGGTAATATCTGAAGGGACATTGATAGAGACACCCATCTGTAACCACAGGAATAATATCACATTTGACTGCTTTTCTCATTTTTTCAAGGGTGATGAAATCCCGGTTGATCATCACGTCAGGGGTGATCTCGTCAACCCCCATATTCTCGTAAAATCTCGCCCGGTTGACAGAGTTCACGTGGGCAATGACAGAAACGCGAACCTTCAACCTAGGAAATTGTTCCTTCACAAGTTGAATCAAAAACGGAGTGGTAAGGGTCACGGCATCTACCCCAATATCGCTGACCCACTGGAAATTATCAAGGATTTTCCGATGGTGTTCTGGATTATACTCCATATTATCCATGCATGGAGCATTAAACAAATAATTGAAGGTCATTTTGTGCTTGTGAACCAATTTGACATACTCTGCAACTTGTTCGTCAGATGCATCTAGCTGTAGAAAATCCGGACGCCCGCCACCGACAAAGTCGTGAGGTTTTTTCCCGTAGATATCAACGACTGCTGGAATTTTTGCCAATTCTTCGACTAAATTTGTCTCCCAGTTTGTTGGAACGGTTAGTTTCATCAGATGACCTCATTTCAATACTTCTAAATGGAAAAGAAAAAAAATGAATCCCATTTGTCTTCACTTTCAAGTTGCACTGGTACTTTGAACTAATTCCGTCAACTCCTCCTTGGACATCGAGAGCAACTGAGGAGTCTGTTCCCAGCTAATCTCCTTTGGCAGCTTGCCCGATAAAGAGAACATGAAGAGGTGGAGTTTTACTAAGGAGAAATAACACAATAATGTCGAATAATGCTTATCCCCGTAGTTCTTTACGCTATGAATGATAAATCCCCACATTAAAGCACAAAATATTATATCCCAAACAGCCATAAGATAATCCCCAAACAAGATATGGAGGACTAGGACAATGGCGTCAATTAGGAACCAGATTGCAACATTGCTTAACAGCTGCATTGACAAGAATCTCGATATAACGACCTTCTTCCCAACGGGTTTTTGGTCTTCCTTGATCTTCACAATCTTGGGCATATCTCCAACGAAACCACCCACCCAGCGCATTCTTTGTTTCTGGAGAATATTCCAAACGGTAGGGACGGGTTCGTACATTTTCGCGAATGGAGTGAACAGGATCTTCTTGCCACGGATGTTCATTATTGCGGCGAGATACATATCCTCAGTTAGGGATTCCTCATTAAACCCCCCAATCTCGCGTAAGATTGCTGTCCGAACGCAAAAATTCCTGCCATAGATGTAGCAATTAGTACCCATCTTATTTTTTGCTTCAAAGAAAGTATTGCCACCAGACACAATTACATAATCAAGGAAGATGCTCTTTGTCAGTTTATTTGTGTCCCAGTTCTTGGCTCTGATAGAACCTATAGTTGCGTGAATTTTTTCGTTTTTCAAAGGCGCAAGGAGATTTTTTATGGTATCAGGTAACAGGATATTCCCTGCATCATACAGAACGACAAAATCGTGTTTGACATATTTTAACCCTACGTTGAGGGCAGGGGGTTTCCCTCTTTTTTCAATTGCCTCGTGAATTACCTTCCAGTCGATATCAGAATGTTCCGCCGCATATTTCTCACAAAATACTTCAGATCCATCTGATGAGCCGCTCGTGATAATGATGACCTGCATCTTATCTTTCGGGTAATCAGAGGCAACGATCGAATCCAGAGTCTGTTTCAGTAGTGGTGCCTCGTCTTTTGAAGCAATCATAATACTGATGTTTGGAAAGAAGTACTCCTTCGGGGGCCGGTAGCTTTCTAACAACCCAAAGTACGTTATCCCGTAATATAAAATCAATCCGAACCAGAAAATCAATCCAACCAACAGGAATAAATATGCCCAATTTGCTGCAAAGTCTGTGAACAACCCTTCTAACCCTGTTTTGACCCAAGAATCATACGGAAACCACAGGTTCAACAACGTAAACAAAAAAACGATGATGGCTCCATACCCGATGATTTTTCCTTTATTCATATTTTTTTCCCTTCACACTTTTCTATTCGAATTTGTGTCTGTCGTTTCTCCCTTGTCCATTTGCTTTAATCTCTTCCAAACCCATTTTGCATTTTTGATCACGGCAATGGCCATGATTAATAACAGCAGAAGTTGGAAGATTAACATCACATAGGTTACCTCGTGCCTATAAAGGGGGTAAGGATCTATTACAGAAGACCCACTTACCAAATAGACTATCCCCCCAACGAGACTGTTGACCCCATAGATACAATAAAATGCGGCTTGAAAAACGACTCGAAACCATCGTTCCGCCGTGAGAAGTGGTTGGACTTCATGCAATCCGACTTCAAAGTGTTTTGCCCTCATATATTCAAACAGGAAAATCAGCAGGACGTTAGTCCACACGACCCAAGAAAAGTCCCCCAATGATCCCCATTCTGGAGATACTGGAATTACTAAGAATTGACCGGGCAGTAAGCCCACCAATAGCAAGGTATCCCCAATTCTATCAAGAACGTGATCCAACCAGGCACCACTCTTCGATTTGACATTTAAAAACGTGGCAACTGCCCCGTCCATCCCATCCATCATTCCAACGAACAATAAGAGAACCCCTACGGGGAACAAATAAAAGCCATAAAATGGTTGTTCTGAATAGGGTGCGCTGGTATGTCCCTCACCAACTATGATCGTGATATAGAACATAGCAAAAATGGCAATCAGGTTTAAGAAGGATACCTTATTTGGTGAAAATCCATTTTTCGCAAAGAATTTCCCTCCCTTACACACGACGGGGATGTAAAGTTTTCCAAATCCGCTTCCTTTAGCTCGCCTGACAAATTCGTCTCGCGGTGGCCCGGGGGGAACGCCGTGACCCGCGAAGAAATTATCAAGGTATTCCGCGGTAGTCATACCTTTGACGTCCGGACGACGATGGCGTCTACTGCTCAAAAAGAGCACAATTATTATTACCCCTAATATAATGGGGAATCCGTATCTAACAATAGAATCTAAAATAGGGTTTCCAGTCAGCATCTACTTTTCGCTCCTCTAGGGTTATTTTCTAGCATTTCGGAAAAAACGGAAAAAACAGCGGAAATTATAAAAGCATAGCCTGAACGGCAGGCATAACGCGGATAAATGGGAAGAACAACCAAATTCAATGAAAACGCAACAATACAACAATTTTGAGAGCGGTATACTTTGGAATTAATGAATAGACACAATAGTATATTCATTTCTTGCATATTAGATGACATTCGGGTTTGAAGGGAAAGGATAGAACCATAATTCCCATTTGGAAACCCTTCTTCCCTAGAAAAGCTAAGGAAATTCTCACCCCATCTAGCTAGAATTTGGTGTACGAGCGTATTATCTATGCATTCAGATACGGTGAATCGGTCACTAGGGAGAAAGTTCCAGCGGTTTTCATTAGGAAAAGTGATATCTGATGGGTTAGCCTCATCAAAAGATTCGTTATAATTAGGTATTTTATACTTAGATCTTGAATAATTGATGTAAATAACAGGAGCGAGCTGTAATGCAATCAATAGCAGAACGCATAGATCAAGAAGTTGCCCCACACTCAGGGGTATTACTTGGAATTCTACAGGTAAAAACCACAAACAGTTATCAGGGGGCAATGAGGAAAAGAAAATAGAATTACTAGAATTGACAAAATCAACAACATTAGAGATGATGAGTTGTGGAAGGAAACTTAGATACACAAACAAAATTCCCAAAGTAATCAGGGTCAGAATAACATATACCTTTAATTTTATTGAAGATTTTTCTTTCATTGCGATGCCCTGAATTTCTCTCTTCTTCGTCCTTTAGAATTATTGCTTTGTCCTTAGATCATAAAATGTCCAAATATCATACAATATTTGTACTTTTTTGGTAGGTAAAATAAAAGTTTCATTTCCATCTTTTTTTCACTTCT
>MBAA01000079.1:89761-92591 GCA_001940655.1 Promethearchaeota archaeon CR_4
GTTTTACGGGTCCTGGATTACGCATCATACCGGCTCCCAGTGCCGCATTTTTCTTGTATCGTTCGCCCCGCCCTCCAAACACTTTTTCTCTCCCATTGGAAACAAAAACCGCAAGTCCTTTTGGGGGTTTCGTAAAACCCGCCCACCAGCGCCCTCCAAGACATCCTTGTTGACTATTAATTACACTGATTTTACTAGATTTTGCTGCCTTTAACGCGTGAACAGGGATGCATCGGCTTATCACCAGATGTTGGAATCTAATCTTACCCACAGGTAAATTCTCGGAGAAATACACCCCGAGGGGTTTGTATTTTAATTTCATATATTTTTCAAAGCGACCGGCGATCTCAGCATTAGTCAAGGGATTTTCCTCTGTCATCGCGTTAACATCTTCTTAAAAAATTCTAGGAAAAATTATTATGGATTATACTTCTTAATGCCAGTTTCATAAAAAAGAAATACTCTTCGAACGTAATCGGCCTTATGATGGAGGATTTGCAATCCCCTTCTCAAAACAAGAGGTCTTATAGTTATCTAGATCCGGAAAAAGTGTTGGAGCATTTCAATGTCACAGCTGAACAGGGTTTATCTTCACAAGAAGTCGCTAAACGATTGGAAAAATTTGGCTTGAATGAATTACCTAAAGTGAAGAAGTCCATTTGGAAGCTCTACTTTGCTCCGTTTCTGGAAAATGCCCTCATTATCATCTATCTCGTTGCAGCCATTTTGATGTTGGTTTTAGGTTGGATTTTGAATATTCACGATTATTCCTCGCTAACAATTTATTTTGTGTTAATTAATGCAGTCTTGGCTATATTTCAGCAAGTGAGAGCCCAGATCACATTGAATGCCCTCAAGAAGCTCACCAAGGAGACTTGCACGGTCATCCGGGATGGGCGAAAAAATATCGTCGAAGTAGCATTTTTGGTACCTGGGGACTTACTTGACCTTCAAGAAGGCAATAAGATACCTGCTGATGCTCGGTTGATAACGATCAATGATTTCTTTACCAATGAATCTTCAATATCGGGAGAGAGCGCCCCCGTTGCGAAGGAAATCTCCCCGCTTGGTGTTCTAAGCAAAGACATCCAAGAAATGAAAAACTACGCGTTTATGGGCACTTATGTCACCAAGGGAAATGCACGTGCAGTTGTTGTTGCAACAGGCTCAAGCACGGAAATTGGGATGATTTCCCGATCACTAGGCGAAATTTCAGAACACGAAATTCCGTTGAAAAGAAAAATCAACAATTTTGCCAAATATTTGGCGCTGGTTGTCGCGATAATGTTTTTCATCAGTTTGATAGTTAAAACCTATTGGCGATACTCGAACGATCTTCTCTCTATGGATTTTTTCCTAGAAGATGTCTATCAATCCCTCAATATTGGCATAAAATTCATGCCCATCAACATTATTCTCCTTGTAACCATCATCCTTTTTACCGGGGTGCTCCAACTCGGAAAATTTGGGGTCATTGTACGAAATCTCACGGCTGTAGAGTCCTTAGGTCGTGTTTCTGTTGTTTGCACTGATAAAACGGGCACCTTAACTCAGAATGAAATGACTGTGACCTATATTTATGCGGACGGAAAAACATACGAGGCAACTGGCGTTGGTTATTCCGAGGAGGGCTCAATCAAGCTAGAAGGACAAATAATCGGCAAAGATGGAGTCGAGCGTTCGGAAACCTTAACGATGCTTGCGCTTTGTGGTTTAGTGAACAATAATGCAGAGATTTCCAAGGAGAACTATAAAATCCCGCATAGCAAACAACAAACACAATCAATTCGGAAAGTAATTGGGGATCCAATGGAGGCTGCGTTGATAATTTTTGCGAAGAAACTAGGAGTATCACTCCCTGTGCAAACTGTGTTTGTAAAGGAATTTCCGTTTGATTCAGAATTAAAAAGAATGACCAAGATCTGGAATCCTAATACAGATTCCGGGACAAAAACATTAATTGCATTCTGTAAGGGAGGGACAGAGATAATTCTCTCCCTTTCGAATAAAACAATGCATAATGGAAAGATCGAGGAGCTAGATCAAAAGAAAAAGGCGGATGTATTAGAATCAATCTATAATTGGTCAGAAAAAGGATACCGAACGCTTGGATTGGCATTTAAGAATTTAGAGTTCATTAAGGAAGGAGAAATTCTAGACCGAGCGAATGTAGAAAAGGATCTCACGTTCCTCGGTTTTGTAATCTTGGTTGATCCCCTCCGACCCGGGGTAAAGGACGCTGTCAAAATGTGTAAATCGGCAGGAGTACGGGTGGTGATGATTACGGGAGATCACCCAAAAACCGCGGAAACAATCGGATCGGAACTTGGTATATTTGAACATGGGGACATTGTCGTTGAAGGGAAAGATCTCTCAAAACTTGATGAAGATTCCTTTTTCAAGACATCTATATTTGCTCGCGTATCGCCCGGTGACAAGCAATTGATAATTAAACGATACCAAGACGTCAACAAAGTTGTGGCCATGACCGGAGATGGTGTCAATGATGCGCTTGCACTCGGAATGGCCGATGCAGGTCTGGCAATGGGCATCTCAGGTACCGATGTTGCCAAAGAAGCCTCTGACATGATCATTTCCGATGATTCCTTTAACACAATCGTCACAGGCATCCATGCGGGGCGGGGTCTATTCGCCAAAATCCGAGTGATTATTTATTTCTTTGTCTATGCCAATCTGACAGAGGCGACAATCATCTTCATAACCGGTTTCATCCATCCGAATTTTTTCTTGATTGATCCGGACATGCAAATTTACATCATCTACGGGATGACCCACGCCCTCATACCGTTCGGTTTAACTTTTGATCTCA
>MBAA01000079.1:92614-92901 GCA_001940655.1 Promethearchaeota archaeon CR_4
AAACCGCGGAATGAAGAGGAGATCTTTAATAAAAACATCATACGGTTAATGATAATTCATATCGCATACCTCGCGTTTGGAATGATCATCGGCGCCACTTTCGTACTCGAAGCTTTTAATCCAATTCTAAGTGAGGGGGAGTTAAATGTAGTTTTAGCCCATTCCCGCACCCTTACCCTAAGTATCCTCATAGTTATTGAGATTTTGACTTCCTATTCTATTCGGAGACCAAATATCCCTCTCTGGAAGTCCTTCAAAAGAAAGGACCTGAGTCCGTTCTTCGTCAT
>MBAA01000004.1:0-487 GCA_001940655.1 Promethearchaeota archaeon CR_4
GAGTGGGGATGTCGTCTTGGAAGAGACGGGCCTCGGGCAAGGCGTCAAGAAACAAATTTTCACCGAACCACGGGCGATTATGGTAGACTGGTTAGTGGTGAAGTTTGCCAATCTCCTGAGGGAGGTTGGGAAGGCCTACAGCGAAATGGGATTTCAGATCATTTCCATGGACGAGCCCACGCTCTCCTTGATGGCAGGGCGGAAGACTTACATTTTCCACGGATACGACTTCATACTCGAGCAATTGAACACAGCCATGAGTGGAATCAAGGGTTGGCCGTCAGTACACGTGTGCGGGCGCGTGGCCCCGCTTTTGCGAGACATCCTCTTGGAGTCGCGCGCGAAAATTCTCGATCACGAATTCGTGACGTGTGAGCTAAATTGGCAAACGTACACCCGGCAGGATCTTGAAAAACACGACAAGTTCCTCGCAGTGGGTGCAGTGGCAAGCAAAGTTAATGTTGATCCCACTAAAAAGACACCGGCA
>MBAA01000004.1:541-10413 GCA_001940655.1 Promethearchaeota archaeon CR_4
CTGTTCGGTGAGGAGCGGGTTCTCTTCAAACCGGATTGCGGGTTCGGGGGGATGAGGGGTACATTTCCCGAGGATTTTGCCTACCAAATAGTTATAGGCAAGCTCCACAATCTTTCTCGAGCGATTTCGAACGTGAAAACAAGAAGGAAATTTAAGTAGCAATATAACTCCTTAATGATATCTCTCATTGACCCATTTCGGCTCCACAATTTCCACATTTTTTGTCGACAGGTTGCACAGGCGCACCACAGGACGCACAATATCTGATAATTGTCTTCGGTGGTTGAGGTTTATTGAGTTCGAGTTTATCCTTGGTGACTGCCACTAATTCAAAGTACAAGCGCTTGAAGAGGAGCAATTCCTGCTCAAGATCATCGATTCGCTTTAATAAATCCTCTATCTTAGGTTTGGGGTATTGTAATTTTAGCAACGTGGTATTGGACATCCCACTGCCAAATTGTTCGACTAACATTTGTTGAACCTCCCGGTAGGTTTTTCCTTGCGACAAGAGCGTTATCGCAAACTCGGTCTTTTCTTTCGGAGATTTTGGCACATTCACCACATCCTCAACGATTGTCTCCAGATTGGATCTCCCTCATTAATTTTTTATGGTCTTCTTGGACCTGACGGAGAGCTTGGTCATATGCGTCACGATTTTGTTTGTAAAGAATGGAAAGTAATTCCCTATTTCTCCGGTTTTCAAACCTGGACTTAGATATTTTTCGGATGCAAAATTCATTCAACAATAATAAAAATATCATTATAATTACTGGGAGGATTAGTACAAATAGATTTGGAGGATAGGGATTATGGAAAGGGGAAAACCTGTAAACAATTGGCGAGTCGGGTAACTGCGCTTCTATCATTAATACAAAACGTATGTAACCCAATTTCCAGTAGGGACGGACATCAAATTCTGTTGTATATTCTGTGGTATTTTCTGCGACAGAATCATTATATTGAAGAGAAATAGGGATAAGATTTTCATACAAAACGCCATATTCCATATCAAAGGAAATATTTGTAGTAGAAATGAACGTGGGATTTCCTTTGACTTTCACCAAAAGATATATAAATTCGACAGATCCAGCCCCGGGGGGAAATGCATACCCTGACATTGTTCTAACATATGGCTGATTAAAACAATC
This sequence comes from Promethearchaeota archaeon CR_4, assembly GCA_001940655.1. Classification (GTDB taxonomy): domain Archaea; phylum Asgardarchaeota; class Lokiarchaeia; order Sigyniarchaeales; family CR-4; genus CR-4. The sequence goes on from MBAA01000004.1 coordinate 1,690, forward strand.
AAAAGTAATGTTATTTTCCATAGATTCTGGATCCCACCATCCTGCGCCCGATCCGCCGTATTGTGCCAGTGAACCATTGTACCCAAATTCATTGCTTCGGTGTGTCTCCCATCTAATTACACCTATTACCACTAGCACGATAGTAATCCCATAAGCAATGATACGAAAATGAAAGGATCGTTTATATCGTTGCGTCATAAACCTCAAACCTCGTCTTTAGATTGAATCTCCCTCATCAATTTTTTGTGATCTTCTTGAACCTGCCGGAGAGCTTGGTCATATACACCTCGATTCTGTTGGCGGAGGAGGGATAAGAGCGCTTGATTTTTGCGGTTTTCTTCCTTGATTGGTAGTATTTTGCGAATATAGAGTTCAATCACGATAATACCTATTACACCAAACGCAGGCAGTATCCAGCTAAAAGGTATGGGGTTATTAGGATTATAGAAAAGACTGAACCTATGAACAAATGGTGATTCATGTATCAGGGTATCTAGCTCTAATGCAAAGCGAATATAACCCAATGTCCAGTATGGACGAACGTCAAATTGCGCTGTATATTCAGCGCGGGAAATATTATACTGAAGGGGGATGTTTACCACATTTTCATACGAAAGTCCATATTCCATCCAGAAAGTGACATTGGTGGAGGAGATGAAAGTGTCATTCCCGTAGACATTTATTTTTAGGTAGACGATGTAGCAATCATTCTCATAGGAGGGATCATAAGAACAGGAGCCATATTCATCACACCACTCCAATGGTCGATTGGAACAGGTAAAAGTTACATTATTTCGTGAATCTGATATAAAACCCAATCCCCCACCCCCACCGCTAGACTGCGTTGCTGGACCATTATAGCCATATTCATATTTTCGATAGACCTCCCACGCAAGGCCAGCGATTATCAATCCTACAAGAATGATCCCATAGCTTAAAATACGAACACGAATCGATTGAAAACGTCTACGAATCATTATCATCTGAAATATATGAATGATAACGAGATTATTAAATGTTACTGTTCTGTTATCATCCCCTTATATAATAAGAATAACAAGCTTACCTACAAGACATTTTCGTCCTAGTTCAGAAAAAATCTTTTTTCAGACGATAATCCTAGAAACTCAACTTTAAAATCGCAACTGAACTGTTTTGCGCTTAAGCAATTTTCATCCGCATTACATTAGTGTCCAGAAATCCCATACTAGCATATAATTGACGACCCATTTCAGTCGCATGGAGTTCCACAACCTGAATTTTTTGCCCTTTTAACCAATCTATGATTACTTCCATAATTTGACGGGCAATTCCCTTGCCTCGATATTCTGGCAACGTTATAATACTCATAATATATCCGATTTTTCCAGTTAAATTTACAGGACTCGGTGGATGTTGGTCGATGACGACTCCCCCGCTTCCAACGTTCTTTCCATCGAATGTAGTTGCCAACCATCCGTGGAATTCGCCACTTGGGATGGTTTTTAAAAGGTATTGCGTAGCAGAGTGATCATGGGCGTTCAAGTCATCAGGGTTATTGTATCCCATTGACTGGAACATTATGCGTCGCAAAAATACAAAATCCGGGATGTATTCTAAAGACACTTTTCGAATAACAAATTGTGTAGGCAAAATATGTCAACCCTCAGAAGATAAATAACCTTTTCGTCGGGGTAAGATAATCGATTTCGCTTGGTATTGCTTATTTAGAGGTTCTATCAGAACTTTAAGATTTTACGCTAACTAAGTTTCAAATCATAGATTCTCCTGTATTAATCATTTCATCCCAAGCTGAAATTTGTCGGAACCTGATTTCTTATTGAAATGGTGCATTCACTGATCAATCGCTTTATATACACTGATCAATCGCTTTATATAATCTGCCAGATCATCAATATTACACGAGTATTTCCGAGTAGTGGCAATGGTGCAGATCGCCACGATATAATTCGACAAAAATCAAAATGGGATATTTACATTATGACGGAAACTTAGAGAATAAAGTCGGAGAAAATCGAAAAAATACAAAACTCTGATAGATCCTCTTTACTTCAGGAAAAAAAAGGAAATCTTTAACTTTCAAGCTCTTTCTTCAGTTTTTCCATTTCTTTCTTCAGTTTTTCCTTGTCATCGATTTGATCGACGGGTTCTTCTTCTATTTCTTCAATACTCTCTCCACCCTCGCTCAGGGGCGCAGTTGGAATGCCACCCGCATCTTCCAAGAGCAGATCCGCCTCGAGGCGATTCATTTCCTCTTCGATATCCAACCCGAAGTCTGTTTCTAGATCCCCGCCGAGCAGTTCACCGGCCTCTTCAATCTTCGAAATGGACTCTTCGGCGCCCTCGGAGATTTCCATCGCTTTTTCGGGGGAGATGTTCGTGCTGATTTTTTCGAGCGTTTTGGCGGACTTCCCCATGACGTTACCAACGTCTTTAATCATAGAGGCTTGTTCCAAGGCTTCTAAGTGCCGCTCGATGCGTCCCACGATGTTCTGGTACCGATCCAGATTTGTTTTATATTTTTTCCACCGGACGAGTAAGTTGCGTGCTCCTTCCTTGTCGCCAACTTTCAACGCTTTTTTAGCGTTCACGCGCATGACATTTGCTTTTTGTCTAAACTGGCGGGATTTTAACTCGATGCGATTGATGGTGGCTTTTAATTCCGCCTGAATCTTTTCTTTTTCCTGTCCCTTTCTGGGAAACAATTTTCTCGCTACCATAGTTTTAGCGCCACAACAAGTTGTCCGTTTACACTCTTAGTAAGGAAATGAAAAAGCCGTTGATATTAATTTATTTATCGGGCCAATCTCTATCTTCACAAGCATCTCATTTCAACATTCACGAATTTAGTTGAGAGCAATGAAAAAAATTATCCTCGAAATGTCGACAAGGGTGTCCCACGCGGACGAGCTAATTCAAGCCTCAATCAATCACGGCATTAAGTCATACTACGCAGCAGACGAAATCGTTGCCCGATTGAAGAAGGTGGCGGGGGGCGAGATTTTTTCCCCGTTGAGGAACGAACTCCCGCAATATGTGGTATATCCTATCACGACGGTCGAAGAGGCAACGAAACACGCGGGTGCCGCAGAGGATTTTGCATTCTCTATCTCCCTCAAGAAAAAGGCTGACGAACAACTCGCAATCGCGGTGGCAAAGCTGGGTTCCAAGTACGTCATAGTTGAGGCGAAAGATTGGAAAATCATTCCATTCGAAAATCTCATCGCCGCGTTTCACACCTTGGACACGCAACTCATCGCCCGCGTGGCAGATCTTAAAGAAGCGGAATTGATGCTCCACACGCTCGAGCGGGGCGTGGATGGCGTGATGATGGCGCCAACATCCCCGAATGATATTATTGATTTGAAAAACCTTATCACAACGAAGACTCGCGTTAACCTGACTCCGGCACTGGTGTTATCCGTCAAGGAAATTCCGCGTGGAGATCGTGTGTGCGTGGATACCACTTCTCTGTTGCGAGCGGGGGAAGGAATGCTCGTAGGGAGTACTGCCCGTGGGTTCGTGCTCGTACACGCCGAGGTTTTTGAGACGGAGTTCGTAGCGTCCCGCCCTTTCCGCGTGAATGCGGGAGACGTGTCTGCCTACATCCTCGTCCCGGGAGAGGACCCCACGGATCCGGAGCAATATCGCACGAACTATTTGAGCGAGCTTGGAGTGGGCAGTCCCGTGATCGTGAGTGACACGAATGGGAACACCCGAATTGTCAACGTGGGGCGGGTTAAAATCGAAACCCGACCCATGCTGGTGCTGAAGCTCGTGGCAAAGACGGCCAAGCAAGAAATACCGATAAACATCGTCCTCCAAAATGCCGAAACCATCCGCGTGGTAAGTAAAGACGGCAAACCAATCTCGGTAACACAGCTGAAACCCGGAATGGAACTTCTCGCTCGGATTGGACCAGGTGCAACCCACTTTGGGACAATGGTCAAAGAGACCATCTTGGAAAAATGAGATAAAAATTCTACGGAACGGCAATTATTCGTGAACTGTGTTTGAATTCTTTCTCCCTTTACCCAATTTATCTACATCTTCCTCATTCAAGACATCCGGCGGCAGCAGACGTACCCGTTCCCGTTGAGCTTCCATGTCGGTGATCGTCCCAAGAAGCTGGGAATAATACATCGAAATTTCCTCGAGCAATTCTTGACTTTCGATATTTTTCACCTTCACGAGCGCCAACCGCGCATTCACCGCGGCTTTAATCAATAGTTCCATGCCGTTGAGGATCAAGTTGGGAGACCACATCGGACGCATCGAAGCCCACCAGAAAGAACACGAGCTGATCCCCGAGTCGTAAAAATGTCGCGCGGTTTTCTTGTAATCCTGATATTCCATATTCAACTTTCCATTATTGCTGTTATTGAGGTCTGGATCCTGGGTTTCGTCGAGCATCTGAATGATTTTATTCACGCGACTGAGGAGCTTGTATTGGATCTTGTGAACCGGATTATCCGGATTTTTCCACAGTGGGTAATAAACCTCATTTTCGATATCCTGCATATCCGTGCTCCAACTGGATGGACGGGGTGGCTTACCCTTCTTCACGGGGAATTTAGTATTAAGGGAAGAGATGAAACATATTTCAACATTATCTGACTTGGCGATTTTTTCGAAGACTTTTTTCAGGAAAGTCTGTTCAGCGTGCTTGATGTGGTGGCCGAAGGTTTCCCCGTCTTGCGCGGTAATGATATAACTATCATCCTCATACATGTGGGTTATTTTTTGCACGAATCCACTCGCATCGAGTCTGCCGAACGAGATGTCATTACTCACGTAATCATCCCGATAGAAGATGTCAAATCCACTGGAAAGTTGGTGGACTATGTTAGTCGGCCAAGCATCTGTGCAGGCGATACCGCTCGCGATCACCCACTTGTAACCGGCATCTTGGATGGTCTTCAAGACCTCGGGGGAGATCGCCATTTCTGGGGGGAAAAAACCCTTGCGGGACCACTGGGTGCCAAAGGTGGCAGTGTTCGTGATCTCATTCAAGTCGATCTGGTGGCGATTCTCGTCCGGTGGGAGGAGTGGCATCAGCGGGTGGAACTTGGCGGTTCCCACCACTTCGACTTTACCTTCATTTACCAGCTTTTTGAGGAGATCGACCGTCTCACCCAAATTATGTTCGTAGAGAAGGTCTATGAGCACGCCGTTGATGTTAATAGTCACTCGTGCATTGGGCGACCCATCGATCACGCGAAAGAGGGGTCGATAACATTCTTCATCGATCTGTTTTAATATGTCCGGTCGCTGCCATCTAGGTTGATAGATGTGTAAAAATGGAGCCCAGAATGTCCTTTTCGGGGAGCTTGGTTTAGATCCCCCAGTGACTTTCTTTTTAATTCGTGTCTTGACCGGCCGTGCTTCACTTTTTGCCATGTTGTTCCACGTAATCCATAGCCAGTGCGATATCGTTGGCAGTAACCGTTTTTCGCCCCGCGTGGTCAGCTATCTTGATTGCCACTTGGGTGATTTCCCGCCCGCGTTTTTCGAGTTGGGTAATCAATGATTGGATCGCGTCCTCAGACACGGGGCCCGCTCCCGCCTGTTTCATGAGACGCCTCAAGGGAGTTTTGCTGAAATAAAGATTTTTAGTTTTTTCTGGCACATCTAACACTCCTGACTATGAGAATCTTAGTCGTCCAAATTTTTGACTTTTTCGAGAACTTGCTTCACAGCATCCAGAATAATGTTACCCGCGTCCCGATGCACGCAAAACTGAGTTTCATCGCCCCCAGCATCATAAGATTCAGGGGGAAAGTAATAGCCGATGAAATCATTTGCAAGGGAGGCAACTAACACTTTCTGGAATCCAAGGTTGACCCCCAATTCCTTAATTTTACGACCGATGATTGCCACAGGTTCCCCGGGTAAACCAACGATAGCCACATTACCTATCTGAATCACTTGAACTTGGGTGTCGACCGTGAAATTTGGATCGGAGCCAGTGATCCGCAGAAATGAATGGTTGTCCGCGAAATCTGCTTTTGCCACGGGGATCGAGACGAGTTTTACAACGGCTCGTAACGCGTCTCCGATGATTTGGGTACCATGCGCTATACTGTGTTCAATTCCATCACATGTATTGTTCACGATGGTTGTTGGCGATTCAGTAAGGTGCATTCCAGGTTTCTCGGGTAAATTAGGGGGAGTTCCGGGGTCTACATTCCCCGCTGCGCCAATTAAGGGTAAGACTATGACCTTGGATTTAGAACGGTTAACCAATTCCATTGCGACTAATCCAAAGAGGTCTGCGCTATAGGTTTTCAACCCACGGTGTTCTAGGGGGTGGGTGGCCATGTTGTACAGGATCAATGATTGACCATCTTCCCGGGTAATTTCTAATGTAATGAGTTCCAGATCAGGATCTCCCGCGTGGGGATCCCATGTCCGCCGATTGTGCATCGTGGTTGGTGGCAACTTGGCGGTACCAACTTTTATGGATGCTGGCCTTCGATTGTTCCACGCGTGAATCACCGCTGCAGCTAATTGTTCTCCAAGCTGGCGGGTTAGACCTTCATAGTCATATTTTACATCCAGCGGGTGAGATTCCGCCGCGGGAAGAATGGGAAATAATCTCGGTAAAGCGGGCCCGTAATGCGTGTGGGTGGCCGCAATCATGAGCGCCAATTGTTCTATTCTATGCTTTGTTGCAGAATACACGATATTTCGCACGTTAGTCACAAATCGGCCGGGTACTCCAAAGAGGTCGCAACTTAAAATCGCTACCGCATAATCGTCATATTGCACGATCACCGCCCGAGAGTGGATAGCGTCGCTCGCCTTTTCTGCAAGATCAAAACCAGATGCGAGGGGGATCCCCGCAGGCAGTTTCAACTTGACTTCACTGAAACCTGTCACGAACGTCGTCATTGTTCCCGTGTACGTCTACGCCGCCGAACCTTTTATTATCATCTAATTTATGAGGATCTTCGGTTTGGAACTCTTGGGAAATTGAAACGGCGTGCGAGCCGAAAAATTGAAAAATATCTGAGAATTGTTCTACAAATGCCACAACAATTAACACGTTCCGCATCTTTTCGTCCCTTGTTACGTGTCCGGAACACGTCCATTGATGGTAATCAAAAAATTGTTCAATCATTAAGTGGCATCAAGGGTCTTGGGCGACGAATGGCCCAAGCAATCCTCCGCGTCTCGGGGATTGATGAGGAAATGCGGGCTGGAAATTTAAGTGAAAAGGAAGTATCAAAACTCGAGCAGATCATGGGTGATCCGCTCAAATACGGTATCCCTCGATGGATGGTAAATCGCCAAAAGGACCTCCGAACAGGCGAAGACCGCCACATATCAAGCACGGATCTGGCGCTCGTTTTGAAGATTGACGTTGATCGTATGAAGAAGACCCGTAGCTGGAAAGGCGTCCGGCACCACCTCAATCTCAAGGTTCGTGGGCAGCACACACGCACCACTGGACGTTCGGGTTTGATCATCGGGGTCGCCCGGAAGAAGAAGGGCCAGCAGGGTGCATCGTCCGGAGCAAAGGAAGAGGAAAAGAAGTAGTCAACTTCTAGGTGAGTTCATATGGGAGATCCGCGACGACAAAGACCGAAGGTAGTAACACCAAGTCACCCGTGGGAGAAAGCCCGGATTCAGGAAGAATTAAAGTCAGTGGGAGAGTATGGTCTCCGAAATAAGTGGGAATTGTGGAAGCACAAGACCCAATTGTCCCGGTTCCGTGAAACCGTTCGGAAACTCCGGGGATTATCAGGCGAAGAAGGTAAACGCCAATTGAAACAAATTGTCGATCGTCTCATTCGGATGGGCCTCTTAAATCCGGGAGGCCATACTTTTGATGACGTCCTCAACTTATCCATCAAAGACTTTTTAGATAGGCGCCTCCAAACGCAGGTCTACAAGATTGGTTTGGCGAAGACCGTTACTCAGGCGCGTCAGTTCATCGTGCACCACCACATTGCCGTGGATGGCCAAATCGTGAATTCTCCCTCCTACCTCATCTTGGGGAAGGATGAAGGGAAGATCGCGTTTGCCGCGTGGAGTCCCTATGCCAATAAAGAACATCCCATCTACCAGATGATGACGGGAGCAGCGGGGACGCAAGCCCAGGAAGTAATTCCAGAAATTAAACCTACCAAGCGGCCTCCAGTCCGTTCCCGCAAGGGAGGGAGAGCTCCCAAGAAAGAAGAAGCGGAAGAGGATACCACAGAAGGGACTGGAGACCTCCCTAACGAGGCCAGCGATTCGGAGGAATGAAGTGAATGCAGAAAAAGAAGAAAAGCGCCGAGAAATGGGCTATTTGTCACGTCTTTGCGAGTTATAATGATACCATCATTACTGCGACCGACCTAACCGGGGCTGAGACCCTCGCGAAATGCACGGGCGGTATGGTAGTAAAAGCAGATCGAGATGAGGGTAAACCCTACGCGGCGATGAAGTGTGGGTTCCGGGTTGCCCGGGACCTTCACGACAAGGGGATCACTCACATTCACATATTTGTCCGGGCGCCCGGTGGTAACGGTGCAAAAGCCCCCGGAGCTGGTGCTCAAGCAGCAGTTCGTGCATTGGCACGATCTGGTTTACGTGTTGGACGAATTGAAGAAACAACGCCCATTCCCCACGACAAGACTCGACGCAAGGGCGGCCGGCGTGGACGCAGGGTATAAATTTTCCTCGTTTTTTTCCACTCTTTTTTATAGGAAAATGTTGGCAGTAATTTAATTTGTC
>MBAA01000191.1:0-1317 GCA_001940655.1 Promethearchaeota archaeon CR_4
CATTCGGCGGACGGAACACAATCTATCTCGGAACAAATCCCACCCCTCGCGGTGATATCAGCGAGTAGAGGTTTCGGTTCAATCCAATTTTCTAAATCTGAGATATTACTTTGGGGTATTAGTGTTGAATCGAGAGAAGGAGGCGGTTTTGGGATTGGTGATGGGGGAAAATATTCGTTAATAAATTCAGTTTTTTCAGGCTCCCCTGCCAATTGAGATATTTCTTTAAACTCAGGAGCGAGGGGACGCTGAAATGCCGCGTCTTGTACTACACGGAGTAACGTAGCGGCAAGAAATGTTGGATCTAGCCCTTGAATTTTGAATTCTCGCTCCAATGGATTCGCTGCAGGCCCCTCGTCAGGATTATCGAGGGCAAAAACCTTAAAACCATACCCCATTTCTGCAACGAGAGCAGGATCCAAGACCACTGCCACGGCGAGCGGGTTGACCGATTGGAACCCCAAGTGATTGAGTATGTCAATATCAGATAAATATAGGCCCAATCCAGGATGAGTGTGGAACCACCCCACGAGGAATTGCCCAGCATTCTCTGCTTTGTCCACCACTTCTTCCGCGAGTCCGTAATCCTCCTCACTGAATCTCACTTCGGTGGCGGACCCATGGATAAAGGGCACCATACTTTGGATATTTAACGTGTCTTCATTTTCCTTGTAACCCAGCAGGAACCCGTAAACCTCTTTCCAGTCCTCTCGCGAGATGGATGAATTGGCGAACCGCGTGCCGAAGAGAACCATTGTCTTGAACGCTTGGGCTTCGAGGATCACGAGCAAACTGAGGGTACACCCTACATATTCCATCGCAACCAGTCCCTTTAAACAAATTCCCGTGTACGTTCGGTATAAATTATTTTTTAAGGCCTTAGTCCAACTAAAAGATGAGGCTCATATGCCACCACCTACTCGTCATCCCTTGTTGCCGATGCATTCAGCTTTACTCGCATGGTATAGTCAGAAGGGGCGACGAGACTTTCCGTGGCGACGATTGCGAAAACCTTTCGCAATTTTACTCGCTGAGGTTCTCCTGCAGCGAACTAGCGCCTGGAAAGTGGGCACCTATTTCCCCGCAATTTACGCGCAATTATTCGACTTGCAGCATTTACTTGCGATATCCGAAAAAAGCTTACAGGGGTTACTGAAACCTCTTGGTTTGTTCCAGCGTCGGGCCAGCCACCTAAAACAACTAGCCCAAGAATTGCAGGAACTGTACCGGGGGAAAATCCCCCGCACGTACGAGAAACTCGCGGGGTTGATGGGATTAGGAGATTACATTTCAAGGGCAGTACTTTGTTTCGCATGG
>MBAA01000191.1:1350-1650 GCA_001940655.1 Promethearchaeota archaeon CR_4
ATTCGGATTTTTGCCCGCATGTTTTCAATTCATCCCAAATCATCGTCCGATCCCCGACGAACCCCCCAACTTACCAGACTCGCGGAAGACTTGCTTCCTCCCGTTCAATACGTGAAGAAATATAACTGGGCTCTTCTCGACCTTGGCGCCCTTGTCTGCAAAGCAAATAAACCTCTATGTAACCAGTGTCCTGTCTCTGCTTTTTGCGATTATTTTCAGGATCTGAGCTGTCCTTCATCCAGATCTTGTGATGGGAATTAAAAAAAGAATGCTTTTGCCCCCGCACGTCCCGAACGGCGA
>MBAA01000191.1:1669-8443 GCA_001940655.1 Promethearchaeota archaeon CR_4
TGGTGATTTTACGATGTCATTTACTATTTGAAATCGTGAACTTGTTGTTAATAATGGAGTAATACGGTTGGAACCTAGTCGATTCAACCAAAAGTTTTCAAGCATCGAAAAATGCTCTTTGTATGCGAGGTATTGTGTTATGCTCCCCATAGATATCTTCCGTGAAGATTTAGATCGAGTGAAAACGTCACAGAAAAAACGGTTCCGCAAGCTTGATTATCCCGACCTTGTCGTGAAGTACGATAATATGTGGCGGAATGCCACCAAACAAGTACAGGCATTGAAAGCCCAAAAAAACAAGATTTCCAAACAAATCGGACAGATAAAAAGCCAAAAGGGAGACACGAAGGCTCTGGAGAAACAATCCAAGGAAATTAACAAGGAGATTGCAGACCTCGAAAAGACAGAACCTGAATTACTCGCCAAACGTGACGAATACCGGTACGGTGTGGGCAACATCATCCACGAGACTGTCCCTGTGGGCGAATCTGATGCGGATAATGTGATCACCAGTGAAGTGGGAGAAAAACCAGAATTCACTTTTGCCCCTAATTCGCATATAGATCTAATCAAGACCACGGATGGTACGAATGTGGAGGTTGCTTCCGTAGTAGCGGGTTCCCGCTTCTACTATCTGAAAAATGACCTTGTATTTCTCAATCTTGCCCTCCTCCATTTCGCGATAGATTTCCTCACGCAGCGAGGATTCACCCCGTGGTGGACACCCTTCTTCCTCAAGAGAGACATCATTGCCGAGGCGGCAGAGCTTGCGGACTTTGAAGAAACACTGTATAAGATTCAAGACGAGGATTTGTTTCTTATCGCCACATCTGAACAGACGCTGGCAGCCCTCCACCAGAAAGATTTCATCGATGAGAAAATGCTCCCCTTAAAATATTGCGGCGTCTCCTCGTGTTTTCGAAAGGAAGCAGGTTCACACGGCAAAGATACTCTCGGAATCTTCCGAGTTCACCAATTCGAGAAGGTGGAACAATATATTTATTGCAAACCCGAGGATTCGTGGAAACTCCACGAGGAAATGATCGCAAATGCAGAAGGTATCTATAAAGTCCTCGGGATTCCCTATCGCGTGGTGAATATTGCGTCCGGGGAAATGAATGACAACGCGGCGAAGAAATACGACCTCGAAGGGTGGTTCCCCGGATCGAACACCTACCGGGAGCTCGTATCTTGCTCGAATTGCACGGATTACCAAACGCGGAAACTTCAGATCAAAGCCGGTGTGCCGGGCGAGAAAAAGTCATGGTACGTGCCACATTCCCTCAATTCCACGGCGATTGCCACCGAACGCACGATTTGTTGCATCCTCGAGAACTACCAGAACGAAGACGGCACGGTACGCGTGCCAAAAGCTCTCCTGCCCTACATGAGTGGTCGGAAAATCATCGGGCCGAAAAAATAGGATGAAAGATTCTTTTTCCCTACTTTTTAATTTTATACTTGTTCCTATAGATTCTCCGTGTTACAAATAAACCTGCAGTAACCGCCAAAACCACTTCAAGGATGGGAAATCCCGCAATGAAGGGAATATAATATCGAGTGATAGCGAAATCTAGTCGATCGGGAGAGACCCAAGCATCCACGAGGAGGTAATCCGATTTATCTGCTTGTTGGACGAGTTGGATGTAGAAAATTTTAGTTTCATTGCTAAGGATTTCGACTGTGGCGTTGGGTTTGTTTCCTACGTCTGAGGCATTGACAATAGGCCACAACAATTCATCTTTATACGTGCCGTTGGAGTGAACGAGATCCTCGGTGGGCCGTTCAGTCAGTATGAAGGCGTGAACGGTGGAATTGAAATAGGTGGAACAATTTAAATGGAATAACTCGCCTTCTTGCAACGAGACAAGATAAAATACCACTTGATAGTGCCGGATCTCGACCGTTTCAGAAAAAGAGGCACTGCGCGCGTAAGGAAAGTAACATAAGAGGCCTACGCAGAGGAAACAGAAGAGGTACGAAGCAAATCTTATCCTTCGCGCCATATAGATCCCCATTGAGAAATATCCTTATTAAATTAAGGTGGACTATTGCTCTGACATATTTGTTAACCGCTGGCGCGCCCACGGAACTAGGCCACCGGCACTGATGAGTTCTTGTAGGAACGCGGGCATCATCCCAGTGTGGTATTGCTCTCCCTTGGTTTTATTATAGATAATACCGGCATCTGCGTCAATTTCCAACTCATCATAAGGAGATATCCGATGCACATCTTGACATTCGAAAATAGGTAATCCAATGTCGATGGCATTCCGGAAAAATATGCGAGCGAAACTATTAGCTAAGATCGCCGTTATCCCGCTCGCTTTAATCGCGATGGGAGCATGCTCCCGCGAAGACCCGCACCCGAAATTTGCGGCAGTAACGAGGATACTCCCCTTCGGATTCTTATCGAGAAAGTGAGGGTCGAGATCCTCCATACAATGACCCGATAGCTCATCAGGATTGCTAGTGCTCAAGTAACGGGCGGGGATAATCTCGTCAGTATTAATGTTATCTCTCAAGTATTGAATGACGCGTCCTTTAAGATGCATATAGTTTGCTTCTCATGATGTTTTTTGCACTGTTCCCGGACCGCAGATATAACCTTTGAGGGCTGTCGCCGCGGCTATTGCTGGTCCCACCAGGTAAATCTTGCTTTCCACGTGTCCCATGCGCCCGACAAAATTGCGATTCGTGGTAGATACGGCTACCTCTCCCTTTCCGAGAATCCCCATATGCCCGCCGAGACAGGGCCCGCAGGTAGGTGTCGAAACTATCGCGCCCGCTCGGACAAATTGCTCGATGTATCCTTGACTAATGGCATCGAGGTATATTTCTTGCGTGCCAGGAATTACGATGCAACGGACATCAGGATGCACGTGCCTTCCCTTGAAAATCTGGGCAGCTGTCGCGAGATCTTCCATTCTACCGTTGGTGCAACTCCCAATCACGACTTGATCAACGGAGATATGCTCAGCCTCTGCTGTTGAGATGTTTCTTGCATTTGACGGCAGGTGGGGGTATGCAACCTGCAGTTCGAGGGTACTCACGTCTATTGTAACTGTGTCTTTATACGTCGCATCAGGGTCGCTCTTGAAGAATTTATAAGCACGTTTCGCTCGCTTGTCCACGTAGGTTCGTGTTATCTCGTCAGGGGGGACAATTCCATTCTTTGCCCCAGCTTCGATTGCCATATTACACATTGTTAAGCGCCCGTCCATCGACAATCGCTCGATGGCTTCCCCGCAAAATTCCATTGCGCAGTAATTTGCCCCATCAACGCCAACTTGTCCAATTGTATGAAGGATGAGATCCTTACCAGACACGAACTTGGGCAATTTTCCTGTATAGACGAATTTAATGGTTTCTGGTACCTTGAACCACGCTTCACCTAAAACCATCGCGACACCGATGTCAGTTGAACCCATACCCGTGGAAAAGGCCCCCAGCGCCCCATAGGTGCACGTGTGGGAATCCGCCCCTATCACTAAATCACCGGGCAAGACAATGCCCTGCTCTGGCAAAAAACAATGCTCAATGCCACACCGCCCTACCTCATAATAATGTTGGATGTGGTGCTTTTTCGCAAACTCCCGCATTTTTTGGGCCTGTTGGGCGGATTTTATGTCCTTATTTGGCGTGAAATGGTCAGGAATTAAGGCGATTTTCCCTGGATCGAAGACCGTCTTTCCAGAGGAACCGACTATTTCATCAAACACGTCAATTGAAATTGGGGAGGTAATGTCGTTCGTGAGGGCGAGATCCACATTACACAAGATGTAATTCCCCTGAGTCACTGCCTTATCCTTACTGTGGGCGGCCAGAATCTTCTCGGAAATGGTTTGCCCCATTGTGGGTTCACTCGATGACAAGGTCGTTGATATGCCCGCGGAAAACTTCCGTTGCGGGACCTTCCATGAAGACGACCTCGCCAGTGTAGGTGATGGTGAGATCCCCTTCCATCATGTGAAATATGATCGGGTGGTTTCTTTTGAATTTTCCCAATAAAACGCCCACGACTCCAGCAGCGCAAGCTCCCGTACCACAGGCGTTGGTGATCCCCACGCCACGTTCAAAAACTCGAAAATCTGCCTCCTGTTCTGATAAAACACGCACGAATTCGACATTAGTTTTTTGCGGAAAGAGATCCGTCTTTGCTTCCAAGATTGCCCCATATTTCTTGACCGTTTCCATATTCAAGTCAGGAGTAAACACCACGCAATGTGGATTGCCCATTGAAACCGATGAATAATGAAATTCCCGGTTATCCAGCCTAATCGCTGTATCTAGTACTGGCTCGTCTGCTTTAACTGGAATCTTAGCAGGATCTAGAATTGGGGGGCCCATATTTACCCGGATTCCCGTAATCGTCCCCCCCATAATTTTCATCAATTCAGGAATCACAAGACCACGCTTAGTTTCCACATTCATCTTTAATTTCGTGACAATGCGTTGTTCGTATACATACTTTGCAAATATCCGAATTCCGTTACCGCACATCTCCGATTCAGACCCGTCATCGTTGAAAATGCGGAAACGGATGTCATATTTGGGACTTGTGGGATCACAGACGAGGATCATCCCATCTGCCCCAACGTGGAAATGATGGTGACAGATCGTGCGGGCCATAATTGGCAGGACATCTTCAGGGACATCATAGACTCGCTGGTCAAATAAAATGAAATCGTTCCCGAGACCGTGGGCTTTGATGAAATCGAAATCCTTGATATGGTAAGGGAATGGCACGGAATCACACGTCTCCAAAGAACCGGTATTGAGCAAATAGAATATGACAAAAAAAGGTTAACGCTCAATTTCCTACACACGTGAGTATGTTTTACTTTCACTCCAAATGAGGCGGGATTCGCTGGTGCCGGAGCAGATCCTCGAACGATTGTCGCTCCCGAACGATATCAACGGTTCTTCCGTGGATTAACACTTCCGAGGGCAACGGGCGAGAGTTGTATTCCGAAGCCATCGCGTATCCATAGGCCCCCGTGTCTAAGATGGCCAAGTAATCCCCTTCATGAACACCTTGGAGCTCCCGATCTTTACCGATATTATCTGTCTCACAAATTTGACCAACGACATCGGCATTGATAGGAGATACCTCTCTTCGAACCACCGGAAGGATCGTGTGAAACGACCCGTACATCATAGGGCGGATGAGCACATTGAAACCACCATTCGTACCCACGAAGGTTTTGTAGGGGGTTTTTTTGATGGTGTTTACTTGGAGGAGAAGTTGACCGGCTTCACTGGCGAGATATCGCCCCGGTTCCACGCAAAATATGGGTTTACCCACCTCACCTTTCGCTACAAATGCCTTGAAGGGAGTCACAAGAGCTCTGGTGTATGAGTCCAGATCCAAGGGGTTTTCATCTACCCGGTAAGGGATACCGATACCGCCTCCAAAATCGATAAACTCGAATGTAATTCCCACTTTGAGGGCGATTTTCTCGACAATCTTAATGAACCGATTAGCAGCGAGTTCGAAGGGTGGTATCTCTAGGACACCTGATCCAACGTGCATTTGAACACCAAAGCGTTGGAACCCGGCTTTCTTGGCTTTCGTGTAAGCATCGGTAATTTGCTCGTCTAAAATCCCGAACTTCACGTTCTTACCCCCAGTAATGGTGTGTTCGTGGTGCCCCGCACCAAATTCGGGATTTACTCGGAAACTAACGAGAGACTTCTTAAGGTTCAACTTATTGCAGATATCCGCAAAGCGATCGATCTGGGAACTATCATCTAGATTGATCATAACGCCCGTTTCAGCGGCATAGCGAAGTTCTTCATTTGTGAAGTTATTCCCGGTATAGAGAATCTTTTCCGGAGGGAATCCTGCCTTCAGGCAAAGGTAGAGCTCGCCTGGGGAAACCACGTCTGTATACGCTTGTTCTTGACAAAGGATTTTAAGGACAGCAATACTAGCGTTAGCCTTGACCGCGTAATGGATGCGATAAGCGTCCACACTTTTAGCGAAGGCAGTTTTTAAGGCTTGGTATCGTTTGCGAATCACGTCTTCGTTTATGACATACAACGGCGTGCCGTATTTGTCCGCCAATGACTTCAAGCTGAATTGTCCTGAATGGAGAACCTTGTCTTTGTATTCGAGGTTTTTGAGACGGAGCCAATCTACCAAGTCCATATGGAGGAAAATAGATAAAATAACCCTTAAAATTATTGAAGATCGAACCTAAACCTCAAATTGTTTCAATTTATTAAAATCCAGGGTTCCAAAGTAATCTGCAACCGTTTCTGCCCTACGGATCTGGGTGACAGTGCCATTTTCCCGGAGCAGTAATTCAGCAGAGCGCAATTTCCCGTTGTAATTAAATCCCATTGCGAATCCATGAGCGCCCGTATCGTGGATAGCGAGAATGTCCCCAATTCGGACCTCTGGCAGCATCCGGTCAATAGCAAATTTGTCATTGTTTTCGCAGAGACTACCGGTCACGTCATATTTTTGATTCACAGGTCGGGATTCTTTACCAAGGACACTTATGTGATGATAAGCACCATAAATGGCCGGCCGCATCAGATTGGCCATGCTGGCATCCGTACCAACGTATTTTTTGTAGGTTTGTTTCAAATGCAAGACCTTGGTAATCAGATATCCATAAGGTCCGGTAATGACCCGCCCGCACTCCATAAAGATTTTGAGGGGAGCGAAACCATTCTTCTCGATTGTGTTTTCATAAGCATCCTGAATTCCTTCGGCAATTTTCTCATACGAGACAGCTTCTTGGTTAGGTCTGTAGGGAATCC
>MBAA01000191.1:8499-8705 GCA_001940655.1 Promethearchaeota archaeon CR_4
TCGACAACCAAATCGAATAGCATTCTTGCGGTCTCGATGAAGTATTGAGAATTAAGTTCGTTGGATGCTACCATCGTGTGCAATCCAAATCGCTGGACTCCCTTGGCACGACACAAATCATAACCCTCGAGAAGATTTTTTTTCGTGAACCCGTACTTCGCTTCCTCTGGTTTGCCTATTATTGCATTCCCTGTTCGTGCAGGGCC
>MBAA01000191.1:8843-11197 GCA_001940655.1 Promethearchaeota archaeon CR_4
TCTCGAATGCCCCTTTCGTCATAAATGTGAAAGGGCGTTGGGTGCTCCTTAATGATTTTCGTAATCTCTGTGAAGTTAAATGGTAGTTTCAGCGATTTTTGTTGAGTTATGGAATTTTTAACTTCATTTGAAGCGGGTTTAATCATAACTCTAAGCGCATTACAGAATGCCTATAAAATCTCCGGCAACGAGGCAAGGTAAAAAATCCACAAAACTAAAAGCATCAATCTGCTTCTTTTACATTGTAGCTGCTCGGGCTGGATACCCATGAGCAGGTTACGATGAAGAAAGTTGCGAAACGATCGCGGGGCTAAACCTCGGCGAGATGACGAGACTGATCTGCACTGATATTGTCACGCTTAAGTCCGAACGGGTGCTACAAAGATGCTCTTCCTAGACTTTTATTACCGGCTCCGGGACGGATTTCACGTTCCGGTTACCCCTAGCGAGTACCTCACGCTCGTAGAGGCTGCTAATAAGGGACTTTTTAGCACCGTGGACGATTTCTATCACGTGGCCCGCTCTATCCTGATAAAAGACGAGAAGTTTTTTGACTCCTATGACCAAGCGTTTCTCGCGATGTTCAAAAACAAGGAACTGGGGAAAGGTGGGGTTTCTAACTTTGAGTCGTTAGCGGCTGAATTAACGAAACTCGCGGAATTACCCAAAGTTGACAATATCTTCAAGGAACCCGATTTAACTCATCCACCTGAAAAGGAACCAATCGCAGATAGTACCACGGAACTACCCGAACGTGATCGATCAGATCAAGATGATCGCCAAGGCATTGGGGAGGGGTTACAAGGCAATACAGGGAAAGGTGGAAAGGGAAAGGATGGTACAAATACGGGCGGGACTTCATCCGGACAGGCAGCAATGATGGTCGCATCCGAGCGCCGTTTCCACAACATGCGAAATGATCTCATCCTTGACACCCGACACTTCCAGGTCGCCCTCAAGAAGTTACGCAAGCTCCAGCGGGTCGGTCCGATTGACGAGTTGAATTTGGACAAGAGCATTGACCTCACCTGTCGTAACGGGGGGTGGATAGAACTCGTCTTCCAGCGACGCAAGAAAAATGATCTCAAACTTCTACTCTTGATGGACACGGGCGGTAGCATGCAACCCCACCACCAGTTGGTGTCCCGTCTGTTTTCCGCCGCGCACTCGCTCCGCGTTTTCAAGCGGTTCAACTTCTACTACTTCCACAACACGATTTACAACTCCATTTTCGAGGACATGGATACCCAGAAGGAATACCCCACTGCCAAATTGTTCCGGGACTACGATGCAAAAACACGCCTCCTCCTCATCGGGGACGCTTCGATGCACCCGTGGGAATTACAAGACGAAAATCCGTGGACAAAAGACGTGTACTACCACCTGACGTCTATAGAGTGGTTGCGGTTACTCCACCACCACTTTGCAAAAGCAGTGTGGATCAACCCGCTCCATTTTTCCAACTATTTCCACGCGGAGTCACTTGACAAGATAGCATCCATTTTTCCAATGTTCGAGCTTACACTGCAGGGCCTAGATGACGCCATTAAGGCTTTGATCTAAAGGTAAATTTTAGATTAGGAAGGAAAATTCTAACAATCCCCCCCGAATCTTCAAAAGATCTAGAAAAAGTCGCTACGGTGCTTTGTACTTAACTTTCCGGCTAGGAGCAGCATCTTTTCGACAACAACAATTGATTCAGCGGTCTGTAGATCCCAGACCGTTGTCCAAATGCGTTTCGCTCCCAAGATCTTTTCCATACATGGTTCGAGCTAAGTAATTTGATCAGGAACTCTTGGTTCCGAGTCAGCCATACCACCACAATCGGGAATAATTGAATATGTTGTGTTTCTGTCTCTGGGTTCGAGGATAAATCCACATTCTTTCCCATTAATCGTGACACTAAATATTTTTTCGTCCATTCTTTATCCCACAATCCTAAAGTTGAGGGATCGTGATTAATATTAGAGTCCAAGGACGTCTTGCATCGAGAGGACTTTCCCGAGCTTACAATTCTTCGCTAAATACTTAGCAGCCTTGACTGCTCCTTGCGCGAAAGCTTCTCGACTCGTGACGCGGTGAACTAGCTCTATCCGTTCCCCCTGCCCCCCATATATTACAGTATGGTCGCCCACGATGTCCCCCGCTCGTATGGCGTGTATGCCGATCTCTTTCTCGCCGAGTTTCCGGGGATTTACGCCTTTATCCCGCCCGTATTTGGCCACGTCATCCAATTTAATATTAAGGGCTCCAGTGATGCTTTCAGCTATGGTTAGGGCAGTTCCACTAGGACTATCTTTTTTCCGTTGGTGGTGGGCTTCGACAATCTCGATATCCCACCCTTTGAGGTAGGT
>MBAA01000191.1:11214-15336 GCA_001940655.1 Promethearchaeota archaeon CR_4
TCTTGAAGAAAATATTCATTCCAGTAGAATAGTTAGAGCTGATAATCACGGTGATGCCCTTTTCTTTCACTTTTTGGACGACCCACGTCCTGAACGCAGGACTGAGGCCAGTAGTTCCGATAACTGCCGGGACACCCTCACCAATAGCCCATTTGGTGTGGGTTTCAGTTCCCTCGGGAAGAGTGAAGTCAATCAATACATCGGGTTTGGTGGTCTGCATTACGGACTTAAATTCTTTCATAGGTTGGATCTTCACGCCTAAGGGTTTTCCAGAGGTTAGTACCCCCAAGTCCATTCCAACGTTCGATGATACGTCAACAGTAAATGCTGCAACGATCTCTACATCTGGTTCCTGAATTGCGTTTGTCGTGACGAGGCGCCCCATGGCACCATCGGATCCCATTATAGCAATATTTACCATCATTTAGCACCAAATATCTATCTGGAAAGGAAAATTAGATTAGCTTGAGGTCTTCCAAAACTTTTTTGATTTTCTCGCGATTTTGCGAGGAGGGGGGAACCATTGGCAATCGCATTCGTTGCGACATAAGACCCATAAGTTCCGCAGCGCACTTGACAGGTCCCGGATTGGTTTCCAAGAATAGTACTTTAAATAAGTCGTAGAGTTTCATATGCAATGCCCGGGCTGTTGTCAAGTCCCCTGCCGCGAACACTTCAGTAAATTGGACAATAAGTTTCGGCGCCACATTCGATGCAACCGAAATCACGCCTTGACCACCCAAAGACATCAAATGGAAGGTCATCCCATCGTCTCCTGACATCACCTTGAAGATGGGAGGAACCTTGCGAATCGTATCCGTAATCTGGTCAATGCTACCGCTGGCTTCCTTGACGCCCACGATGTTGGGGATTTTAGATAATTCGACCAGTGAAGGTACTTCGATGTTCACGCCAGTCCGACTCTGGATATTATAGAGGACTAAGGGGAGACTAGTTGCCTTTGACACGGCTTTGAAATGCTCAATCAACCCCGCCTGCGTGGGTTTATTATAAAAGGGACTCACGAGGAGTGCCCCGTCTGCCCCGGCGTCCTCGGCAATCTTGGTGAGTTCGATGGCCTCGCGTGTACAATTACTCCCCGTCCCGGCTAGAACGAAGGGTTTGCGGGCGGACTTACTCGCCTGATCCACGACAATTTCAAAGACCTTCTTCGTTTCCTCGAGGTCGAGCGTGGCAGACTCGCCGGTTGTCCCGAGCGGAACAAGTCCGTTAACGCCACCTTTAATTTGGAAGTCGACAAATTTCCGTAATGTGGGTTCATCGACCTCCATGTTCTCATTAAAAGGCGTGAGGAGCGCGGTAAACGTCCCTTTTATAAGGTCGGTTCTAGGCATAACTTTAGCAAACAACCTAGTGTATTCCAAACTAGTGTTTTTTATATCCACTTGTATGTGCTTGTGTTTTTTAGCGTTTTGAATTATTAAC
The DNA here is from genome assembly GCA_001940655.1 of Promethearchaeota archaeon CR_4. Classification (GTDB taxonomy): domain Archaea; phylum Asgardarchaeota; class Lokiarchaeia; order Sigyniarchaeales; family CR-4; genus CR-4. The sequence goes on from MBAA01000191.1 coordinate 12,661, forward strand.
TTACGATGCTAGACTTTTTACGAAATCGATGAAATTCCGAAGATTGGTTTAAAGTTCGAAGTATTCCAAATAGCTAATACTGGTTCGGATGCTTTCTAGACTGGGATCTCGCTTGTGGGTGACGAAAAATGGGCCTAAAAATCCACTCTCCATTAATAAAGGCATAATCGTAGGATAATTAACGTGACCCGTCCCAAGCAGCAGATCACTAAAGACGGTTGTTGTATCGCTGGCACGAATCGCATTGATACGCAACTTCTGCTCTCCGATGAGTCGAACGGATTTGGAATCCATGCCGCGATACGCGTGTCCGAGGTCAATAGCGAGTTTGTTGTCAACGCCATTAATTACCTCAGATACTTGCTCATAGGTGCCACATTGGGATTCCTGGGAAAACCAGTTGAGAAGGGTTATTTTAAGACCACTCTTTGTAGCGTGTTCGTTGATAAGATGCAAAATTTTGACAACGTCTTTCGGTGACTCGCATCCCAAAAAATCCGCGCGAACCAACACCAAGCTGGCGCCAATTTCTATTGAAAACTGGAATGCATCTTGATAGTAATTAGTAATTTCATTTATTGTGGGAATTTTCAGGGATATTGGAGGGGACGGCAAATGTACAGCTACATACTCAAATTCCTCCAAATTGGTTTTCAATACCCTTCCTTCTCGAAAATTCATAGGCATTTTTGGGACGAGCTCGATGGCATTCACGTTGAGTTGGTGGATGTCAGCAATATCTTGTGAGAGGGGGGTTGGTCGGGATAAAAAATTATCCGTAGACACGCCAACGATCATAGAGATATTCTCACACAATTTATCAAATTAGAATAAACATTTATCTACTTTTTTTCTCTCTCTTCCAAGATTATTTTTGTTGTGAGTCTAGCCGCGGTTCCCACGACTTTGGAGCAATGCTCCATCATATTGGATGAAATTACTTCTTGGTACTCTTTTTGATCCCACATATTGTAGGTGCGACCCATAAGATTCTTTTGAACATCGTGACATCGACACGAACTATACTTTTCCACAAATTGGTCATGCAACTTCTTGACCAACCTGTAGGCTTTCATAGGCTTACGCATATCTTTGAAGTCCTTCTTTTCCCTAGGAAACAGGTAACTTATAACCATCGAGGCTCCTACTAGGGAACCGCAGGCACCATCCCCTGTTAATCCCAATCCGTCAGCTAGACCGGTTGCAGCCTTAAATACATCTTCATTCCAAATACCCAAAGCATCAAAGATTGCGGCAATTACACTTTGGGCGCACCCAGTGCATTCTTTTTCGTACTTTTGCCCGAGTTCATACGCATTATTTATGATATCTTCCATAATTCTCATCCAACGTTAAACTTCCATATTTATTTTTTCCCATCGGATTTCATGCGCGACTTGGTCTGGAACCCCATACGGGATGAGAGTCCGAACAGATCCATGAACCCGTAGCTCGCTTTCTGGTTGAAGGTACTCTTGGTATCGTAGGTCGCGAGATTGAGGTCGTAGATGCCGTAAGGCGACTGGCGGGCGACCACGTTGGCGGATCCTTTGAACAGGCGCACTTTAACCCATCCCGTGACTTTAACGTTCATTTCGTTGACGAATGCGTTGAGGTCGTCCATCAGGGGATCTACCCACAATCCTTCGTAGGCCATCTGGGTCCACCGCTGGTCTACCAAGTACTTGAAAGCGTTCTCATTCTTTGTGGAAACATATTTCTCGAGCTCAAAGTGGGCAGGGATGAGGATGCACCCTACCGGTGTCTCGTAAGTTTCCCGGCTCTTGAGGCCGACCGCGCGATCCTCCATTTGTTCGATGCGCCCCACGCCATGCTTGCATCCGAGGTCGTGGAGTATACGAAAAAGGGAAATTGGCTCGAGTTTCTCGTCATTCAAAGAAACTGGAATGCCCTTCTCGAACCCGATCTTAATGATCTCGGGGATATCGGGAGCTTGTTGTGGGGCCACTGTCCATTCCTTCGAATCTTCCGGGGCAATCTCCTCGGGTTTTTCGAGAATGTCGCATTCGGCACTCCGACCGTACAAGTTCTCGTCCGTGCTGTATTTCTTGTTAGCTTTCAAGATAGGAATCCCGAATTTCTCCGCGTATTTCAGTTCGTCATCACGCCCCATCCCCCATTCAATCACGGGTTGGAGAACTTCTAAGTCAGGTGTGTAGGCTCGGATGGTGACGTTGAAGCGGACTTGGTCGTTACCCTTACCCGTGCATCCGTGAGCAACTGCTTCAGCCCCTTCCTTCTTGGCAATCTTGGCAGCCTCAATGGCGATAAGGGGGCGTCCAAGGGCGGTGGAAAGGGGATAGACGTTCTGGTAGAGCGCGTTGGCTTTGATAGCCGGGTAAATGTAGTCCGTGATGAACACTTTTTTCAGATCCAATGTGTAATGAGCGACCGCTCCGAGTTTCTTGGCTTTCTCTTCGATGACCTTAAAATGGGTTGGATCCGCGAATTCCTGCCCCAAGTCAGCCGTAAAGGTCACCACCTGAGCCTTATACGTGTCTTGGAGCCATTTCAGGATGACGGACGTGTCAAGTCCGCCCGAATAGCACAATACAATTTTTTTATATGTTGTTTTGCTCGATCCTAATGACATGAGGTCTTTCAATTTACCTTAGGGAAAAAAGTTACGTTATCCTGAGAACATGAACCGCGTTA
>MBAA01000191.1:15364-18078 GCA_001940655.1 Promethearchaeota archaeon CR_4
TGGATTTAAATTAGAAGAAGTTGGCGTAGAGGAGATCATCCAATCGGGATGATTTTGCTACAAATTGGGCACTGGGCTTGCATATTCTTGGCGTGTACGAAATAGCTAACTTCGAGGCTGAGAACACCACTACAATTCAGGCAGGAGAGGATGACATGCAAAGGAGTGTGGCAAATTGAGCAGGTTATGCCCGCCGAGAGTTTATTCTCAGCGAGCTCGTGATATTGATCACAAGAGGGACAGTACATCGTGCGATTGCGTGATCCAAGCTGGGCAGGTTTGGGGGACGTTTCAGGAGGAACGGAAGGTTCGTTATTAATTTCCTCCTTAGCTGCCGGAGTCCCTGATGAAGGGTCAAACGCTTGTCCGCCTTGGAATGTGAATTTCACCGAAAGCTTTTTTACTACGGGAGTTTCATTTTTCGCGGTTGTTTCAGGTTGCGATTGTTCGTCTTTCTCCTCCTCTTTTCTAGAGTCGCCTTTACTCTTTCCTTTCCGCCCAAAAATCGCAACCATTGCGGCCAACACAACGCCAAAAGCTAGGAGAACCATAAACTGTGGATTTTCCTGCATTATAAAATGGATATTCGCGTTAGACGCAATTGCAAGTTGTGAAAACATCCCAATAAACATCCCAATACCAAGTATTAACCAAATTTTTATAATAGCTATCGATTTACTTCCAACGAGAGGAGTAAATTAATAATCGTCTCTAATTATTAACCAATCATCAATTCCAGCTTCAATTTTCATACAAGCAAAAAAAAAGTTTTGCTTATCAAAGAGGTTCATTTATCCCGTTTATAGATTAAATTATTTAGATCTTTTTTCCAAAATGTCCTTATTTTGGGAAACAATAAACAACGTGGATTTGATCGTTTATTAATTAGAAAATAACCGCACTTTTATACCGAGGAAAACCATTCTTATTCAAACACCCAGTTCAACGTAAGAGGTTATTGCTTTGCCGTACCAGCGAGCCAACCGACTGAGTAAGCTTCCCCCATACATTTTCGCTACGATAGAGCAACTGAAAGCGAAGAAACGCAAAGAAGGCGTGGACCTCATTACACTCGGGATTGGTGATCCCGACCTCCCCACTCCAAATTTCATCTTAGACAAACTATGTGAAGAAGTCCGCAAACCCGCGAATCACCAATATCCCACGAGCATGGGCGAAGAAGATTTCCGCAAGGCCGTGACAGATTTCTGCAAAGTGCGCTTTGGCCTTAACTTCCACCCAGACAAGAATGTGATGAACGTCCTCGGAGGCAAAGATGGTGTTGCTAACATTGGACGGGCGTTCGTCAATCCGGGGGACATTGTCCTGTGTCCTACACCTGGTTACCCCGTATACGAGAATGGAGCTACAAAGTTCAGCGAAGGGATACCATATTTAATGCCCCTTATGGAAGAGAATGGGTTCTTGCCCGATCTGGAAGCGATTCCAACGGATGTGTTAAGACAGGCGAGGGTGCTGTTCATCAATTATCCAAATAATCCCACCGGTGCCATTGCAACACAGGAATTTTACAAACTCGCCTCAGATTTCGCAGAGGACTATGATTTTCTCATCGTCTCTGATAACCCGTATTCGGAATTCACATTCGATGATTATGTTGCCCCCTCTTTCCTCGAAACAAATCCTAACCACCTCGAGATCAACTCCCTCTCGAAAATGTTCAATATGACAGGATTTCGGTGTGGATTTGCCTATGGTGCGGAGGAGGCAGTCACAGCACTCAAAGATGTCAAATCACAAGTCGACTCCGGGTGCCCAATGTTTGTCCAGCGAACCGCTATAGCTGCACTCAAGACTTACACTTCTCGCCAAAAACCTCCTGAAGTCGCAAAGATTGTGAAAGTGTACGAGCGCCGCCGTAACATTCTCGTGGATGGTCTCAATAAGATGGGTTGGACTACCCCGAAACCGAAAGCGACCTTTTACGTGTGGACGAAGTGCCCCGAACCAGACGATATGAAATTTACTAAGAAGCTAATCAACGTGGGGGTGGTAGTCACTCCAGGAATAGGGTTTGGCGAGGGGGGTAAAGGATTCGTACGCATTGCCGTCACTCAACCTGAAGAACGCATCAAGGAAGCTCTCGAGCGCATCTCAAAAGTAATAAAAAAATAGAGGGTTTATCTTTAAATCTTCATTTTAAACGATCTACGCGCCTTCCCGCTTGACGATGCACCCAATGCCCATACCAAGACCAACGCAGAGTGTGGCGAACCCGTAACTCTTTCCATAGGTTTCCAGCTGATGCGTGAGAGTACCAATGAAGCGACATCCGGTCATCCCGGTAGGATGACCAATCGCGATGGCTCCACCCCACTGATTTATGCGTTCATCCCGCCAATCCAAGTCGAGATCCTTACAACTGGCATACACGACAGTCGAAAAGGCCTCGTTGATCTCGATGAAGTCCATATCATCAAGACTCGTGCCACACCGGGGCATCAAGGTGCGTACCGTATCGATAGGTCCTGAAAGACGTAATACGGGATCTGTCCCCACTGCCAGGCATCCGAGGAGGGTCGCCCGAATTTTAACTCCTAATTGCTCGGCCATTCCGCGAGACATCCATAAACACAATGCTCCAGCATCAGATGTCGGGCAAGAATTCCCCGCCGTAAGGAGTCCCTTAGAGGATTGAAGTGCGATGGGTTTGAGTTTTGCCAATGTTTCTAAATCCGTGTTTGGGCGGATAC
>MBAA01000191.1:18095-18945 GCA_001940655.1 Promethearchaeota archaeon CR_4
ATTTCTGTCAGATTTGGAACGACTTGGTGCTCTGCATCTAAGATTGGAGTGCCATTTTCATCTATTTTGGGTACTTCTAAGGGAACTATTTCTTTCCCCCTACCATTCCATGCGCTGGATTTATCGGCCTTCATTTGCGAGTGGAGGGCAATTTCATCCAATTCAGATCGAGGAGCCTTCCAAACATGTCCCATAAGTTCCGCACTAAGGATCTGGTCAGTTACATTAGCTAAGTTAGCCACAGGTTTGTCGTTTGGAAACATATCTACTCCGTACTTTTTTATAGAAGTATGCACGGAGGGATTCCCCCACACTTTCGGATTCATCGGGATTTTTTTCCCCTCAACGATCGTATCCGACCGGATCGGATAAGAATTTTGTAATTCAATCCCCCCTGCCATCACCACATCTTTTTCACCAGAAGCGATTTCCATCCAACCAAAGTGGCATGCTTGCATACCGGATGCACATAATCGATTGAGGGACACACCCGGAGTATGCCAGTCGAGTTTCGAACCGAGAACTGCAGTCCGTCCGATATCTAACGCATTCGACCCAATTTGACTCTGGCATCCCACGATCACGTCCCCCACCAGCTTCACATTTTCCGCGAGCCAGTGATTGCGATCCACAAGCGAGTTGATGCAGTGGATGACAAGATCATCCCCCCGTAATCGTCCCACCTTCCCTCTCTTTTTTCCAATAGGTGTCCGGCAATAATCAACGAGGACTGGTTCCCGTTTCGGATCCGAGTGACTTTTAAAATACAAGTTAATTGGTGCAGGCATATTACTTTTTCACTCCATATATATTAACGACGTATAACTATTTTTTTCAGGATTAATAACAT
>MBAA01000126.1:0-2209 GCA_001940655.1 Promethearchaeota archaeon CR_4
CCGATGAAGTAACGCGGGAGGACTTCATTCAGGTATTAAATCACCCCGACCTCAAATCTCTCCTTCATATAGTCGCCCTAGTGAATACTCCAGTCAAGGCCGCGCGAGCCACGCTAGTACCGAACATTCAACTTCCCAAGAATTCCTCCACGGATCCTCAAGTTCCCATGTCAACCAAGAGTAAACCTTCCCTCGTGAGGGAAACTCCGCCTCCAAAAATCCCTCTCACCTTACCAGACTTCGATCTCGCGGTCTCTGAGCGCGGAACTCTCTCCGCCCGTGCAAGCCGAGTCCTCCGGGTGTCAGACCGAGCTATACTCGCGGAAAATGCTAGTGGACGGGAAATCTGGGTACCCAAGATGGCGCTTTGTGGAGATTCTGCGCCACCTCCAACCCCACAAGCAACCCCGTGGACTTTCTCCGTTAAGGGGTGGTTTGTTAAAAAACGGGACTTCCAAGAGTGGTTACTTGATGGAACCTAACCTTCGGTGAAATTTCTACTCGATCCTTTCTCAAATTCAAGAACCTACAAAACCTGAATAATATTATGATGACAAACGTTCAACCTGCGCGATCCATTTATCCTGCACGTCCCGGCAGAGATCTACCTCCAGCTACAATTTGACGACTTGAGGAGGGCATACTTCGTATAATATTAACCCATTAATTGGATACGCATATTTAATGCACAATCCGCATTTGAAAGAAATAAACCCGCCCGAATGGCAAGAGGCAACTTGGATGCTGCTTCAGGAAGCAAGTAAGTCTCAATTCGTCAATAAAGCAATCGTGCAATGGAAACTGGACAAATTTTTCAGGGTACCGGTGGCGCTGGCAGGACCTATACCAAAAAATCCTCTCGATCTGATTACAGGATTCAAAATCAACTATGACAGCGAAATATTGAAGAATTACTGGAAACGTTTACGCGGTGGGGAGCATTATGATCCAACCGGGGACATTATGAAAATTGGGATGATTTACGATCCTAGCCAGCAGGTGGCACTGGTCATCAACGAGGCAGGTGTTGAGTGCCTCAACCTGCGCGGAATCCTCGCTTCTCCAGGCGCCCACGTGGAACACAAGACCGAACGAGAGATCCAAGCTGGCATCCGTCACGGAAAACAAAGCGGAAATGCTATTTCCATTGGCAACAACGTCTTCCAGGCAAATTTGTTTGAGTTATTAATAAAAAACCTGAAGACAGACTGGATGTCAGGGGAGGAAGGGTATTATTCGATAGGAATACATCCCCCTCAGAAGAATAATACCAGTGGATCCCTACTAATCGTGCGTAACAATGTCACACTCATGCTGGGTGTCCTCGCATCGATGAACAATAGTAAATGAGTAGTTTTTACATACTACTTTTGAGATTTCAATGTGTACGGGTTAAATTCAGCAGCTTGATGCGGCGGGCTATACTCCTGAGACCTAATTTCCGGATGGCGGATTCGATCGCCCGTTCCACCCCTCAGATTCTACGTAGACATTTTTGTTAATGTAAAATAATCGTTGCAATGACAACCTCTCGAGGGAGAGATGATCTTTGAAAGAAAGTAGCGAGAAATCAAATAAAGTAAAATTACCCCATGTAATTCATCAGATGATGAATTTAGTAATCGAACTCGTGGTATCAGATCCGGAAATTTTAGGCGGGAAACCCGTGATAAAAGGTACGCGAATGCCTGTGAGCTTAACTTTCGAATTAGCAGGGGATTAGGTTTTCAAATAGCGAACATTTTTCAACACATCGCGAAGGGGTTTGTGCGAGGACATGCTGTACATCCACTTAACTACATAATTGACCTGATTCTGGAGTGATATCCGTACTTGAAACGGGGTATCATCTTGCAAATATTAAAAGTAGGGAAAAAAACCCATATCACACTCACGATCGACATTGGGGGGCTAAGCATTTAGGTATGGATTAGCCGAGACCCTTGATGCCCCTCGATAGTGTAGTCAATAAGGTCACGAAATGTAATGACACATTCTACGTGCCCTGGAACATAGACCCGGCTGAAAAACTGGCCCGGAAACTGGAGAAAAGTATCATCGAGACTTAAATAAGGGAAAAAAAGGAATTGCCAGGAATAATAATCGGCATAGGAAGTGGAGGAGAATACGTCGCCGAGTGGTTAAAGACAGAGATGGGCATTCACGAGAAATTGGTCATGACAGCCCAAGAAAAGGGAAGCGGGGAGCA
>MBAA01000126.1:2299-2394 GCA_001940655.1 Promethearchaeota archaeon CR_4
GGGGAATTTCGAGACGATCCGGAAGTTGTTCACGAAAGACGAGATAAAAGCCGCCATTGGGAAAGAACAACCATAAGAGAAGGGAGAAGAAGGAG
>MBAA01000126.1:2409-2493 GCA_001940655.1 Promethearchaeota archaeon CR_4
AGTACGAGTAATTCTTGTATGGCATCAAAAACCATCTCTATATCACACGATGCTTACGAGGCTTTAAGGAAAGAGAAACGGGCA
>MBAA01000126.1:2576-4258 GCA_001940655.1 Promethearchaeota archaeon CR_4
CGAGAATGCTAAGGAGTGGGAAAAGATCGAGAAACTACTCTTCAAGCAAAGGACGGCACATCCCGAATTGGATAAGGAACTCGTGGAAGAATGACGCGGTGAAGATTCACATGCCCATCTTTGACACTGACATCCTGATTAGTTTCCTGCGCGGGAAACCCCAAGCAACGACCTTCGTAGAATCCCTTCTCGCAAAGGACGAACGTCTTATCACGACTTCAATAAATGCAGAGGAGCTTTACGTGGGAGCGCATTATTCCACCAATGTGGCCAAGGACGTGAGGGCGATAGAAGACATCTTGAAAAAATTCACGATTTGGGATTTCACGGGCGCGGATGCGGTCATCTACGGGCAGTGCCAGGCAACATTACTGAAAATTGGGACTCCTGTTGGAAAAATGGACGTGATGAGTGGGGTTGTAGCGATTAATCACGGATTTGCTAATTCGAGATAGTGAACAATTGTTCTAGATGGGGATCATCATCAGTTATTTATATATAGATAAATGTAAATAGAACTATTTATTATAGAGGCACATGACACAAAAAACGATTTCGCTGTCAATAGAAGCATACAAGCAATTAGCTCGGCTTAAAAAGAAAGACGAATCGTTCTCGCAGTTAATTTTTCGACTAACCGAGAGCAAATCCCCCGCGAAGGTGGAAGAATTTGCTGGAATTTGGAAGGAAAGTCAAGAATGGGACGAAATTGAGAAAGAAATTTATAAGCGGCGGTTAAAACCGGTCGATCTCGATGCGCACCTTGGATAGGAACCTTGTATTGAGGAGAAGTGGTGAATCAAGCCAATTTTGGACACGGATTGTATTATTCAATATCTCAGGGATAACAAAAAAGCGAAAGATATGTTTAAGAAAGTCAAGGGACAGTCAATTCGCCTCATAACGACCGCATTCACGGTCGCAGAGCTTTATTATGGCGCGTTTATTTCGTCAAATAGCGCGAAAAACTTACGTGACGTGCAGGACTTTCTCTCCGAGTTCGAGATCCTAGATTTCAACGAAGGATCGGCAAAAATTTACGCGCAAATTGCAGCGGACCTGAAAAATAAAGGCCAACCGATCGGATTGATTGACCCATTTATAGCAAGTATCATCTTGCAGCACAACGAAACGTTAATTACGAGAAATGTCAAGCATTTTGAAAATATCGAGCGCTTAGCTATGACCAACTGGGAAGGATAATTAAGTTTTCAAATACCGGACATTTTTCAACACGTCTTTGAAAGGTTTGTGACATGACGTGTTATACACCCAGTTGTGATCGAAGATCGACAACGCGTTGGGATTACCCGCGGAGGAGATGACTAGGCTGTGAAACCGAGTCCCCGTTTGTTTACATTGGTCGATCGCCACTGCAGTAGTAGCGTCCACGGAATCCATAATGAAGTCCGAAATCATGAGTACATCCGCCTTCGCGAACTGGGCGGTCTGCACTTGGACAACAGCTTCTTCTAGGGCGGACGCCGCGTCTGTCCCCCCGCCGAATGAGTACGACAAAAAACGAATCAGGTGAGGGAGGGACGTTTTCAGTTCCGTGAGAGCAATCGTCTCGACCGCGGTCGAAAAGAACACGAGGTAGCAGGGGCGTTGTTCGATGATGGCTATGCGGAGGATAGCAAAACACAACACTTTCGCGACATGTTCGGGCACACCAGACATCG
>MBAA01000126.1:4396-7502 GCA_001940655.1 Promethearchaeota archaeon CR_4
TAGAGTTTTTTCGCGAGGGTAGCACGGGCAGAATCCATTTCGGCCAGGAAAGCATCGTATTTTTTTCGCGCGATCAGACCGTGCCAGCGATCCAGCATCGCGCGCCGGAGGGCTTCGAGTTTCTCCGTAGTTTCCTTGATAACAGTGGTGGGCGTGATATCTGCAGGATGAAGGGCGTGAAATTGGTTCCGGAAAAACCTGGAATTAAAATCCGTTTCACTTTCGAACTCGTGAAGGGTGGCAAGAAAATCCTCCAATCCTGCCTGAAACGCAAGCGCGGGGACTGTTTTCCAGTGGAGGTAAGCAAGCTCCTCGGAAGAGCACGGACCGTGCAGGGTCACGTGCTGGTCGACCTGTTCGAAGGTCGTGAAGAGATTGATCGAGACGTCGGCGAGGATGGCATCGTTCTCTTGGCAGAAACGCGCGATTTCCGGATAGTAAAGCAACTGGTCGATTATGCGGGAGTAATCCTGAATTTGATCGAGTGCCGTGGTTGGAATGAAGGCGGAGGACAGGCCAATGCGATTCAACCAATAATCCACGAGGGCTTTCCGGAGGGCAGGCGTTAAAATGCGCCCGAAACGTTTGAATTGGGTGAAAACGGATTCGTCCAATGGTGATCCCTCATGTTGTGCTCATTCCAGACCGGTCAATAGCGGAGTTTGGGAAGAAGCACGGAATGGGTGATTTTGAAACGCAATAAGCGCAATTAGGGTAATTTGGGTAATTCCGATTAGTCTGGTTAGTCTTGCAATTCGGACAATATTTACAATTCTGGCAAGCTATTTTAGGTGTTCAATGTGTATGAAGATGATCTTACGGTAATTCATCTTCTCCATCGTCGATTTCATCGTACTCCTTCAGGTTGGTAACGTCCACGGGTTGACCCTCGTCGCTTTTGACTTTGTCGATGTCGACGGGTATGCTTTTCACAAATTGGTCATCGCCAAGGGTGTGGTATTTCGCATATAATTCGTTGCACCGGAGTTCCAACTGGCGGAGTTGCACTTTCAGCTCGTCAATCTTGGTGAAAATCGTGGACAAGTTGGACTTGTCGACGAATAGATTGTCTTGAATGTGCTTCAATTCCGCCTCAAAATAGTCCTCAACGGCGGCGAGGTCTTTCTGAATTTCCTGCTTGAACGTGTCTATATATTCGTCCCAGGACTCAATCACGAGGTCGTGTGGTTTTTTGGTGAAGACACCACTTTCTTCCTGAACGCACGTCTTGAGATGGTAGTGTTTCCCGTCCGAAGTGAACGACAGGTCGTCAACTTTCGTGATGTAGCGGTCGGTGTAATAATCATCTAATCGACTATGAAAACGGACACCGGCCTGCGTCCCCACTTTCAACGTGTCAAAAATTTTGGCGCTCATCAAACAATATTTGCCGGCGCGAGCGACTTCGTAATATTTTTCGTCTGGATGGGTCTTAAAATAATATTTTGCTGGCAGGTTGGTCTGCTTGAGTTTCACGTACTGGGTTTCGGACTCAATTTCGAGGGACAATTTCTCGATGGCTTGCTGCACTTCCCCGCTATTGACGACGAGGGTATATCCTTGGTGCCGGATGCTCTCGCGCACCATCATCGTCATGAGGTCGGTCTGCTCGGGACTATCCCAAATCATGGACGGGATGAGAAAGCAGTCCATCAGGTCAATTTTCTGGCGGCCGTTCAGGAACGCGGAGGTACGCAACACTTTGATGATTTTTTTCCAGCGCCGATCTGAAACGTAAATTTCCGGGCCTGGAGGAGTTTTCTCCGCTTGTTCCTTGTTGTGGACTTCGATCTTGACCCGAATATGCTGGATTAAATCCAAGATTTCTTGAGGAATAGCGACGAGATCACGGACCGCTTGCCAAGCAGTGTATTCGTCGAGGCTAATCTTGGCGGATTCCGCGAGGGTGTCCTGGTAGACATTTGACACGCTCGTAATCATAGATTCAAAATTCCCCCGGTCTTGAATGCTCGGCACGTACCGCCGGACGAGGAAGCGATCCCACAACGCTTCGAGGCCCTGATTCTCCGCGGGTAATTCGTTCGAGGCGGCGATAATCCCCAAGAGATTGACGGGAAACTCCTGCTCGCCATTGCGGTAGATTTTCTCGTTGAGAATTGTCAACAAGGTATTTTGGATGGAGGGGCCGGCTTTCCAAATCTCGTCTAAGAAGGCGACGTTCGCCCCGGGCAGGTAATAGTCTACAACGCGCTCGAGCTTGTCCTCGTTTTTCAATTTGCTGATGGAAATGGGGCCGAACACTTCATCTGGCGTGGAAAAGCGATGCATAAGATATTCGAAGGATCGCGCACCCTTGAAGGCAAATTTCAACCGCCGGGCAATGAGACTTTTCGCCACGCCAGGAGGGCCGAGTAAAAACGTGCTCTCACCCGCCATGGCCGAAAGAAACGTCAAATTCATCGTTTCGCGGCGTTCGATCAAGTTCGTATTCAACGAGTCGAGAATTTGTTGGATTCGTTCCCGTATGGGTGGGGTAATCAAAGACATCCCTCCTGGAGATTGTGTGAATGGATTTATGTAGGTATCTCCGTGGAACCTTTCATCATATTTTCTACGTTACACTTAACTCAAATAAAATTATGCGATTTTTGTGAACCAAACCTCCAGCGAATATAGAGACCGCCAAATACAACGAGTGCTTATTATTCCCGAGTTAAAAAATCAATGATAGCGCCAGTTCCATCCACTTTTTTTTCTTTGGAGTAATAAAAGGCTCGTAAGTAAAGGTTTTCATGGGATTCTAAATTCTTGCTAACAAAATGCTAATTTGAGTACCCAAGAGTGCCTACTCCTTGAAGATTACGTTCTCTCAAGAATATTTATAGAAATTTTTTGAAGAGAATGTAAAATAACTATTCAGAATGGAGATTTAAACATGAAGGTTAAAAAGACCAATGAATAAATAACGTCCTTTATACCTCTTAAGATGGTTTTGCATAATTTATAGATTTTAAAATTTTTGACTTTTCGCTCCGAATTGCCCCCCAGATTGCATCGTAATAGGCATATGAGTTTTGTCGTCAGCATCCCTACACGGGGAGAGTATGTCATTGATCTGGAGTCTCTTGGCCGCGCAGGAGTGATG
>MBAA01000158.1:0-3795 GCA_001940655.1 Promethearchaeota archaeon CR_4
CCTGAACTTCCTCTACGTTATTTCCTTGTTTGGTAAGCAATTCCTTGACTTTCACTACATAGGGGGAAAGTACGGCGTTAACATCTGCGAGGGGAAAGATTCTCACTTCCCGTGAGACGCGGCAAAGTTCTTGAACTGAGGAAAGGTGGAAATCCAAACTTAAATTGTCCGTGTACAGAAATAACAGGTGAGAGCACAAAGCTAATTCAAATCGATTTTCCTTAAACGGTAAATTGGGTAATTCTGCGGACAAATATCGCCCTTCCGATCTCCCTTTTTCATAATCGGTTAAAAATTCCTTCATGGCCGTCAACCGCAATCTCCCCAAATCTTCTACGGATTTGATCTTCGTCCAGATGAACTTGTCCTGATTTTGTTTGGTTTGTTGGAGGACATTCTCTGATTCCGCTTCAATGCGGGATTGTATTTGTTGCACAGAGAATGAATAGATTGGATCAATGGAAGTTACTATTTTTCCCTGCTTTTTCATTTGAGTATTAAAACTCGCGGGTCCATCTCCGCAACCTAAAATTGATCGTTCCAAATCCTCCGTGGTCAAGGCAAACATTTTCACGTATTCTTCGAATGAACGACCCCACGGAACGATATTTTCATATTTAATTGGCATCACTAAGTCAATATTATCCAAGAGAGAATAAAGTATTGCAATTTAGATATCACCAAATGCCTTCTCTATACATCCCTCCTCACTAAATTGCAATCACATTTGATTTGTATTTGATAAATGAATGAAAATGTTGAAAATTATTGCGAAGTTACATTCCTTTATCGTCATTATGAACTTCAGGGGGATTTTTTTTTGGAATTCGGCGCCAACCTCCCTTGGCTCCACCCAAGCTCGTTGCGTAGAGTCTCCAAATGATTTCATAATTGATCTGGGATATTAAAACAATTACCACAACAACTGTGACAACAAGAGAAACATCCACAAATGGAGAAATCAGATTTGCGACGATAATTTGCATTGCAACCCAACAAAACGTTGTAATGAGATTCGCGTAGATAAACTGCCGCTTTGCTTTATTAATTGTGTGGGATTGGTCGATGCGATTCATTAATAATAGAGCAATACTGCCAATCTCTGTCAAAATATATTGCCCGGATTTCTGCTCTATCAAAGGTTTCAAGCTCTTAAGATGATAGGAAAGCGTAGGACTGTCGATATTTCCTATTTCCGTCTTAATGTCCGTAAATGAAGATTGATTTTTTTTCCCCAGAGCTTTTATGACATTTCGGCGCATTTCATGAGCGAGGGATTTGAAAATTTCGGCTTCTTCAGTTGGGGAAGAATTCGGAGCAGAACTTGCAATAGACGCCATTCTAAATCAACTTTCCTCGTAGTAGTAAAATTCTCTTGACTTAAATAAAAATTAGAATTTACGAGTAAAAATCTTTTGACTAAAAATTCCCCCACTTTGGGGTATATTTTGCGGAGTTTCTTTATTTTTCATAGCGAAAAACCGCTCAATATCAAAGAAATTGAAAATACTTGTGGTGATCCCATATTGAAATCCCAAATTTATCTCATAGAACAGATAAAATCGAAACACTTGGGAATTCGGAGAATTTGATCCGACAGATATTTCAAATAGGAAACAACGGGGGTTGGTTTTCGCAAGTCAGGGAATATTCAAATGAGGAGTCATAATATGGAAAAAAACTCACGTGAAGACATTGTCGTTGTCGATGGATTGAAGAAGTTTTTTGGGAAAAAGAAAGCTGTCAATGGCATCACTTTCCAGGTACATGCCGGCGAAGTCTTCGGCCTCCTCGGACCAAACGGGGCGGGTAAAACTACAACCATCAAGACCCTCCTAGGTTTGCTAGAACCCACGGAAGGGGTAGTGAAGGTTCTTGGACTTGATCCTGTTGGGGATGATGTCCAGATTAAACGGCAGATAGGGTACGTGGCGGAAGAACCTCTGATTTTCAAATCCCTCACACCGTTGGAGTTATTCGGATTTATTGCATCCATACGCGGGTTGGATGGAGAGGTAGTCACCACAAAGGCGAAGGAATATATGGAAAGCTTAGGGGCGATGGAATACATTAACCAGACCATCGCCACCCTGTCCCGGGGGAACAAACAGAAGATCCAGATTGTTTCCGCGCTACTACACGACCCATCTCTCCTGATAATGGACGACCCCTTGCTAGGGCTTGACGCGAAAACGGTCAAGGTAGTGAAGGAGATCATCGACCTCCAGGTCAAGCGCGGTGGATCGGTGCTTTTTTCGACCCACATTATGGAAGTCGCCCAGGAACTCTGTCACCGGATCGGGATCATCAACAATGGCCTCATCGTGGGAATTGGCACATTTGAGGAACTCAGCAAGCAAGCAAACAAAGCAGGGGCAAACCTCGAAGAGGTGTTTCTCCGCCTCACGGAACAGGACGAGTCTGTCAATACTATCATCACGAACTTGCGAGCATCCTTTTTAGGTAACAATGGCACGAGGTAGGAGGTTATACCCTTGATACAAGAAAAAATCGGTTTATATACCCTAGCTGGAGTAGTGCGGAATGAAGCATTCTTGGACAGTCAACTCCAGATCGCTGGAGGCAATCAGTCACGCACATTGGAGAATCTGCAAAAGAACAAGAATACTATGAAACACCAAGCACTCGTAATGAAGATTGTATACGGGATTATGTTAGGCATCCTCCCCATAATGCCGCTAATCATGTTTTTTCTAGTAATGGATATCCCTCTCACGGATGAGACCCGTACTTTAGTTTCAGTCACACTTACAATCCTCTATTTTGGGATGAGTCCAATATATATGATCATCTTAGGAATTAACAATACGAGTGGGCTTATGTCAGGGGACGTGTTCGAGTGGATGGAAATCTTACCTATTTCACGATCGACAATACAGAAGGTGGAATTCCTAGTGATGTGGCGCTCCTTTGACCTTCCATTTCTCGCCGTTGTAACAGTCTTTCCTGTGCTAATGGCCTGGGCGACAGGGAGTATTGTCGTGTTTATTGTATGCTTGGGAGTATCCGTGCTCAATGCCCTATTGCTGTTCTGCATCCTGATTATCATCACGGAGAAGTTTAGTCGAATTATGAAAGGAAGTGGCTCGAAAACTCGAAAGGCCAGTGTTATCCGCGTCATAGCTATGCTCGGTTACGGCATTGCAGTGGGATCCGTAAGCTTAATTATAAATATCGCGATGCAGTCAATCGGAACGATTATCCAAAGTCTTGCAACGATGGAGAATGTCGGATTAACTAACATTGTGTTGAGCCTGATCCCCTTTCCCTTTGCGCCTGCTTACTTGATCTCATTCTTCCTGTTCCCCACTGACCACATCTCTCTCCCATTACTCGGATCCACCTTAATTGGAATTGGTCTTTTAGTAATCTTAACTTGGCGATTGTACCGCTTAGTATTGGTGAAAATGAGGAACCTCACCTCCCACCAAGCACGAATCGAGTCTCTGGCCGACCAGAAAATGCCGGCACAGGTAGAAATTCGCCCCATAAAATCCGTGTCACCGGTCAAGGCTCTTATGCGAAAAGACATCGCCTCCTTGACGCGAGACATCCAAGGGATTCTGTTCCTATTATTCCCGCTCATATTTCCCTTTGTCATATTCCTCCAGGCACCGGGTCCCCAAGGATCACAATTTTGGCTCGAGAGTGAGGTGTTCATCTACAATTTTGTATTGATCTTTTTAATATCACTAACCATCATGAACGCGGTAATGCTAATTTCAGGTCTGCTCGGCATCGAAGACTCTGGCGCGTCTATCTTGGCCTCCTTAC
>MBAA01000158.1:3819-7719 GCA_001940655.1 Promethearchaeota archaeon CR_4
AAGCGAAATTAAAAATTATCTGCCCAGTCCAACTCGCCGCCTCGTTGTTACCAATGATAGTCTTTGCATGGCGACCTGAGATCGGTCTTTTAATCCCGCTTTTCCTCGCTTACTGCCCCGTAGGCATGGCCATAGTGTTGTTGACATTCGTAACCAAGATCCGCCTTTTCGGAAAGATGCGCTACAAGTACGTGCTTGAGGAAGTAAATCAAAACCGGAAAGCGTGGAAGTGGGCGGTAATCGTAGGTCTGGACGGGGTTTTTCTACTCGGATTGTTCGTCCTCTTTTTTTATTTGGGGGACTTAATTACACACGTGGGTATCGTGGTGATTTTAGCGGTATCAGGGCTTGTAGGTCTCTTTATTGCCTATTGGGCACTGAACCGAACTTGCCCCAAAAGTGAAGCGGAAGTTAAATGAAAAGTTGTAATTGAAAATCTCTTTTATATTTTTTTTAGAATCCTTGGAATCCTAATATTGATTATTTAATAGTAACCTGTTGCAATTTGAATTTGGAGATTACCTCGTCGACATAATGGTCGAAACCTTTCTCTTTGATGAAATCTAGGTCTGTAATGAGGTTTGGATGAAAGGGTTTCAAGAAATTGAGTTTTGCACACGTTGGATAACCAACGCATTCCGCACAAGTCCGAAAACCCTTTTCTTTGACACAGGCACGGATCTCGCAGTTAGGATTCCCACACGGCGAAGTTTCGGCGGTACAGCACGTCTGTGCCCCCATTTGAGGTAGGAATTCTAAAAATTCCATAACTTGTTTTATGTTCTTGAAGGGGGGGAGAATCTGACTGAAGAGCTCAAGCGGTAGTTCTTGAAGATTTTCCTTTAACCGTGTTGCCAGTTGTAACCTCTGCTGGGACTTAGCTTTACAATTCTTGCAATTGAGACCACAATATGCGACTAGCTTTGTATTGGAATAACCCGGGGCGGCTTTTGATGCCCCATTCTTTTTTATGGATTTCTTATTTGCCATAGTATCGTCTTCAATTAAGTAATTCTCATTTTGTATTATTTAAGAGATCGGATAAAGGAATATCTACTTTGATGGTGAGGCAAGGCTCTTAATGTCTTAATTCCTTATTTTAGGTGCTTTTTGTCGATTATGAAAATCCAATCGACAGTTTCGCCATCATCCTCAATTTTTATTGTGGTGGGCACTTTTTGATTATTGAGACCCACCCAGAAATGAGCTGCAGAGGTTCCCACGTCAATATTAACATATGGCCATTTGAAGTGGCGATACCCGCGTGGTTTGTTGATAACGACCGTATATTGATCTGATGCTTGCTTGATGGTAAATCTCCAACACTGGTTATTCATGGCGGAAGGCGCCTTGCAAGCATAATCTAAGGCTTTGTATATTGCCTCCGGAAAATGCTGTAAGGAATCTGGGTGCAATTTCTCCTCCACCGATTTCTTTTTACCAAACAGTTTGAGCGTTAGCTTACTCAAGAGATTCAAGTTTTCATCTCGATATCCAATGGGAGTAGTGCAATAGAGGATTTCGGGGGCTGATTTCTCGTAAGTACCAAATACGATCTCATAGGTTGTTTTTTTCCAGAAATGCCCCATCCAGCATGTAGATAAACCCAAACTCACCGCAAATAATATGAATAGTTCGCCACAGAATCCCAATTTCGCTTGATCTTGCACGGATGTTGGTGCAATGAAAGCAGCAAAACATTCTGGTTGGGGAAAATAATAGATTTTCTTACCCTCGGGAGCATAGTGTAAAGACATTTTTACTTGATGTGAAAACGGGACTGCTATTTGTTGAATAAATTGTTCGAGGTTTGTGAAAATCTCTGGCGATACTGCATCTGGGAGGTAATTCCGGATAGAGTGGCGTGCCAAGATTGCGTTGGCAAAAACTGGAATATATCTGTTAAAATCTTGGGACATAATCACTGTCAGGATTTCTAAGCATTTATGTTTACTAACTTGGTTTATTCTGATCAAGAGAACCATTAAAAAATCGAAGAAAGACTATTTCCTTATCTCTTCGAGCATTTTCTTGTACATCCTGCCGTTATTAACGTATGTATTCGCGTTTTCGGCATTACTGCGCAAGATCTCATCTCCCAGTTCCTTCTTAACTTCAGCAGGCACGCCCGCCACCATGACCTTCCCTTTGACGTCCCCGCGAACCACTGCCCCGCCTGCCACGATGGAGCCATCCCTAATGGTGGTGCCTTGTAAGACAATTGATCCAATGCCAATGAGGCACTTATTCCCGACTTTTCCCGCCCCGTGGATCATCGCCCCATGTCCTACGACACAATCCTCGCCAATCTCGAGATTCGTGCCGATCTCGATGTGTAGGACTGCATTTTCTTGGATTGACGTGCGCGCGCCCACCGTGATCTTCCCAAAATCCCCACGGATGACCGCGCCAAACCAAATGTTCGCGTCCGGCCCGATCGTGACGTCTCCGATGATAACCGCGGTGGGCGCCACGAACGCCGATGGGTCGATTTTGGGCATTTGCCCTTTCGGATTCGGTAGTATCATGAATGCCTAGGATGTTCTGTAATTAAAAAAGATTTTAGAACGAAATTCTTCTCCACCATTTCAAAATATCCGTTAGGGAGATATTCTTTTCTATGAGTGTTTGCATCTATTATATGATGACCGTTATAAACAAAGAAATTGAACCATTAATTGTTCTCAAAGATTTGGTAGATCAAAAAAAACAACTCAAGTCTGTTTTGGAAAAATATAATGTTGATAATCCTGAACAAATTGAAAAAAAAATCCAGGATGGAACAATCCCGGAGCACCCAGCGTACGAAGATTATCTAGGTGCTTTGTCGTTTCAACATACCATTGACGAAATGAAACTACTGGCAAAGCGTCTAATCGAGGACTTTTAATGCTATTGAGATATTTAGCTTTTGTTAAAATTATTCAATCGGAGTTTGCGGATATTACTAATGATATTGAATTGCATATCGATAGAATCCACCTCGAATTGGTCAATCATTCTTGGATCGAAATTCGTTATCCCGTTCTTGGTAAGTTTTCATTTCACTGGCAATTTGGGAAATCCTTATACCGGTTTGATACAACCCCTCACCATCCCAATCTAACATCATTCCCAAGACATATTCACTGCCAGAAAGAAGAAAATGTAGTAGAGGATAAAATTTTAACAAAAGATGGAACGCCTGAAGAACATCTAAATCAGTTTTTAACTTAGGTGAAAGATACCTTAAATCTGAAAAGGAATTCGTCTAAAAAGGTCTAAGCTATTTAGAAATGAGATATTCTTGATTAGATGTGATATAGTTCCTAATTGAGCAATCATATTTTAGAGGATGAGAAGGAACAGGGATTCGGAAGGTTTGTTTTAATGAAAGTCCTATTAGTAAATCCAAATACCTACCACAATCCTCCCGTCATTCCCGTGGGATTGGAGTATGTCGCTTCGGCACTCCGAAACGCGGGGCATCACGCCGAAATACTGGATCTTTGCTTTGCGCCGGATCTGCTCGCAGACATTCGCCAGAGAATCGCCTCAGGGCAAATAACGCGAGAGCAATATGACTTAGTGGGGCTCACGATTCGGAATGTTGACACGGTTTTATATCAAAACAACGAGTGGTTCTTGGGAAAAATCCGGGATCTCGTGGTGGCACTAAAACAGGCCGACATCCCAATCACCATTGGAGGGAGCGGGTTGTTGACCAACCAGGCTGCAATCCTCGATTTTGTAAAAGCGGACTATGCAATTGCCGGACCGGCGGAGGGCGCTATTGTTCAATTATTGACCGACCTCGCGACAGGTCAAGCACAGGATCACCTTATAAACGGTTGGAAAAGAAAATTTGATCCTAACCTCGTTCACAGGAGAGGACGCGATTTTGACTACGCTCCCTACATC
>MBAA01000158.1:7725-10037 GCA_001940655.1 Promethearchaeota archaeon CR_4
GGCGGGATCATCGGATTTGAAACCCAAAAAGGGTGCAAGAATGCCTGTAGTTACTGCATCGAAGCCCAGACTCCAATTATACATAAGAATCCTGAAGCGGTGGTTGAAGAGCTCGCTTACCTTGTGCAACAAGGTTACCGCAGTTTTCACTTGGCAGATTGCGAATTTAACCAATCCCTGCAACATAGTCTGTCCTTTTTGGAAAAGTTGGTCGCGCGCAACTTGGACTTGGAATGGGTTCTCTACATGAATCCCTCTCCCTATGATGAGAAACTCTTCGCCCTGTTAAAACAGAGTCACGCGACTTTAATTACGTTGTCCGTATGTAGCGATGAGCGGGAACAAGCCCGGGCACACTATGGGTATCAGGATCTAAAAAATATCCGAGAAATGTGCAAAAAGTATGAAATCAAATTAGCCGTTGATTTGTTGGTAGGATTTCCGGGGGAATCTCTCGAGTCCGTGCAAAAAATGATCGTGTTTCTCAAGGAAATCCGCCCCGATTCCGTGGGTGTGAATTTCTATTTCCGCTTGTATCAGAACACCGCATTCGTACAGGAACATTTAAAATCTCCCGACTTTACAGGCCAACTTTCCCGCACCTTGGAAAAAAAGGAAGATTTTCTAATACCTATATTCTTCAATCAACTCTCGCTTGCCGAAATGCACGCAATCCTTGGGGAAGACCCCTTGTTTAAAATTGAAGGATTGCAAAAAACCGTGAATTATGAGCGCTTGTGAAATTCCCAGCAATTCGAAAATCATTGCTCTTTACTGATCGACGCGAGTACTTTGTCGAAGATTTGTTCTACCGTTTGGAGGAAGGTTCCCCTCGTGAGGGCATCCAGTTCGAAGAAGGGCATGTCCCCGTGTTTCTGCATGCAAATCTTGTCATTTCTTTAAGTTGGAGGTATTCCCCGCGTTGGATACTATTACTTCAGAATTATTTTTCTATATTCTCTGGAAAAGTATGTGAGTATAGCTCGTTCTGACAATATTATACGATACTGAAACTTTTTCTGGGCTTCATCATCGTGCCGATCAATACATACTCTGACAATTGATATCGGAATTTGTATATAGGAAAAATAAATGGGTGTGGGGGGAAATAAGAAGAGTCATTTAAAAATAATAACCATTAAAAGATATTACTAGAGTAAAGTCCATCCTCGGTGCTTGTGAAATATTATTATTTTATTAAAGGAGGATTCATATTGAATAAGAAAATCATATTTGCCCTTATATTTGGTATAATTGGTGTGGCAGCTACGATTACTGTGGTAGTCCTATGGCCGAAAAATCCATCAACATTAGATAGAGAACAAATCGCTAAAGAACTATTAGAAAAAGTGTATCGTGCAAATACTACAGGGGAATTAGACTCTTGTTTTACCACACAATTTAAGCAACAGATTACCATGGATTATTTGTTATATTTGCTTGACAGCTTAAAATCACATCTAAATTTTTATCAAAATGGTCAAATTATTCCAATAACTGGTTCTGGAATATTTAATTATACTGTTAACATGCAAAACGGAAATATCTCTGGACAAATTATTATCACTGTTACGAAATTGATTAGCGGGTTTTCCATTAACAAAATTAATTTTTTCGAGAGCTATCTTACAACCTTGGTCATTGATGACATTGTCGATGAATTTAATACAATAAATGGTAATAAATCCCTTTTCATTGCGAGGGATGATGATATACTTCTCGATAACTCTGTAGCAAATGATCTTGCAGTAGCATCAACTTTTAAATTATATGTCTTAGAAGCTCTTCGACAGAAGGTTGATGCCGACCCAGATATTAATTGGCAGACAACGATCCCAATCCTTAATAAGTTGAAATCTCTACCCTCAGGAGTCATGCACACTTGGGAAAATGGGACACTGGTCACATTACAGACAATGGCAGATTATATGATAAGTATTAGCGATAATACAGCCACAGATCACCTCATTCACTATTTAAATAGAACCTACGTAGAGAGCTTTCTTCCCACTGATTATGCCCTCCCATTGCTTAAAACTGCCGAGTCATTTAAATTACGATGGTTGCTTGATGACACTGAGCTCCAATACTATTTAACGCTGAACATCACGCAAAAACAGGTTTATCTTGATACAATCCTCTATGATTTAGACATTAATTTAATCTACAATAAAATTGATCTTGATATCTGGGAAGGAATTGACATTAGAAAACAAATAGAATGGTACTTTAATTCCACTGAAATTGTAAAGATTAAGTTTTCCGATCAGTGTGAGACTCAGAACGCGGGGTAAATCTCGGCGGTTTTTCTT
>MBAA01000193.1:0-2103 GCA_001940655.1 Promethearchaeota archaeon CR_4
GCCTCTGCACGTTCGGCTAGAATCACCCGCTGCGACTCAAAAGGTTCGGCAGTCGTAAATCCTACATCCGCAAAATCGAGCGATAGCGCCTTAGCTCTTACATCCTCTTTCTGGATCACTTGATAATCTCCTTGCGATAATTTTAACTATCACAAATGGATAGGGTCTTTTTCTACTTCTCCCACCCCTCAGATGTGGAATTGGTTGTTATTAACCGATGATGCGCGTGTAAATTTTCAAATACTACCTCCCTTACTAAGTATATCCATAAATTTGATGCTATGAGGAAAAATCACATGTTAGGATATGATTGGCGCCAGTGGACGCGCATACTGACGATTATTGGTACCGTTCAATATGTTCTCCTGACGATCCTGGCCATGTTCTTTTATCCAGGGGGCACTGCTGGAAATCACAATACAGCGGGATATAGTTTCACGGAGAATTTCTTTAGTGATCTGGGACGAACATTGGCTTTAAATGGGGATGTCAATACTATCTCGATGTCACTGTTTACTTTTGCTTTGTCAGTTAGTAGTTTTCTCTTCATCCCGTATCTGATTACTCTACCTGGCGTTTTTACCAAGCGTGACGCAAAAATTATCTGTTATATTAGTTCTATAATCGGCATTTTCACTGCCATCTGTTTCGCGGGAATTGCGTTCCTGCCATGGGATCTATACTATTTTGAACATTTGGGCCTTGTAGGACTCGCGTTCTTGTTCATCGTGCCGGAAGCTTTGCTTTTGACCATCGCGATGTTCATAGAAAAGAGAATTCCCCGGCTCTATGCGGTTGTCTTTGTCGTGTTTACAATTATTTTGCTTGCATACTTCATGATATATTCTTCCATGGCAGAGGACCTCGTCTTGCAGGCTGTTGCCCAAAAAATCGTGGTGTATTCGATTAACATTAGTTTCGCGATCCAAGCGTATGGTGTATTTCGCATCAGTCAACGACAAACCCCGCAAACTACAGCTTAAGAAAATCCCTCATCCTCCCATTTTTTACCATCCTGTTTAATACTTCAATTCTTTTTTTCATCAGGTCTTTGATTGCTCCTTTTTTTCAACCCTAGTTTCTTCACCCGTCGTACAAATGTAGAATTTATGGTTATATACCAAAGATTTGCTCCAAAATTTTCAAATACTCCTTCTATAACTAAGTATATCCGTAGAATTTATCATACGAGGAAAAATTACATACGAGCATACAATTGGCGCCAGTGGGCGTGCATACTTATGATATTTGGGTGCCTTGAATTTGTTTTCTTGACGATGCATGCTATGGTCTTTTTTCCAAGGGGTACCCTTGCTAATCCGAGAACTATGGGATATAATTCCTGGCAAAATTTCTTTAGCGACCTCGGGAGGACAAAGACAATGGTTGGGGAGAGTAATACCATCTAGATGATACTTTTTCTGATTGCTTTGACGGTCTGCGGAATCCTATTCATCCTGTACCTAATCGGTCTTCCCGGCATTTTTACTCAATCACGCGCAGCACGGTATCTATGGCTACATAGTCTCCGCAATCGGCATTTACACCGCTATTTGTTTCGTGGGAATTGCATTCTCGCCATAGGACATCTACTTAGAAGCATATAAGTTTTTAGTGCAAATGGCGTTCTTGTTCATCGTGCCAGAGGACTTGTGTTCTGCCATAGCGATGTTTTAGAACAGGGATTTCCCAAGCGATATGCATTCGTCTTTATCGCTTTCACAATTATTTTAGTTTTATACGCCTCGTTAATGTTCGTGGGACCAGAAATCGATTCTCCCGAAAGCTTGGTCATTCAGACTGTGGGACAAAAGATCGTGGTCTATGCTATGAATATCAGTTTCGCAATTCAAGGATATGGAGCATTTCGCGTCAGTCAACGACAAGTTCCGCCAAGTGCAACCTAAGAAACAGCAAAATCTTTTTTCTTTCCATTGTCGATGCCACACTCCCGGAGATATTTTAAAAGAACGTTGTTCACTTGTTCTAACCCAAGGAGCTTTTCGCGGAAAAGCTTTTAATAGAACCTGCTTCTTCCTTTCAAGCGGAATTTTATGGAGACTCTTTCCATAATTTTCCAAAATGTCCTTTTGAGAAATAAAT
>MBAA01000193.1:2148-3432 GCA_001940655.1 Promethearchaeota archaeon CR_4
TAGTAACGTATTTACTTGTCTTCATTTGCATTTCAATTGTATTGCCTATAACTGTGGTTAACGCAGCTGTTCCCACGTCAGGAATGAAAGGATACACTGCGCTCGCTCCGGTTTCGGGCGGATACTACGAGAAGCTTGGTACCTTGTATTCCGTGACCACGCTCGACAACGTGAAGATTAAGGTACTGAGATACCACCCCGCTGGGGAGACCTTTAACACCGGGGCGCAACCAATTCTGCTCATACCGGGAATTGGGGCAAATATGAACGAGTTCTTGGCACAATCCACTCCCAGGACTCAGCAACTTTACCCCGACCTCAAAACCAACCTCAATAAATACATACCGGGAGGTTTTGCGAGTTGGGCTGTAGGAGATGAAAATATCGAGGAGGATCCGTTGCTATATTTCAATATCGGGTATTACTTGTGGGCGCAGGGTTACGATGTTTGGTTGCTGAATTACCGCGGCACGGGTTATGGTGAAGCGAAAAGTGGCGGTGGAGATGCTGGGACTTCATCGCTCGATGTTTTTGGTCTCTACGATGCGCGGGCGGCGCTCAACCTCGTTAACGCCGTGACGGGTTTGCATCCTGTACTCGGCGGCCACAGCACGGGTGGGACAGTTACCATGATGCTGTTAGAAGGATGTTATATCAAAAGTGACGGTCACGTTGCCTCAGATGCTAATCTCGTGAAGATCCGGAACGGAGCTACTCCGGGCGCTGAGACGATCAAGGGTTTCATCGGATTAGACCCCGCGGGCATCCCCTCGATTACATCGTTGCTGGATAACATCATCACTTGGATCCTGTACTCATACCACCTCACTCTCGACCTGAGGGGAATAGTAGAAGCCCTTGACGGGAAAGGCCAGCTCTCGTTGACCAACTTCATGGCACAAATCATCATAGCGCTGGGTAATGATGATGTTGGCGAAGTGTTAGTTGAACTCATGAATATCGAAGTCACGAACACGAATGAGCTACTGCTATATGACCTCCTGCGATATGGGTCAGATACTTTGTATCTTTGCAACATGCAACAATACGGGGACTGGGCTGCGAGGAAGACTATTCGAGAGCACTTCCAAAATGGTTACTGGAATCAATATCTGATCACGCCACCGTCATCAAACGCATGGGGGTATTACTACTATATCAAAAATCTGAAGAAATGGTCGGTTCCCGCCTTTTTCATCTGCGCAACGATGCAAAATGACATCTACGATCTCGTCAACAGTGATGAAATCTACAAAGACTACTATCTAGGAAAAACTAGCAGTG
>MBAA01000193.1:3551-4825 GCA_001940655.1 Promethearchaeota archaeon CR_4
AGAGAAATTACGGAACCCACTCGTCGAATTTCCAATAGTGATCTTCTTCTTGCACGATGATGTCCTCGAACATCTTCCGCGTCTTAACATCACCAATTTCGAGAGCTTTCGAGATGATCTGGCGATAGAAGGTAATCGCGGAATTTTCTGCCACGCGGTTGTTCATAATCCAGTTATCTGCGGTGTCCCCAACATCAGGGAGAGGATCCACGGCAGCCACGCATTCTTTCTTGATCTCGTAAATTCGTTCCGCAATCGCTTCCATGTGTTTCATTTCGTCCATTGCGATACTCCTCGTCAAGTCGCTAATGGAGATGGGTTTGGTCTTGTCTGTCACGACCTCGAGAGCGGTTTTCCGTCGGCGGTTCTGTTCCACGTTGGCTTTCTCGTGTTGGTTCGTGTACTGGATGATGGCCGATATCTCGCTCGCAAGGGCCTTGTTCAACATCGCAATCCAGTCATCCTTAAACACGGTTTCAAACTCCGAACCTGCAGTGGTGCCGAAGTCTGGTTCATCCGCAACCTCGGTGAATTCTTGGAAGCGGATCAAGTGTTTCTCCTCGTCCCCGTAGATTTTTTCGAACATCTCTCTGGTTTCCCAGTCGCCCAGTTTTGCAGCCATTTCAATCACTTTGCGGTATAAATCCAAGGCTTCTTCCTCCGCTTTCACGTCCAACGTGCCGAACTCGCGGAGTGAATCGCCAATCTTCACCTTATCTGCCTTAGTCGTGGCTTGGCCGCCCAACAGGTAAATGCGTTCCATGATGGCGCCTGCATGCTTCATTTCTTGAATGGCGAATTCCTGGAGCACTTTTGCCAAGGCTTCATAAGTGGTCTTGTCCAGCAACATATTCTCCGGGATTACGCGCCGGAGCAGTTTCTGCATCTTGGAATGTTGCAGCATGTACTGCACGGAGACCTGCAACTCGCGGGAGACCCCCTTGTTCAACAGGTCAAAATATTCAGGAGTGGTTGTTTTCACGATCATCATAATTGCCTCTATCCGAATGACGAAGCGCGTCTTGAGGCAATGCTAGCCTTCTCTTCCTTTTAATCCATTTCCTTACACTGGAAAAACAAAAATTAGTAATAGTTCTATGTAAAAATTATTGAGAAGCCCTTGCGGGGAGTGCTTCCTGTAATTCGTATAGCAACCGTAATCGTTCCTGAGGACTTAATTTATTTATTTCCATACCCCATAGGTCAATTCCTTCGCGTCGCGAGTTGAAGAGGGCTAAAAGTAGTAGAAGACTGTTACGAACGGCATTTTCGGA
>MBAA01000193.1:4895-5088 GCA_001940655.1 Promethearchaeota archaeon CR_4
ATATTGTTGTGTATTCGATATTAGTCTATTAAAATTGAAAAACAATTTTGATTTTCCGGGACTATGCCACGTAAATCACCAAACCAACGAGTCAGAGGATTGATAGGCAGTAAACAAGCATAATCACTGCTTGCGCGAGGTTTCTGTCAATTTTTAAAGAGAATGCGATTTTTTTTTATCTACGAAAATCGTG
>MBAA01000193.1:5112-7722 GCA_001940655.1 Promethearchaeota archaeon CR_4
AATAAAAGAAAATAGCCCCGCCAGGATTCGAACCTGGGTCCAGAGGGTCAGGGCCTCCGATGCCTAGCTAATTGCAACGAATCGCTGCAAGATATGACTATTCCAGCATACTACTAAGAGTTTTGGCCACTACACTACGGGGCTAATAATGGATCGTTGTCAACTCTAGTATAATCAATTTTTCCTGTTCTAAAAAACTTTTTCGATTCCATTGCACTGATTGGCGCTGCAAAATGTGTGGATTGCGAGTTTTGGCGCTAATATTAGGTTTCCTTGTGTATGAGTTTTAAGAACCTCATAGAATAGGAAAAAGGAAAAAAAAATTACATAAGATGAATTTCATCTATGAGTCTTTTTTTGCATTGGTTTATTGAATTAGTGCCGGTTTAGTCAATATTATGCGGATTAATTCCAATATAGAGATTAGCCAAACATACACAAAAATACATACCAAATCAATGCGGGGATGCAAACTATACAAATAAGAATTATACTAGATGTCAATAGGAAAGTCTATGGGTTATTTTAAACAGCATTTAAAAAGGTCGTTCCATTTTAGAACTCACCAACTTCGTGAAATGGCGTGAAATGTACCAATTCTTCCTTTTGAATGGGGTTTTATGCTGTTAGCGGAATTTGGAAATGAATGAAAGAAGTGGAAAGTGAGTAAGTATATGCCAGAAACTGGCGTTGTTAAGTGGTTCAATCCAAAGAAAGGTTTCGGCTTCATTACCCCCAGTGGTGGAGCATCAGACGTTTTCGTACACTACACGGCTATCAACGCCGCGGAAGGTGCCTTTAAGACCCTCAATCAGGGCGACGAAGTTACATTTGAAGTAGCTGATGGACGGAAAGGCAAAGAAGCGCACGATGTCGTTGTGACGAAGGCAGCACCTCGGCAACCCCGACCCCGCGGGAGACACCCAATGGGGGATTCTAACCGCGAGGAAGGTAACGAAGACGACATGGATTCCGAGGACGACGAAGACCAGGAATAAATCATAACCCAAGTCGGAACATTCTACGCACAGTTCTGGCATTCCAGGACAAGTGCAAATTCTCACTTTTTTCTCCTCCACGTAAAATCCAGCAATCCCCGCTAAATAACTAGGAAAGTACAATGTTAGACGTAACAATTTTTGACTTTGTAAACCTCAATTCTTCCGAAATTCGCCAATCGGTCGTGAAGATGTTACCAGTTAAATTTCAGAAGATGAACCCGAAAGGACTCGTGTGGGTTGCGTGCGACTTTGACCCGAGGAACCTCGCTGATAGTGGGCCATACATAGTTGCCGAGCAGATTTCGCAACAGCTAGGATGGCACCTCCTGAACATCGTAATCCGCCCGGATTTCGCCCGAAGTAAACGAACCTTTGCGTTTACAGATGTATGCGAGTATTTCCTCCTCTTCGTGAGGGATTCGACCCATCGATTTAACAAGAACCTTGTACGCGAGAAACATATCTGGCAACAAGCCGAATGGGGCAAGAGAGAAAAGAATTACTTCCCCCTTGGGAAAGACCCCGGAAACGTGTGGTTGCCCACGCTCGATGATGGAAAAGGTACGGTCATTGGACACACGCCGATGACCTTCGAGGAAACCCTCGCACGGTGCATCCTTCTCGCAGTCCCTCGGTTGACCGAAGTTACATCTGAAATAACAACTTTAGATGCATGGATTTTCACCAATCGTCCCGTGTCAGTTCAAACAATTATAGAAAAGCTCGAACGTTGTGTTAGGGAGAAACAAAAAGCTTTCGAGAATATGCGAACTAACCTTGCTCGTGGTGAAGCACGGAACGCCCTCGTCTCTGCTTTGAACAGAGGGAATGAATTACCAATAGGAGAATATGCGTGCCTCCTCCAGTTTGATGGAACGACATTTACTTGTCGCCGTGCGTCAACCGGGGATGCTGTGAGGTCGTTGGGAACATCATCTCGCCTCTCTGCCTTGTGGGCAGCAGCAAACGGTGGTACGGGTTCGGAGATTCGCATCTCCAAGGCCTTCAATCTTGCAACCGCCACTAATCAAGCAGCTAAAGTTCGCGCTGCCATCGAAGGAGCGTGGTTTCCTCGTGACTGGAACGTCCAAGTCGAGGCGATATGAAATCATCTTTGCTACATCAGAGCATATTGACCCCGAGGATATCACACCCGGGAGCGTCAAGGTGACGATTACCTCCCCGCCGTACTGGGATCTGAAAGATTACGAGAATTCCGGGCAAATTGGAAAGGGAGATGCAGACTATGAAACATATCTTAGTCGAATTCGAACCGTGTGGTTACAAGTACGGCAATGTCTAGCAGAGGACGGAGTTTTCTGTCTCAACGCAAATACGAAATATGATAACCGTGGGGGTTCTCTTGAGCTTATACCTTGGGATTTGGCGAAACTCGCGATCCATGTTGGATTTTACCTTCGGGACGTTCTTATCTGGCATAAGTCGACCGCCATTCCCCGACACGACCGTGACCTGAAAGACAATTACGAGTGGGTGTTCCTCTTCACGAAAACCGAGATGCCGGTTGAAAAGTACCTCATCACAGATATAAGTTTCATAGACTATGGTTTGAAACCGCTCCCGACCCAACCACGGCCAAATATCTGGA
>MBAA01000193.1:7765-11332 GCA_001940655.1 Promethearchaeota archaeon CR_4
GCATCCCGCCATCTTCCACGAGGATTTACCGGGGCGAATGATCCAATTATTTTCACGGCCTGGTGATCTCATCTTGGACCCTTTCCTAGGATCAGGCACCACGCTGGTGGAAGCGTTCCGGTGGAACCGATCGTGTGTCGGGTACGAGATCAACAACGCGGACTTCTGGATGTACATGCAACGAATTTTTACGAAGGTACTTCCAGCTACTAGTCCTCCGTGGTCCATCCGGACAATGCCCCCAAATACCAACCGGCCAATACGGGCCGAGATAATATTTCAAAATAAAATCCAAAATTAACGATCATAAAATAACGTGTTATTAGATGTATCCAAACAACCAAAACAAAAAAGACTATTTCCATCAAGTAAACGGGGTTGAAGAAATCCCCGAACAAACGCGCGTGGAAGCCCAGCAGCAGCGAGAAGAGTGCATCACGACTGTAATCGTGAATCTCTTCGACAAGTTCGGGTACAAGTGCGACGTGCAACCCGAATTCCCAAAAGAATTGTCGCCAGATATGCTCGTCGAGAAAGACGGTCAAAAAGTTATCATCGAACTGAAAGCATATTTTAAACGGATGGTTTGTGCAGAACCTGAAGTCGCCCAGGCAATCAAGTATGCTCAAGCGGCGCGCGATGCTAAATTCGCCGATAAAATTCGCGTCCTCCTTATTACCTCCGGGAATATGGTTCCCGTACAAGAATGCGGTTTTTTCTGCGCGAGCGACCCGATAGAACATACCATCAACCGCTATACTAAGCTCAAAGCAGAAAATAAGCTCGAAAAGGGATTAGATAAGTGGGACGCCCGGGGTATCTATAGTCGGGCAGAAGAAAAAGTCCGGAAAGTCACTTGGACACCAGGCGAGATACCCGCGGTCGACATTCATAGCTATAAAGATTTCCTGATGTTTTTAAACGAAGATAATCGCCCCGTTCTGCTCGGGTGCGTGTCAGTGCAGGCTATTGAAGATAGTCTCAAGCAATTAGGTTTGAAGTTCGAGCTTCAAGCGTTCAAGCGGTTAGAGAATACACCGCTCCGTGTACTTATGAAACATGAGCGGATTCTCCAGATCAAACGGAAAAAAACTAAAGAAAAAACTCCTAAAAAGAAGCAGAAGACAAATAACGGAAAAAAACCCGAAATAATCCAACAATCTAAGCAATCCAATAGTCAATCAAACGGGAATGGCAATACTCAGAAAATGAAGCAAAATATTGGAGTAAAAAAGAGAAAGGAAAAACCAATCGCGCCCCGACCTCGGAATCCGTTCATGTAAATTAGAACTGCTCGATTTTTCTTCTTTTTTTAATTATTTTGGAAATTCTAGAGTATTCCTTTGATCCGTTCTAACGCTTCTTTGATTTGTTCCGTTGCAGTAGCGTAGCTCATGCGCACGTATCCTTCGCCGCGCTGGCCAAAGGTATCTCCAGGTACACTGACCACCTTAGCCTGCTTGATGACTTCCTCGGAAAATTTCCGGGAGGTTTTGAACTTGGTTCCAGAGATATTCGGGAACGCATAGAACGCGCCTTTTGGCATGAAACACGAGATGTTCCTCAGGTCGTTGAGACCATCCACGATGATCTTGCGCCGCTCGTCAAATGACTTCACCATTTTACCAATTGAATCCTGAGGTCCGGTCAAGGCTGCTACTGCAGCGAATTGTGCAGGAGTGTTGATGCAGGTTTGGGAGTTCTGGTATATTCGTTCGATCGCATTCGTTAATTGTTCCGGCCCAAGCGTATATCCTACGCGCCATCCCGTCATTGCATAGCTCTTTGAGAAGGAATTCACCACGACCATTTGGTCGACCGTGCCGTATTGCAACGCAGATACGGAGTGATAATCATCGTAGATGATATTATCGTAGACTTCATCAGAAATAATGAGAATGTCGTGCTGGGTCAGGATCTTGACTAATCGCTTCATCTCGTCAGGATACAGGTGGGCACCCGTGGGATTACACGGGAAATTGAGGAATGCAGCTTTCGTACGGGGCGTAATCGCCGCTTCTAATGCATCGAAGTCTGGTTTGAAGTCTTTTTCTTCAGGGCACGGATAATTGACGATCTTCCCACCTGCAGAAAGAACAAGGTTCGGATAACACAGAAACCCCGGATCCGGTAAAAGTACTTCATCCCCAGGATTGATAGTGGCGAATGTCACGTAGAAAAGCGCTTGGATGCCGCCATTGAAGTCAAAGAAATGCTTAGGAGGGTCGACTGTTACATTATAATCGCGCTGGTATCGTTTCGCAACTTCTTGTCCGAGCGCCGGGATACCCCGCGAAGGGGCATAGTGAGTCTGGCCGCCATCGAGTGCTTTTTTGGCAGCTTCGCGAATGTGGGCGGGTGTCACAAAATCGGGTTCGCCGATCCCCAAGCTAATGATGCCTTTAATCCCTTGGGCCAAGTCGAAGAGGCGCCGGATATCACTCGGTAAGATGTCCTTGATCCGCTCTGATTGTATCTGCGGGGCCATAATGTGTATTAAACAGTAGTTTATTTATCTCTTCTGATCCAACATTTAAACAGAGCAAACTGATCCTAACGAATTCAAATCCCCTTATTTTTCATCTTTCTCTAGATGCGGGTTTTTCTGAAGCAAGATCGAACCAATACACTGAATAAACCTCAACAGGTTCATATTTTTAGGAATGTGATACATTTTTTTGAGAATTCGCACGGTATTACGGAGAGTAACGGGATGTACGCCAAGTATGGTTAAACAATTTTCTAATTCGACTTCACCAAGTGGAATATGCTGGTTCGCCACGATCAAAAAGCAAATTGCTTGCATGGCGTCATAATTTATGATATCTGCTTTAGTTGGATCGAAACATCGTTCAACTAAGATTTCCGTCTCTTTTATAAAGTGTTCTTGCAGCATTATGATTTCAGCTGCTGGCTTCTCGATTCCGTTCAGTGGTTCATTCTCAGTAATATTTTTCGAGTCATATTTTATGTGCTTTGACATCGACGATCACCCGTCCATCTTAATAAAATTTTTAGAGCATCAACATCTCATGATCGGATTTTTTCTCTCTTTATGCATTTATATTAGTCTTTGTTCACATTATTGTGAAAATTTGAGATTCCAGAATACACCACCGAAAAACCTTTCCGCAATCTGCTACGGTTTTATTTACTTCTTCTGATCCCCCATTCCTTGGCGAGTCGGAATATGGTTGATCAGAAAATTGGCATCACATCAGTTGGCGACGAAATCCTCAGCGGACACGTACAGGACACGAATACTCATTGGCTCCTCAACCAGCTACGCGAAATGAATTACGAGGTGCAACGAGTAGAAATCGTACCTGATGATGTTGACCTCATCGCGAGATCCGTGAGGCATTTTCTTAGGGATAACTTTGACATTATTTTTGTCACAGGAGGATTAGGTCCCACCCCCCACGATATGACCGCAGAAGGGGTGGCTAACGCGCTCGACTTGAAATGTGAACCGAATGCAGAAGCACTGGCACTCATCCATACCCAATTTGAACGCTTTCGTGCACGGGGTCTCTTCCGGGAGCGTGGGGTTCAAGAAGATGTTGC
>MBAA01000193.1:11418-14765 GCA_001940655.1 Promethearchaeota archaeon CR_4
ATTTTGCAGACAAGGATGTCAAGATCTTCGTCCTCCCCGGCCCGCCCATAGAATATCAAGCAATGTTCGAAAACCACATCAAGATCAAGCTCCTCCCGAAAAATCCGGACGTAAAAACGACTATCGAAATTGCAACCCAAACGGAAGAATCCCGCCTAATGCCCTTAATCGAACGTGTCTCTCGTGAGTTTCCAAATGTCAAGATTGCGTCGTATCCCGTCATTGAAAAGCTCCAAGTGCTCATCCGCGTGACGGGCAAGCAGGAAGCCGCCAATTACGTGGCAGAAATCATCCGAGATGGCCTGAAAGAATTCGGTCCAGGGTGAAAGGGAGAGTGAAACTGACTGTCCTCGTACCGTCCAAGAATGGTTTCGGAAAAAGTGATCTAGTTAGTATAGATGATTCGAGTAGCGATCCTCCGATCGCAAGGATGCTGCCACCACGCGAAGTTCGGGAACGGGTGAACGCGTATATTCCAAGCGTGAATCCCCGCGCCTAAACGCAAAATGAGGTTACCTGCGGATGGACGCGCGCTAACCTTAATATAAGGCATAAAGTCTACCCTCAACCACGCGAAATCCCCCGCGCGCGAGCACGGGGATTGTGCGTCAAACACAAAACTAAGGTGCTCGAAACCAATGAAATTAAACGGTGTGAAACGTAAAACAACAGGGACGAGGTTCCAGATATGAAAAAAAGTGTACTCGTGCTTTCCCTCGTAGTGGTGTCGTCTCTTATGGCTGCTCTTGCAGTCTCTCAGACGACAGTTGTAGCAGAGAGTGAGACGACTGTGCCTCCTTCTTTCGAGAGTGATTTTCTCCCTGAGGGCCCTGTCATAATGGAGGAGAACGTGATCGAAACCGCCCATCAACCCTTAAGTGGCCTGTTGGAGACGATAACTCGGCCTGGCGCCGCGTGGATTCAAGTTCATTTCAAACAGATGCAGATCGGAGATGGTTTTGATTTCGTTTACGTCGAGGACTCTGCGGACAATGAACTTAGGAGATATACGGGTTTGAAGGATAATTTTTGGTCACCAATCAACCACGACGACACTATCAAAATACGCTATGAACCAAGTGGAAGGTTTAATTATATGTATGGTTTCAAAATTGACGCGGTTCGATATAGTTATTACGCGCTCCAAGTCGAGCCGGAAGAAGCGGGGTTAATTCTTGAAACTCCGGTCAAGAGAGAACTTGGGCATGGTAGTGGCGTCATCGAAGAGGCTGGGAAGTGCCAGATGTGGACGATCCACGTGAAAAAAAATGCGTGGTACATGCAGACTGTCCTTACCCCTGCGAATGGTGACGCGGAACTCGACATATATGGCAAATTCGGTGCCGAGCCAAATCCTGACGCCCCTGACCCCAACTGGAATGTGATTCATTTGGAGAGTGGTAAGGAACTTGTATCACTCGAGGACCCGGCTGAAGGGACCTGGTACATCATGGTATACTCGTCCAGCGGGTCTGCCGCGTACGACCTCTCCGTGAGACTAATCTATAGCTCCACGCTCGACAAAGGCCTCCCGTCCACGGGATATATTGACTACGCATCCTCTACTAGAATGGATTATTGGTTTATTCAAGTACCAGAGGGGATGACCAGCATGCGCGCCACCGTGACCGCTTTGGACGGTTGGTCCGATTTTAACATTTACGGGCGTCTCGGCAACTATCCAGTGGACTCAGAGATAGGTACGATCTGTGACTGGTACGGGGTAGATCGGTGGGACGAGGATGTTGTCATCAACAACCCCGATGCCGGCACGTGGTATATCAGGGTTGACGCAAACAGAGGCGGGGGTTCCTACAAAATCACGGTCGGAGTGACGGACAATCCCGATGCAGACGGCATCG
The DNA here is from genome assembly GCA_001940655.1 of Promethearchaeota archaeon CR_4. GTDB lineage: Archaea > Asgardarchaeota > Lokiarchaeia > Sigyniarchaeales > CR-4 > CR-4. The sequence continues at coordinate 13,281 of MBAA01000193.1, forward strand.
TCACGAAGTGGGCGGTCATCGTGGGAATGGTTACGTATCAGTCCAAGGATGTGGAAGATTCCTTATACTTAGACAAAGCTGCCAATAATTGGTATAATTACCTAACCGATGTCGTGAATTATGACCCCGACAACATTCGCGTGTTAGGAGATGAAGTAGGACTTGGTGAATTGTCGAGGAGTCCCATTTGGGGTCCTTTCGCCCGTGCGCTAATGGCGATGAATTACCCTTGGACGTCGAGATATCCCTACGAGGCCTATTACGGGCGGGCCACGGAAGCGAACGCTAAAAGATGTTTGCAATGGATGGTCGATGGTGCCGATGCCGATGACCAAATTGCCGTAATATGGGAGGGGCACGGAGACGGAGATTTGAAAGGATCGTCGTATTTTAAATGTTGGGATTTTGCGGGTAAAAATAAAGAAGAAGGAAAATTGACTGATCATGAATTTGCAGGATACATTTCGAAGACGGTGGCAGAACACATCTTCATCTTTACGGACGCCTGCCGCAGTGGAGGGTTTATCGATGAGATTGCGGGGTTACAGAATAAGGCCAGGGTCTACATAACCACGACTTGCACTTACCACGGTTTTGGGCATTGGTATGATGGTCTCCAAGACGCGGCCTGGAACCATTACTTCCTCGTGGACGGTCTCACGCGCCACTTCGCAAGTACCACGAAAACGCTGATGGAAGATTGTTTCGTCTATGCGTATCCCCGTTATACCTTGAATAAGATTGAAGATAGCGGTTGGCCGCCTAGTCCTAGTATCCCCTCCCAGCAACTTCTGCCTCCTGAGGACTTCCCCCAGCAATTTGACGGGGATCCCTACGTGGGATTTACCCTCTGAGCAACTCTCCCTTCTCCTCTTTTTTTCACCCCGAGCAAAGACAATCCGGGGGGGGTAGAAGGGAGAACATTTTCTCCCTCCTCCTTTTTTTCTACAGTATTTAAGGATTTTAACCTGGACCGTATATTTCCTCCATTTTTCGCTTATTATCAAAGTAAGGTAACTCCTTCCATCCAATCCCGTATGTTTGCCCCCAAAGATTCTCCCAAGGAGAAATCCTCTCTTTATAACTAGCTTGGGCGTGTGGATTTCTTTCGTTCATAGAAGTGCCATATTTTCTCCAAACTCGGGCGGTAGCGGTTCTCTGCTATGCTCTCAAAGACTGGGATCCGGGATGAAGGGGCAAAATTTATTCAGAAGGTTGCTTGGCTGCACACCAAAATAGTGAGTTAAAAAGAAGAAAAAAATTGCGTTTAGACGTACGCCGCACCGTCGATCGAGAGGAGCTGGCCGCTGATCCAATCGCTGAGGTGTGAGCAGAGAAATAACATAATGTTACCCACGTACTCCGGTAGACCGCCCCGGCCCTCGCGGGCAAATGGAATCGCGGAGATGGCCATGTTCCTGATTGCTTCTGGAATTCCCATCGATTCTCCGGCCTTTTTAACCGCAGTCATGCGCGTTTCGATGA
>MBAA01000178.1:0-1150 GCA_001940655.1 Promethearchaeota archaeon CR_4
ACTGGCATCATTACTGGCAATGACGAGCTCGGCGGGCATATTCCACGACCCACTGGTGATTTTCGTGAGTTGGGGTTCCGGAACAAACGCAAGAATTGGCATAACAGGATTCCTCTGGAATGGGATGTCTTTTTTCAATGAAGGAAACTTTCAATAAAATCCTTCACACGGGTTTTACCAACCATAATGCCATAATGCCCTTCACAGAGAATGTCTGCATCAAAGGTCATCATTTTATGAAGAGATTCTTCATAATCGTGCGGGTTTGACCCAAACTCGGGCATTATTGGTCCGTGGACATCTTGCCCAAAAAGCACCCGCTTACCATCGACATCGCAATAGAGTGCCATCGAGCCGGTGGTGTGTCCAGGGATGTGTACGCAATGAAATTTCAAGTTCCCGATAGTGATGACTTCTTCTTTACCCTTGATTTTGTGTTGAATCCTAATAGGTAGATACTCGACTCCATACCACGATGCGGCAGTCAATTTAGAGGTACCAGGATCTCCCTCCAGTGCGGGAACCTCCTGCTCGTGTGCATAGAAAATCGCCTTGGGAAATTCTTCTTGGAAAGAATGCGCGGCACCAGTATGGTCAATGTGAATATGCGTGATAAAGATATGTCCTATCTTTTTATAATCCATACCGGCCTCCTGAATATTCTCAAGAATCCGATTTTTCGACCGGACTCCGCAATCAATGAGGGCGATCTCGCCTTGTCCGCAATCCACTGCATAACAAAGACAATCGCTCCCACCAGATAACCCATCGCCACCGACTTGATACACGCCAGCATGCACGTGGATCGGTTTCATAATATTAGAATGGGACTCCAAGTAAAAAAATGTCCTGACAGAAGGAGGGGAATTTGGTTTTTCAAGGGGGATATTTTCATTATCTTGATGACGAATTTATCCCGAAAATTTTACGTGTTTGGGTTAGACCAGAGTGGAAAATCCGTGTTCGTGAATTATCTCACCACGGGAGAACTGAAGGCTATCCTGCCGCCCACACTTGCATTCTCCATTACAGACCTCCAAATTAAAAAGTTAAAGATAGTTATTTGGGACGCGCCCGGACAGAAAATCTTCCGCAATTTGTGGCTGCGCCACGTCAATCGTTCGGACCTGATCTTTTTCATTATTGACGC
>MBAA01000178.1:1628-4507 GCA_001940655.1 Promethearchaeota archaeon CR_4
GTGGACGGTAGATGACGAGAATTATATGCATAAGTGGGATCAAGGCAATAATGACGCGGTGTTCGAGGAATACTGGCGAAATATACATGCGGCCATCAAGAGTGGGTTGTTTGACATCATCGGACATCTCGACTTACCGAAAAAGTTTGCTAAAACACCCAAACATCCTGACAAGATCGCCCCGCTCGTTGACGAGGCTATAGAACTCCTTGCATCGCTAAAAATTGCCACGGAATTCAACACTGCGGGGTGGTACAAACCAGTGCAGGAACAATACCCCTCGATGGACATACTCAGAAAACTAGCCCGTGCAGGGGTGGGGATTGTCATCGGAAGCGATGCTCACCACCCAGACCTCGTGGGGCGAGACTTCATACGAGCCCTCAGTCTCCTCAAGGAAGCGGGATTTGACGAATTATGCGAGTTTTCGAAGAGAAAATGCGTGCGAATTCCATTGAACAACCACGAAAAATAAATGTGGACATCAGTATATCTAGCCGGGGTCTTCCGCAAAATGTTTTTTCCCGGCAAATTAGGTTTAACAATTTCTATGAGAAGAGCAAGATGGAACAATTTACCGTTTGAAGCGAACGGGGGTTATTTTACAAGGGATCCTAAAATTTGGCAGGGTAATTTCTAAAGCATTCAGCATCGCATGGTGAGAAGTTAATCGCGCCTAATCTTAGACAACCTAAAAAGTCAGATTTTGTAAAAATTATTGCAAAGAAGCGCGAAGAATCAGGGGAAGTATTGAAAACACTATATTTATCAGCAGTTTCAATCCTCATAGGAAATCTAATTAATCGATTTTGCTTTTTAAAAGAAGAATTCCTTTTTTGCAGAGCCCCCCTGTCTACGATTTCATATCTTATACTCTTATTTCTTTAGGGAATCATAGCCTTTACTTCCCATATGGTGCCTTTTGCCGCCTATGTTAGCTAATGCGTGCGCTAGAATATTGTGGATGTGATAAATATGATGTGGAAGGAAATTATCACAGGAGACTTTATGGAAATGAATGATTGCGACAAAACTTCGCACGCAAAATCCCGAGAAAACGTTAAAGCAGGACACTTGATGCCGATTATGGAAGAGCCTAATCTTGTTTCAGAAAATGAGACCCAAAAAATGTTGATTGAAGATACCTACGAAAATAACCCGAACGTGGAATTAAAAATAAAAGACTTTAATGCATATTATGGAGAGAAGCAGGTCTTAAAAAATCTAAATTTCAATATCATCAAACAACAGGTTACCGCCCTGATTGGGCCGAGCGGGTGCGGCAAATCGACCCTTATAAAATGTATTAATAGAATGAACGATTTGGTAGATACCTTTCGGTACACGGGGGGAATCCGCTTTCGGGGAAACAATATTTATGATAAGCAGGAAAATGTCACCGAACTCCGGAAGAAAATTGGGATGGTCTTCCAGAAACCAAATCCTTTCCCAATGAGCATTTACGACAACATAGTTTTTGGCCCATACGTTTGTGGGGTGCCCCGGTCCGAGTGGGACACGCTAGTTGAGGAAGTCCTCACCGCTACCTACCTTTGGGATGAGGTGAAGGATCGCTTGTTTGATAATGCTTACACGCTCTCGGGGGGACAACAACAACGCTTGTGCATCGCCCGGGCGTTGTCCATCAAACCTGAAATAATCCTGATGGATGAGCCCTGTTCGGCACTTGACCCCATCGCTACGGCAAAAATAGAAGATTTAATTCTTGATCTGAAAAAACACTATACGGTAATTATCGTCACTCACTCGATGGCCCAGGCGCGGCGCGTTGCAAAATATGTCGCCTTCCTGTACATGGGAGAATTGGTGGAAGTCGATGAGTCGGAGAAATTTTTCAACGACCCTCTCTGTGATCGATCTAAGGATTATATTTGTGGACGCATTGGGTGAGGGGATCTCTTATTGCCTTGACGACAAATCTGCTGGAGCACGGTATTGTAGAGAATAAAACTCCGGTTGATTTCACTCCATCTCGACCCTCGTCCATGAAGGAGCGGAGCTGGATGGTTTTTATAGTTCCGGCCTCGTTCGCTATAATCCTCTTCATCTTGGTTTTCGTATTTTTACTCTTCCGGGGCGTCACATTTTTCTCTGAATATTCTCCACTCGACTATTTCTTTGGCACAACTTGGGATCCTCGCAATGGAACCTTCGGATTTTTACCGATGGCATATGGTACCTTCGCGGTTGTATTGATAGCAACGATCATCGCGGTACCAGTCGGTTTCGCGGTATCGATTTTTCTAGCGGAGATAGCACCACCCCGAATCAGGTCTGCCTTCAAGGTGATTATTGAGCTGCTCGCAGGCATCCCCTCGGTCGTGTATGCTTTAATAGGATTGTGGTACGTCGTTCCCTTCGTACACCAGGTCTTTGGAGGTGCATCTGGATTCAATGCAATTTCAGGGGGGATTGTCTTGTCAGTAATGATCATACCAATAATAATTACCCTCTCGGACGATGCCTTAAGAGGGGTGCCTGTAGAACAGAAAGAAGCCGCGTACGCGCTTGGGTCAACCAAATGGCAGGTCATTCACAAGGTCTCACTCCCCCTCGCATCACCCGGGATGTTCTCTGCAGCCATCCTCGCCCTTTCACGCGCATTCGGGGAAACCATTGTCGTGTTACTCATCACGGGGAATACACCGAACCTCCCCACCCCATTCTGGGATTTAACACAACCGATTCGAACCATTACTGCGAATATCGTAGCAGAGCTCGGCGATGCAATGCCAGGGTCGCTAGAATACGAGGGGATTCTGGTAAGTGGCCTCGTTTTGTTTGCTATAACGTTTCTATTTAATTACGTAAGTTCCCGTTTCCAGCGAAGAATGTTGAAAAAATATACCGCGTTTAAA
>MBAA01000178.1:4515-5948 GCA_001940655.1 Promethearchaeota archaeon CR_4
CAGGATTGGGAACACTCCTCGCAATGGTTCTCGGATTGATGACCGCAGTGTATCTAGTGGAATATGCCTCAAAGACCAGTCGCTTCGTGAAATTAATAAATGTCGCGCTCGCGAATCTTGCGGGAGTGCCTGCAATTGTGTTCGGCCTATTCGCGTATGCCTTCTTTATCCAGCTTCCTGGGGTCGAGCCCACAACAATTACAGGAATCCTAGCGATGGTTCTGTTGGAATTTCCGATAGTGGTACAGGCCTCTAAAGATGCACTGCTACGCGTGCCAGAGGGGTTCAAGATGGCCGCTTATGCGGTTGGGGCGACAAAATGGCAAGCAATTCGTTTGCAAGTTTTGCCATATGCCTGGCCTGGAACATTAACCGGCACTATTCTCGCGCTTGCCAGAGGGATTGGTGAGACGTCTACGATAATTTTCATTGGTGCAGCCACCCGGATAGTGGGACTCTCTACAGTTGGTTTCTTGTCCCCCTTTTCGACCCTATCTATTACTCTCTATTCATACATGAAAAGTTATCCCTTGAGCACGATCCCCCTTCAATATGGGATTGCATTGGTTCTCTTGATTGTGACTCTGGTTCTTAACTTGCTAGCTACTTTGGTTCGAAGACGATTCCAGAGGAAAATGGCGGGATATTTGAATAAAACCTGAAATTCGCTGCAATTTATTAATTCTCTATTTATATCGTAATTAGTTTTCGTTTCATAATTAAAAATTGGAGATTTCGCAATTTTCGCTTAAATTTTTTCATATTAATACATATGGTAGCAAAAGACTCTAGTTGGTTGCTCAAGAACAAAATGGAGCGACAATATCAGGTTACCTTCGATATAGATTACTTGAGAATTTCGATGTTTAACGAAACTCGATAATAAATTCTCAAGAACTAACACAGGTTTTCAATATGAGTAGTTTTGGCAAAAGCAGTAAAATAACGGTTCTCCTGTTAGCTTTCATAGCTGCAGCAGGAATTGGCGGTTATTTTTTGGGAGTATTTTACCCGTATACTACTGCGGTGAATCAAACAACGGGATCAACAACCCTCAGAATCGGGGGGTCGTCTACGGTCACGCCGCTCGTGAATGCAAGTCTCACGAAATTCTCCGAGTTTTACCCCAAGATTGTCATCACATTAGAGATGACGGATTCTGGAACTGGCGTCACCAAAACCAAAGAAGGTTCCTACGACATAGGCATGTCTTCGAAGTCTTGGGGAGCAAATAGCGGAGATGACCTTCTTTATTGCTGGAAAGTGGCGCGTGATGGAATATGCATTATCGTCAACATTCCGTCCGTTACAGGATTGAATTTGACCAAGGCAGAAATCAACGGAATTTATAATGGTTCTATCACCAATTGGAATCAATTAAACGGCAAGAATGGTCGCGGGGCATCAGATTTACCGAATAATGCCATCACGGC
>MBAA01000178.1:6082-6222 GCA_001940655.1 Promethearchaeota archaeon CR_4
CGGTAGGTACAGCCGCCTATAAGTATTTGGAATTCATATTCTCCATTTACGGATCTGCGGCAATTCTCGCTGGCGGTGGTGTCCCTCTCGATCCTCTCCATAGCTCGGTTACCGCAGAGGATCACTGGGGTCAAGGATTG
>MBAA01000128.1:0-2102 GCA_001940655.1 Promethearchaeota archaeon CR_4
GGCGGGCAAGGCACAGCCACCATCATCGAACGAATCTAAAATTTTTTCATTCTTTTTTTCCCAAAATCTCTTGAACCCGCCCAATGAGTCCATTCGCTAACCGTACCTTGATGCCGTGAGGATGGAACGCCGAATTGGTGAGAATATTCTTGACGATTCCACGAGTCAATTTGCCAGTCCTCTGGTCTTGTTTTAGTGCGATTTTAACTTCAAGTCCGGGGCGAATATCTTTACGGTGCTGGCCATTCATTGCGATTTCACAGATATAATAGAAAAGAGTTCACGGAAAAGCTAAAGATCGCTGGCAAAAACATTTTCTGTTTTCGTTACCTGCTTGGAAAACCATTAACTTGCCGCAAGCGGGATAACTTAAATGGAGGTAAATTTCTCTTTTTTCAAATTATTTTTTCCATTCCATAAACGAGGCTAGATTTATACAATCTATATGGAATATCGTGGTTTAAATGCTTGTTTTAACGTTTTAATATCCATTATAATCATTTGGAACATAGCAATCATCACTCTTTCCACTTTTATATTGTATTTTGCACAAATATCTCTTTTTTTCTGAATAAATGTCATCTTTGCAGGACTTCTCGCTCATAAAAAGACACAAAGACGTTTTTAAGCATAGTGGTTTTGATTTAGTTCAATGACCCCGTCCCGCTTCGAGCTCAAACCTCTCCTCGAATTTCTCAAGCGAGAGTTCCGGGAAAAGAGACCGAAGGGGATCGACCTCGTGCTTGTCAAGCAGCGGGCCATCCTGACCAGAGGGGTTTTGCCTGAGTTTCAGATTCGCGCGTATCCTGGGAGTCGCCACTTGGTCATAGAAGACCTCGGTTTAGAATACCGGGTTTATTTTTTCGCCGAGAATGGAATTCTCGCCGGCGGAGTCAACATACCCACGAACTCGCCCTGGCTCGCCAAACTCTGGAAGGGCTCCCGTGTACTGTACCACCTGCCGAAGAAGTTGCCGGAGGTGCGTCCCGAACAGGTCGCGGAAACAGAATTCCAGCGGTTTGCGAAAATATATAGTCACCTCGCGAGCTTGTGGGGTGCCCGCCCTGACATACCAATGTTGCATATTTTGCCCCATCCTTCTTATCCGCTTACAGGACTACAACTAGGAGTGAACAAAGATGGTAAAACACGGTGCGTTTCATTAGAAGCCCTTCAATCACCTGATGGTTCGTTCATTCTCGCTCGAGAGACTTTTCGCGTGTTCGTGAACGAAGTGGGATGTTTTTCCAGTAGTGGTGAAACGGATATTCTTGCGAGTTATCTTGGCACTGTTTATTGCGGGATTTCCGACAAGGACGCGTTCGATAGAGTCTGGGGGCACCTAATCAGAAAGGATGAAACCTCCATCGTGCAAATTATTGTCCCTTTGTTGTCTCAACTCCCAGTTAGCGTCCGAGAGCGACCCAATCAAGCGATAGAGAAATATATCCGGGCGGTCTCTAATGCAGTCGGGTTTCTAGGAAAGATTGGAGAGAAGCTATCGCCCGCTGCAATGATTATTTTTATAAAGGTCCTTATTACTGATTTTTTGGAAAATAGGGGTGGTCGCAACGAGCGTTTAATCATGCACTTCTACGTGGAAGCATTGGAGCAACATCGCAATGCAAACGATAACCCTCAAGAAGAGCTTGGCGAGATAGCAGTCAAGGCGATGTTCGCATATGCAAGCTTCGCCCACGAATTGAAATTAGATGTCCCCCCGGACGTTGCTGGAATTGAAGGATCGCCTCTTTTAAAGGCGACCCTTGCCCTCCTCGGGGGTAATTTTCAATCACTCCTCGAACTGTTACTTCAAGACACGGAATCACATCCTATACCAGTGCGAGTACTTGCGCGCATGGCAATCTCCGCCCTAATCCGACACGGGGGAGTCACCCTTAAAGTAAGCGAAATCTCCTCTCTGTTCGTCAACCAACCCACTGCCATCGAAATTCGGTTGCACAACTCCTCCGACATCCCATTACTCAACGCTGAAGTGATGCTCTCCCCCCAACCGGCCGGCCGCCTCCAATTAGGGAACCTCCAGCGTGAGGGGCCCGTTGACCTCCATACTTCGCTTCTCTTCCGGTGCTCCATCATAG
>MBAA01000128.1:2113-6280 GCA_001940655.1 Promethearchaeota archaeon CR_4
GGGACTGCCACTCTCGAGGTTCGCGCGAGTGTAGACCACCCGTGCCCTCGTGAAAAACGCATAGTCCTCGTAACACGAGTACCAATGACAATTGAATAGTCAAATTACGATTGGAAAAACAGCTTAAACGATAAAAAACCGAATGCACTTAAATTTCTTGAAAATGGCGATGGAAAATGGTTGTCGAACAGAATATTACCTTTAAAGAGAGAGAAGTAATCGATTTATATTTGGTTCTCGTGGAAAAAAATGACGAACTATTAGAAAAAATGTTAAATACTAAGGATCTCGCTGAGAAAAAAGAGTATATTAAAAAATCCCTCAAACTCCACGACCGGATGGAAATTCTTGAAAAGAAATTAGGATTGAACGAGTAATTTTCCTGTTTTTGAATTGAAGATGTATTCATCCACCGTTTATGCATAATTATACAACCCGCATTCCAAAGATGCTTCAACCGCGCTCTGAAACTTCACTTGGGTCAGTTTTTCATTTTTAGCCCAATTGCAGACTCACATCATAATGCCTGGATTGCCATCTCAGATGCAGGTTATAGCGTGATTGGAAATGGAACGTTTCTAGTTTTAGTCCCAACTCAAAATGAAGATATATTTTAAATATAACTGCAAAAGTCGATTATTCCTCTGAAGGAGCACACGAATTCCGTTTGGGATTGGCGAGAATTTTACACTTCGTTGATCATTACATAATTTTCGCGTAGACGCGGTACCCGTTGTGGGTGTCTTCCTCTGCCACCACGATGACATCATGCTTGGTCGCCTCCACGGAAGAGGGACAAACAAGGTTTTTGTAAGTTGGCCAAATCACCTGCTTTAAGATTATTAGGGTTGATGAATTCAAGAAGAGGTAGATGATCATTTGCGACATACTGGAAGGCGGGAAACCCGAGGATTAGGACTATGCAGCACTCATCATGACGAAGGGAAAAGTCAAATCTAAAGGACTTCATTATGCCAATCCACAATTGGAGGAAACGAGGAGATATCATATAATGTTAAATATTCGATTTTGCATGTGTTACACGCGGGTGTATTAATTGATCGTGAAACAAACAAAGGGGTCCATGCTCAAACCATTGATAATAATAATTAGAGCAAACAAAACGGGCGCGTATGACAAGTTACTTTCGGACAAAGCGAAAAAGCTAGTTGCGGAACATATCTTCGATCCTGTTTGGTACCCGTATGAAACCTACAAGGAAATTTTTAACGCCTTATGCCAAGTGGAGGCAACCAACAACCCGAGAGTAATCTTACAATGGGGTCGAGTAAGGGGACGGGAAATATTGTCAACTATCTACAAGTATACACTTACGGATGACCGTGTTAAAGCGGCGCTTTTCAGTTACACTCGCTTTCACAAAGCTGTTTTTAATTTCGGGGAAATCGAGGGTACCTTTGTTTCTAATCATGAGATCCAAACAACTTATCGTAATTTTGACCCGGAATGGGTGAATTTCTTTTATTTATCCACGGGATGGCAAGAGGAGTTTTTTCATTTATGTCTTGGGAAACCTGTCAATTATAAAATTTTAAAAGGCCCAATGAAAGGGGCGGATGTGACTCAACTCTCCCTCACGTGGGCGTGAGCGGCACCATATCTTATAGTCCCCTTGTTGAAAATCCCGTCTAGGTCACTGAATGAATTAAGGCAAAAACTTCATCGATCGCATCCAAAATTTTTACATAATTTTCGCGTATATGGGGTTCCAGCCGTGGATCTCCTTTTCGGCCATCACGATGACCTGCTGCCTAGCTTCCTCCACGGCCCTGAAGAGCAGTAAGTTCATTTAAAATGAGCTTTTTCGCGCCCAGAGTTTCCCGGAGAAAGAACTTCGCGTTCTAACTGGAAACTGATCTTTTTCGTGGTGCATCTTTGGGTTCTTCCTCGAGGTTCTTTTTTTGTCCCTCGAGGGTTTCCCTCGCTCGTTCTTGTACATACGCGTTCTGCTCTCCGTCCCCCGTGAGGCACGTGAGGGTTTCTCGAGACGCGTGCTTGTTTCCCGCAATGTTTAACCGCACGTTCACGTCAGCGTCCCCGGCGAGACGTGCGAGTACTTCGGGGGGCGTATTGTGGTGGTTTGCTACGAGTCGCCGTATGTTCCTGCTCTCGTCCCAGGCGAGACGTGCGAGCACTTCGGGAGGTAATGTCGTGTTTTTAGATAGGATTTGGTCTAGATTTCTTTTCACAGAGCCAACTAAAACAGGTTCCCGGCGTGAATCCGCGTCAACCTGGGACTCTTTGTCTGAGACCCACAGGTAGAGGTTGATCGCCGCCGCGGGTGCGACGTGCAGTAGGGCCCGCAAAATTTGACTCTGCATGACGGTATTGAACCCCACGGGAAGAGATCCCGCCTCCCAGGCGAGGGCGAACATCCCCCCGATACCGATCTCGGCGATGCCCGCCACGTAGGAGTTGAGAGCGAAAAAGTGTTCTTCTGCGGGGAGTTTTACTGGACGGTGCGCCGGGGACCGGGCTAGTTCCTCAGCAAGCGGGAACGACCCGAGGGGACCTGGGTACATTGCTAAACGCACACATTCCACGGTCGCTTCTTTGCCCCCAGTTTTGAATGCAATGCGCAGCTGGGGACGTCTCCGGAGTTGGGGCGTTACCCTTGCCCCTATCTCGACACCCGCGGCAAACAAGTCAGGATCATTCGGCAGTTGATGCCAATGCTCCCACGAATCTGTCACGGGAGGTTTTTGGGGGATCTTTTTTGTAGCTTTCGGTGATCGCGCTTGTTTAGCTGGTTTGGCAGGAACCATGTATTCTTCTTTCCCATCGCTACTAGTAACTTATCTTATTACCTTCGTAACTTAAACTCCTTTCCAAACACCCGCCGGGAAGATTTTTATTATGAACATTCTGAAACAACTCCAGTTGATCGCGTGAGTGTGGGAGGATTTCTCCATGATAATTTGCGATTTCTTTATTAAAAGTCGTGAATGTCTCCCAATTTCGCAGTATAAAGGTGCGGTGTTTGTCCCTCATTCCCCCATACTCTTGTGACCTGCTCCTTGCGGGTTCTGGATATTATATGACAATCGATTCAATTACATAATTTTCGCGTAGATGCGGTATCCCCCGCGAGTGTCTTCCTCGGCCATGACGATAACCCGTTGCTTTGCGGCTTCCACGGCGCTGAAGAGCAGGCGATCTATGACCACCTGCATCTTGTTTTGGATATGAGTGAACTTGGTGGCATCGTGTAGCGGAGCGGGTAACTGGCGTTCGGCGAAAAATTGTACCTTATAGTCGAGGGAAGGGGGCGGTCCGCAGCACCCGCACGGTTTGGCCGAGTTCTCGTAAAAGGACCCGTCTATGACCATTGTTTTTCCCCCGAGTCCCCTGTTTTTCAGGAACTCGTGGACCTTCTTGGAGATGAGGATAACCATATGATTCGCAGACCACCATGTGCGCTATTCATAGCTGAAACCACCCCCCCGGAGTATGGGGACGATCGTTCAGCAGATCACTAGTCGTGACGCGGGAATAAAAACTCGGTTCTTAAAAATGGACCATTACACAAAATTTGAAATGATTCATTCTGTGACCCAAATCCTCCTGCTGGGGAGGAACACAACCAGAGAGATATTCGTCCTTAATCGGGGAAAAAAATAGGATTTATTTGAAGCGGTAGCGGTTTTGCTGCTCAGTCGAGGGTATATTCCCCTTGAATCTGGGCAAATGAAAAAAAATTAGGCGCGGGTTGAACGCCGCGCGCGCCGCGCGAAGAAGATTGTGATCAGTCCGGCAGTTGCCAGGAATATGGGAACGGGAAACCCGGGAATTCCACCGCTCGGAGGGGTATAGGTAATGGTATCGGAGACCGGTGTAGCTTCGGTCAGGTCGTTCCGTGCCTTGAAATACACGGTCTTGAGGCCCGCCCCGCTGGCGAGGTTCCACGTCTTGGTTATTGCGAAGGGTTCCCACGCAGAACACGTCACACCATCGTTTGAGAAGCACATCTCGGTCGCGTTAAAGGCCGACAGGGACAAGATCACGCTGGTGGTGTTCGTCTCGGCAGCTCCGCCATTGATGAGGATTGACAGGCCGGTAGGCACGGGAACGCCGAACACTTGCACGCGGTGGTTGCCAGCATCTGCGACGTAGACGTGCCCGGTGGCATTCATCGCGACCCCGTAG
>MBAA01000010.1:0-7407 GCA_001940655.1 Promethearchaeota archaeon CR_4
TGTTTCCGCTCATTATATCTCTGCTATCGGGGATTTCCTCGGCATCAGTCTCTACAAGGAAACCCCGCAGTTGGGTTTTGATCTCGCGGGCGCTCTGGTGGACTCCTTCCTCGTCGAGCAGAGTCAATACCTTTCTGAGCTGGTATGTCTCCATACTTCCCTGAAGATGGAGTCGATGAAAGTGAATGGTGCATTCTTATTCTTACCACAAAAAGCGTCCATTAAAAAGCTCATGGACCACCTTACAGTTGAGAATTTGGTAGATAGATTGAATAATAAGAAGAAACCGCAAAGTACTGCAACTAAAACAACTGTAGGAACACCAAAAGTCGTAAAACCAGTACCAACACCCGCCAAAATGGTAGTTGAAACGGTTACGCCCATAAAACCCGTTCCTGCAAAGAAGGCCGCAAAGAAGGCCACCGCGGAAAAGTTGGATTTCTCACCAGCAGATCTCGACATTTTCAGCGAATTGGGGAATATTGGCGCAGGCCATGCGAGTAACGCGTTATCCCAAATGATTAACAAGAAAGTAATGATTGATGTCCCGATTGTGAACTTGGCTACCCTCGATAAAATACGACCAATGTTCCAAAAAATTGGGGATACGGTCACGGGAACATTCTCCCTTGTGACGAAAAACGTGGACGCAAACATTGTGCTGATGTTTTCGGTGCAAAGTATCGAGAATATCCTCCAGATTATCCTCGACCTCCCCAAACCCAAGAAATTGAAAACAGCGACCGATGTGACGGAAAACGAGCAATCAGCGATTCAAGAGCTAAACAGCATTTTGATCGGACATTACATTTCAGCGCTATCCAATTTCCTCCGCGTGCCTATTGACCCACCGAAACACCATTTCTTCTTTGAAAAAACAGACGCCTTCTTCACGAATCTCGAGAGAGATTCTGAGAAAGATGTTGTTTCGGTGATCATCGAAACCAAGATGAATGTGGTGGGAACAGAACCCATAATAGGATATTTCATAATGATCCCCACAGCCCAAAATTTGAAAGACATTCTCAAACGGATCCAGGACATTTGGGAAAAATAGATGAGGAAATCAACTCGGAGACTTATCTCGGGTTAGATTCTTCCCAGTTTTTACCAAAATTTTTTCCAACATCTTATAGAACTGTGAATTATTGAGGGATTACCCACGACGGTCGAAGCAAATGACATCGAAAAACGAGGCCAATTACTTGGCGAATTCCAAGAATTAACGGAACAATTAGAAATTCAAATTTCCCGGATCAAGATTGGACTTTCGCGAGAGATTCTCTCAGAGTTTCATAGAATCTATTTTTCATTCAAAATTCTGGCATCAAATCTCAATTATAAAGAAATGATTTCCTTATTCCAAACATTAGATGCGGTAGTAATTGATATGATGAATTATGGAAGAAAATTCGATCAATTTGTGCGGGATTTACTGGAAGAAAGTTCGCGCTTTACAAAAGTACTCCTCCTAGATTTACAGAAGGGATTATATCAGAATGAAAAAATGATAGAGTTCACGAAGAATGTTGATAATTTAATATTATCTCCTAATGCTCGGCAACATTCGGCAATACTGTCGAGACAACAAGATATATTCCTAGAACTAGAGTCTAGATTTGAACCACTGAAGGAATTTGAAGAAGGGAATGGAAATTATTTCGAATGCCAGGTCATACTAGAAGAAAATATTCGATTTAAGAAGACTCGCATATTTGTAATACTTCGAGGACTTACCCAAAAAGACCCGGAAATTAGATTCGGGCATATAATCCCACCTTTTACGGACCTTATTGCAAATAAATTCGATAGAAAGGTAAAAATTCTAGTAAAAAGCAAATTGACTCTTCCCGAAATTATCAGTGTCTTCGAAAATGCGATTGAAATCGAACACCATAAAATCCAACAACTGACCCCCACTCAAGTAACCAAACTGTTAGAATAGGATCGGATAATTTTCGTTGTTACCAGCAGTAGACATTTAGGATGTTCTGTAGAATGTATTAGTGAAATATCGGAGATGGATTTCCAAGATATCTCCTTGATCGTGTGAAAACTGAGGTCTATTAGAAAAAGGAGAAACATCAGTAATGACTGCGGCAATTCCAGGTTCACCGGCAAATGCAAACCCGAAAATTGATATCACGATTGCATGTCCCAAATGCCATGTAGATCATACTATTAACCTTGATCGTAGCATCATCACAAACAGTACTAGGTTTCCCGTGAAATACGCATATCTTCATGGGGAACCCAAATTTGTACTTACTCTGTTCATCGATCGCAATTTTCAGGTTCGCGGAATCGAGGTCAGTGAATATTTGGAAATGCAACGCGAAGATTTAGACAAAATCCTCGATGAGAATAAGAGTAATACGTTGAAAGACCTATCTGCAAACCAGATTTACGTGTTAATGTTCACCAAGAAAGGCGAAATCGTACGTAAATATGCAAATGCGAGAGCAGGCATTGCTGCGGACATTAGGAGATTTCAGAAAATCTGGAAAATTGGATCGGAATTCTCCTCAGAAAATATCGCTGCTGACGAGCACTTCCTCAAATTCTCCGAGTACTGGGTCGCTGGGGTAAGGTTCGATGATTGCGAACTCAATTTGATAGTCGCCCCAGAAGTAGACCTTGACCGCTTGGGTACGCAATTGGTATTCCTCTTCGAGAAAATTGCCAGTGCGTTGTAGAGTATCGCTCAATTATTATCTACTCAAAAATTAGAGGTTATAGTATGTTCAAATTCACGCCTTCGGAAGAAAAAAATGAATTTCTGGGTTTCTTAGTCGATAAGGAATATTATTCCATTGGCATAGAAAACGTGCAAGAAATTATAACGGTGCCCCCCATTACCCGTGTGCCGAACACTCCTCGCTACGTGGAAGGAGCCCTTAACCTACGTGGGAAAGTAATCAAGATCGTTAATATCCGTAAAAAACTGGAACTTCCTTTCAAGCATTACGATGGAAATACACGAATCATTATCTTGAATGCGAAAAACATCACGATTGGGATAATCGTGGACCAGATTTTAGAGGTGTTCAAAGTAGACAAAGACAATAAAGCAGAATTGCCGAAATTATTCCGGAACGAATCAAAAATTGGATACGCGGACAAGATTATTAGAAATGGTGAAAAACTATATATAAATTTTGATTTCAACAAAATCAGTGTTGAAGTGTAGGTTCTGGTTTTAGACACCTGGAATGTGGGTTAGAATATGAAGAATAAAACCACTTTCAATTCCAAGGCTGCAGAACTTTTTGATGAGATCAAAGACAAACGTGAGAAGTTTTATGCGCATCCGGATAATTCTGAGAAATATTTCGATCAAATTCTCACTTTTTTGCAAAGGACAATCAAACTAAACGTACAGTGTTACCGGGATTCCTACGTCCGACGAAGGGTAGAAGCTATAATGTCCCGGCTAAGCCTTGAGACTTACAAACAGTTTCAGCAATGGCTTTATTCGCCCTTATTTGACAAGAACGTTTTCATAAAAGGATTGACCATCAATGTGACGGAGTTTTTCCGGGACATTGGGCCCTTCCGATATTTAGAAATGAAAATTCTCCCTGAATTGTTAGATACAAAGTTGAGGCAGGGAGAAGAGACTCTCCGTATCTGGAGTGCTGGTTGTGCAACCGGAGAAGAACCATATTCTCTTGCAATCATTCTAGATTGGATCCTGCAGCGAAAAAACTTGAAAGCACGGATTGCAGCCAAGATTATCGCAACTGACCTCGATCCAATCCCAATCAATGTCGGGATAAAAGGTTGTTATAGTCTCCAACAACTCAAAAATATTTCACAGGAATCCTTGCGGCGAAATTTTGACCACCTTTTCGGAGACAAATATGCCATCAAACCCCACTTGAAAGAGTACGTGGATTTCCAGCAACATGACATCTTATCGGGGCAAAAAAACGGCGTGTATGACATTATCATTTGTCGGAACGTCCTTATTTATGTCAACAAAGATGACCAAATTACCATCCTGAAATTGTTCTGGGAGTCTTTAAATGTGCCAGGTTACCTCATTCTCGGCAAGACGGAAAGTTTCCCGTTATTTTACAATGAATTATTTCGATATGACAACCTCAACGAACATATTTACATAAAAATGCCTTGAATCGGTATTATTTTGATTAAAATGCTACCTTAAACAATCCAGAAGAGGCGAATGACGTGCCAGCTGCTCCAAAGACGCAGAAAAAACCATTTATTTCAGTTTCCATTGAAAAACAGGCATTCCTGGAAGAAGCACGGCAATTGATCTACCAATTGGGAGAGAAACTAGTCACACTTACTGTAGACTCGCTTAAAGATGAGGTAGAGGACTATTACCTCATTTTTCATACGCTTAAGGGAAATTCCCGCATGATGAACCAAAAGGAAATGCAGGAGCTCTTCCACGCCCTTGGCATACTCCTACTCGATGTCAAAGATTTTGATTTGCAACCCAACGAGGAAGTCATCAGCATCTTGAAGGAGTCCCTCAAAGTGACATCGAATGCTTTGAAAATGTTCGCAGTGGGGCGGGTGCCCCGAGTGAAGATGAACACGTTTCGAGAACGCGTCATTGCTGCGAGTATCCCACCAGAAAAGAAAGATATTTCCCAACAGCTCGAGCGTCAAGCGCAATACTTTCAAGATCTAGGAATTAACAATACTCCCGGGCGGACAATTGATTTTCAGGACGGATCCACACAGTTTTTTGAGGTCAGAATTGTTCTGGACGAGACAGTATTTTTAAAAAAGACTCGGGTCTATACCATCATCCGAAACTTGACTCAACTCGATGAAAGCGTTCGGTTCGGAAAAGTGACTCCTTCCATCGATGAGTTGCTCGCCGGGCGGTTCGGATTGGAGTTTGCTCTTATTTTGCAAAGTACCAAAACTAGCGACCAATTGAAGAAAATTGTCAAGTATTCCGGAGAAATCGCGAACGTGACGATTCGTATGGTCTCAACGAAAGAAGCTATTTCTTTATTAAAGTAATGAAATAGAGAAAAAGATAGTGTAAAAAAAGTATTGATCGATCAGAAGGCAGATTTCTGCCCACCAGTGTCAGATGCGGGACTTTGTTCCATTATTGCTGGAACCTCTCTGTTTTCCTTGCTTTTTGCCCCTTTTTTTGATCCGGTTGGGATGGATTTTTTGTCCGCTTCAGATTTCAACGATTCCGCGGATTCTTCAGGTTTTGCAGAATGGGTTCCAATACCTGACAGGTCAACGAGTCTCTTCAGGTTTAATGCAAGTTCCGCCATCGTCTGGGACGTGGCCGTGATTTCCTCCATCGAGGACGCCTGTTCCTCGGTCGACGCGGACGCTTCTTCCGTGCTCGCCGAAGTCTCTTCCGCCACCGTGGCGATGTTGTCCACCGCGCTGACTACATTGACTGCGGACTTCGCCTGCGCCTCCGCTTCCTTGAGGATTTCCCCGGCCATCCCCTCGGTGCGCTTCACCGCCTGCTTGGATTCGTCTGCCAGTTTCCGCACCTGGTCCGCCACCACCGTGAATCCCCGCCCCGCCTCGCCAGCCCGCGCCGCCTCGATCGCCGCGTTCAACGCCAGGAGGTTTGTCTGGTTGGCGATGCTCGTGATGAGCTCTACGACCTGCGTGATGTCCGTGGCGTTCCTCTGGACCTTCTTGATGCCCTCGCCCAGCTGCTGGATGAGCTTCTGCGCCTCGACGACCATCTGGGCCTGACTCTGGGCGCCCTTCGTGATCTGCTGCTGGGTCGCGGCCACATTCTCGGACGATGACGACACCTCTTCAGATGTCGAGGCCAGCTCTTCTGAAGATGATGACAACTGGTTTGCTGCCTGCTGCACCTTTCCGAGAACATCAAGCAGTTTTTGCGACTTAGAATTCGCTTCGGATTGTTCCTTGTGAATGATTTTTAACATATAATCCCACGTCAAAGTCCCTACGATAACACAAGCTGGCATCGCTACTACTAAAAAAAGAAATTCCCAATCAATAACTCCTGCCAGATAGATGGTAGTATCAATGAACATCATTAGTGAAAAAATTAGGATACATAAAACTCGGAAGTTCACCGTTCCTGTTTTGATCCGGTGTTTTATCTTCAGAGCCAGTAGAACAAAGAACATCCCCACGGTTGAGATCACCATCATCGCAAAATTCATATCAATTGCCATTTACTACACCCTTTTCTTTATGTTGACAACGATCCTTTTGATATCACGTTTTTATTGTTCGAATCCTAAGTATTGCGTGGTTGAGTGCACACAGTAAATTACCATTCTCAATTTACATCGACTTTACTTTTCTGTTTTAAATTGACGATCTATTTCCCGAAAAGCGATTGTAGTCACCATTCAATACTTATCAGCAAACGCTACCAAATCCTGTCAGTAGACTTACTGGTGTTAACAAACGATCCACAGAACGTGCGAGTCGCGCGAATAAAATGCAATCACTCTTGGCGAAGTGAACAGAATTCTTGCTATTATTAACCCAATGGCAGGAGAAATTTCACTTGCGTAGCTTGGTCGGACCCCTTTGATTTAATTGCGTGGATTCCACCAAGAAAAAAAGTTACGAAAATGGAAACAGAATAGTAATTTACGTTCAGAAGGCCGATTTCTGCTCACTGGAGTTAGATGCGGGACTTTGTTCCATTATTGCTGGAACCTCTCTGCTTTCCTTGCTTTTTGCCCCTTTTTTTGAATTGGTTAGGATATTTTTTTTGTCCGCTTCAGATTTCAACGATTCCGCGGATTTTTCAGGCTTTGCCGTTTTGTCCCATATACCAGACTGGTCGACGAGTTGTTTCAGGTTTGATGCGAGTTCCGCCATCGATTGGGACGTGGCAGTAATTTCCTCCATCGAGGATGCCTGTTCCTCCGCCGAGGCGGATGCCTCTTCCGTGCTCGCGGAGGTCTCTTCCGCCACCGTCGCGATGCTGTCCACCGCACTGACCGCGTTGACCGCAGACTTCGCTTGCACCTCCGCTTCCTTGAGAATCTCCCCGGCCATCCCCTCCGTGCGCTTCACCGCTTGCTTGGACTCGTCTGCCAGCTTCCTCACCTGGTCCGCCACTACCGTGAACCCCCGCCCGGCTTCGCCCGCCCGCGCCGCCTCGATGGCCGCGTTCAGCGCGAGGAGGTTGGTCTGGTTGGCGATGCTGGTGATGAGTTCCACGACCTGCGTGATGTCCGTGGCGTTCTTCTGAACCTTCTTGATGCCCTCGCCCAAATGCTGGATGATTTTCTGCGCCTCGACGACCATCTGGGCCTGACTCTGGGCGCCCTTCGTGATCTGCTGCTGCGTCGCCGCCACGTTCTCGGAAGAAGACGAGACCTCTTCAGATGTGGAAGCCAACTCTTCCGAGGACGTGGATAACTGGTTGGCTGCCTGCTGCACCTTGCC
>MBAA01000010.1:7452-8812 GCA_001940655.1 Promethearchaeota archaeon CR_4
TTGGTTGCGAATGGTCTTTAAAGTGGTATTCAATGCCCACATCACAAATGACATACCCCCAATCATCACTGCACCTAATATAAGGAAGTTCCAATTAGAGATGCCTGTTGCTATGATACTTAAATCAATCATTGCAGTGAATGAACTCAATATCAACGCGAGGACTCGAAAATCGGCGTTCCCGTCTTAATGTGGTGTTTTCCCTTCAGAACCAGCAAAATAAAACTAGCGATTACTGGTACTAGGAGAACAATCGTGTAATTGGTCATTTCGTCAAGCATTTAATTCACCTTAAAAAATTGCATTCCATAGAAAAATTTTTTCCAAGAAGTATTTGTCCTTCGAATCCTAAGTCTTGCGCGTATGCCAGTGAAATACCGTTCTCAATCTCTATCGACTTTGCATTTTATTTTTTTAATCGAAGCCCCGTTTCCCGAAAAGCTATTTTGGTCACCATTCAATATTTTTTAGCGAACAAGACTAAATCCTGCCAGTGGGTTTAGTGGTGCCGACAAATAATCCTCGGAACGTGCGAGTCGCGCGAATAAAATGCAATCACTCTTGGCGAAGTGAACAGAATTCTTGCTATTATTATACCAATGGCAGGAGAAATTTCACTTGCGTAGCTTGGTCGAACCCCTTTGATTTAATTGCGTGGATTCCACCAAGAAAAAAAGTTACGAAAATGGAAACAGAATAGTAATTTACGTTCAGAATGCCGATTTTTGCTCGCCTGGAGTAGAGGCGGGAATTTCTTCCATTGCTACTGGAACTTCTCGTGTTTTTTTGCCATTAACCCCTTTTTTTATTTCAATTGGGGGAGATTTCTCTTTCACGTCAGATTTCGGCGAATTGACGTGGTTAGAGGTAGGTTCAGAGAGGGCACCCCCTAGGCCAGAACGATCAGCGATATTTTTCAGATTGAGTGCCAATTCTGCCATTGCCTGAGACGTGGCCGTGATTTCCTCCATCGAAGATGCTTGCTCCTCTGTCGCGGCTGACGCTTCTTCCGTGCTCGCGGAGGTCTCTTCCGCCACCGTGGCGATGCTGTCCACCGCGCTGACGACTTCGACTGCGGATTTTGCCTGCACTTCCGCTTCCTTGAGGATCTCTCCGGCCATTAGCTCCGTGCGTTTCACTGCCTGCTTGGATTCGTCTGCCAATTTCCTGACTTGATCTGCCACAACCGTGAACCCCCGCCCAGCTTCTCCAGCCCGCGCTGCCTCGATGGCTGCATTGAGGGCGAGGAGGTTGGTCTGGTTGGCGATGCTCGTGATGAGCTCCACGACCTGCGTGATGTCCGTGGCGTTCTTCTGGACCTTCTTGATGCCCTCGCCCAGCTGCTGGATGAGCTTCTGCG
>MBAA01000010.1:8830-9985 GCA_001940655.1 Promethearchaeota archaeon CR_4
CCTGACTCTGGGCGCCCTTCGTGATCTGCTGCTGGGTCGCGGCCACATTCTCGGAAGACGAGGAGACCTCTTCGGATGTTGCGGCCAGCTCTTCCGAGGACGTGGATAGCTGGTTTGCTACCTCCTGCATCTTTACCAAGACACCACGTAATGTTTGCGACTCGGCCATAATCTTGGATTCCTGGTTGCGAAGGGTCTTAAATGTGTTAACCCAAGCCCAAAGCAAAAAAGCAACACCTCCACCCAAACCGAATGTCATTGCCATGAAATCCCAATCATAAATGCCGCTGATGGCGACGGCCATCATCAATACTACTCCTTGGGACGTAACAACTAAAACTAGGACTCGTAAAAGCGGTGTTCCCACTTTTATCCGGAATTTTCGCTTCAAGATGAGCATGACGCTGATCAATAGCATTGGGCTTAGGATAAAAATAACGTAATAATTCATCACGTTAGGATTTTCGATTACCATTTCCTTCACCTTTTTCTTTGCATTGAAGGAGAAAACATTGACACTACATATTTGCTCTTCTAATCCTAAGTATTGCTCAGGTAACATTGAATCACTATTCTCCACCTACATCGAATTTGCTTGCTCGTTTTTAAGTGATAACTCATTTCCCAAAACGCTCTTGTTGTCTCCATTAAATATTTGGGAGCTGACGCGATAAAATCTTGGTAGTGGATTTATCGATGCCGACAAACGGTTCTCGAACCGTGCGAGCCACGCGATTAAGGCGAAATTTGCCCTTTAACCTCGTCTTTCAAAGAAAAGTTTTTGAAAAAAGAAGAAAGATTGCCAACGAGCGCTCAGAAGGCCGATTTCGACTCATCAGGAGCAGATACGTGAATTTCTTCCATTGTCGTGGGGACTTCTCGGACTTTTTTGTCTTTCACACCCTTTTTGGATTCAGGTGGGGGGATTTTTTCACTAGCTCCTGATTTTGGCGATTTCCCGGACTTTTCCGGTTTGGAGGAAACGCCTCCTACTTCAGACTGGTCGATGAGTTTTTTCAGGTTGGAGGCCAGTTCCGCCAGCGTCTGGGACGTGGCAGTGATCTCCTCCATCGAGGATGCCTGCTCCTCCGCCGACGCGGACGCCTCTTCCGTGCTCGCGGAGGTCTCTTCCGCCACCGTGGCGATGCTGTCGAC
>MBAA01000089.1:0-252 GCA_001940655.1 Promethearchaeota archaeon CR_4
ACTCAACATTACCTCCGGCATCCCAATCGTGCAACATTGATCCAAGATACTATCAAATCCTCCATTTTGATCAGTTTCACCAACCGTTCCGTCCCCCATGCTTGCGTTAAAAAACCGCGTTGGTGGTAGTTGGTGTTCGTCCCCAACCACGATGAGCTGTTTTCCCCTCGCTATTGCCCCAATCGCATCCTCCGGGCAAATTTGCGAAGCCTCATCAAAGATGACCAAATCAAAGTATTGGGCAAAATCCTC
>MBAA01000089.1:326-5360 GCA_001940655.1 Promethearchaeota archaeon CR_4
TTGAACGTTGAAATATTCCGCAGGTGGTATTGGTCATTGAAATCAGCTAGTATCGATGGGAACTTGAGGCCCGCTTGGATCAACCATTGTTCCACGTATTTCTTGTAAAAAATTTCATCCAAGGGACTCTTGGGAAGAGGATGATTGACGATATTTTCAATAAAATCCGTTAATCCACACGCTTTTAATTTCTCACGTAACGATTGAATGATGTTCCATACATCGAATTCTGGTAAGAAACCTAACCAGTAACTTGCGAAATCCCTAAGTCTGGACCAATCTGAGGCATCTTCCTGTTGATTTGGTATTGGAATCGACACTGTAGACACAATGATATCTTTCAATGCCTTCTCTACTTTCTGGATTTGCCGCCAAGTGCCCCACAATTTTAGAAAGTCAACATCGATTCCTCGGTAATCGTTTTTATGAGGAGATTTTAAGCACGCTTCTTTGAATCTCTGCATTATAGCCAAATGTTTTACTAAAGGGAGTTTTTCCGTAGCACTGAAACACCGTTGCACAGTTTTACATGCCTGACGGTATGATGACTTAAAGGAACGAAAGATGGAGGAGAATTCGGTTTCAAACTTGTGAATATATTCATTCAGGTCTAATTCCAAAGCCAAATGATTATACACGGATAAAAATTGT
This sequence comes from Promethearchaeota archaeon CR_4, assembly GCA_001940655.1. Lineage (GTDB taxonomy): Archaea > Asgardarchaeota > Lokiarchaeia > Sigyniarchaeales > CR-4 > CR-4. The sequence continues at coordinate 978 of MBAA01000089.1, forward strand.
TGGTAATTCTCTAATACACGGATTGTTTTTATGGGAATGAGGTTGTATGCTTCCTCAAATCCTTGCAAACCTCCTTCAAATTCAGTGGTCAGATCGATTAAGGATCGTAATTTGATACCGAGTTCATCTTTCTTGACCCCTTGGAGATACTTAGGCTTGCAATTCATCCAAGGGTTATCTTTATAGTGTTCAATTGCGGTTGGATACATTGCCAAACGAGCAAACAAATCCTTTATCGCGTATACATCTACTTGCGTTAAAGCAAGTGGGTCTAAAAATGTCCCTTCAACAGTTGGAATATTCCTCAACCTGGAAAATTCTGCTAGCTTTTGGTAAATAGATTGTATTGACTCTCCCAATGGAGTATGAAGCGTTAAAATGTAATCATTCAATTTTTTACGCAAGATTTTGAGGTTTTCATAGTTGGTGAGATCGACTTTCTGTGGAATTAGGTCTGCATAGAGGGAATGTTCTATCTGGTGCAAGACTTCGTTCTTATTCGCCTTATGGGAGTGAATTTCGAGGCAAAACTCCCCCACGCCATGTTGATCTAAGCGTTTTTTCACGACTTCGAGGGCAGCATTCTTTTCGGCTACAAAAAGAACCTTTTTCCCGAGTGCCAAACACTCGGCAATGATGTTTGATATGCATTGACTCTTTCCCGTGCCTGGCGGTCCGTGGATGACGAGGGAAGACCCTTTTTTCGCATATCGAATCGCTTTGTCCTGGCTTGAATCACTGTCCAAAATCGAGATTGATTCAACGGGCTCAACCGCGTCCCCGAGCTCATTTTCGGTTGGAATGTGTTCCGCTAATTCGGTAAAACCGCCATTATTAGCAATTGCGTTGATTACCTTGTGTCGTGCAATAAGATCTGGGTACCGTGCGATGTCCGAGTAAAGCGCTAATTTAGCAAAAGAGAAGTTCCCTAGAAACACGCGTTCTTGCACTTCCCAACCTGATTTTGACGGGATTGTCGCACGCACTTGTTCTAAAAAGTTCTGGAGCGCGTCCTCATCGAATTCTTCAGGGAACTCTGGCATAGTTAAGCGGAATACACTTCGGAATTTTTCAACGATGGCGGGGTTCAAGATTACCTCATCATCATCCAACACCATAGTGAACGGACTTCTGATACCCCTTTGTGCCAATCTCGCGACCACGAATAGAAGTGGCGTGTAAACCGGATCCTCTTCTTTGGGTTCGTACCATTTAAGCATTCCAAGGGTGACATACAACGTATTGATCCCCTGTTCCTCCAACGTTTGACGCGCCCGCTGTACCCGGCGTTTAAGAATCCGTTGTAAAGTGTTATCATCGTGTTTAGTAATCAGGTCAGTGGTTTTGGCTTGTTTAACCGCTTTCCCAATTGCCACTTGGAAATTTCCATCGTTAAAGGCCGCTTGTCCGTTGTTTTCTTCTCCTTCCTCAAAATCACTAATAATGTCAACATTCTCATCGCTGGTTCCATTATCCTCATTTCTTTCGATATGAATTGCATTTTGCTGCTTTCCTGCTTCACTTATTTGTACCGTCCCTTCCTCTCGTAGTTCAACTATATGTTCTTTATTTACCAAAATATCTTCGAATTCTTCGGATGTGACTATTTCCTCCTCTTCTTCGCCTTCACCTTCACTTGGGATTTTCCGATGAATTTCTTGCTTTTCCGGAAATTTATAGACAGGAATGAACGTGTGGGTTTTTCCAGCAATTATAAACGTCTGAAAAAGCGTTTGGATGTTGGGATGGACTATTTCTATTGAGTTTTTTGCCTCTGGATGAAAACATAATTGGCGGTTCCGGTGACTAAGATCTAACAAACTTCGCTTCCAAGTCTCTATCTTTTGTTCTATATTTTTTGTACGTGTTGGTATTAAGGTCACATCCTGCGATCTTTTAAGATGACTTTATTTTCTTGTTAGGTTTCTTTAATCGAGACTGTTTTTCAATGACAGTAGAGTGTTATTTCCACGATTTTTGTTAAAGATCTGGAATAAGAACGTCCCAATTTCACGTAGGTTAAGATTTTGAGGATAACTAATGGTAGATAATTTCCCGAATGAGGATGATTCTCTAAATACATCACACAATGATAACTTAACGATAAAACCAAAAATACGGCAATGATGTCCGAAATGCATTGATTTTTTTATGTCTTGGTAATCCGTAAATGACGAGGGAAGACCCTTTTTTCGCATATTGAATCGTTTTGTCTTGGTTTGATCGTGCCGTGCAATAAGATACGGGAGAGTTATATGAGGATGAATGTTAACGTGATATGATAAATGTCTAAAAAACGGATGTGATTCATACGGCACTTATTATTTTTTGCGAGCAACAACTGCCGCCGCGTTCCGGACGAAAACTTCTGCATGGACACGGGGGAGCGAGGCCATCTCTCCGGCGTGGAAAGGGCCATACTCCTGTAAGTCTGCGCCGAGGATGACTTTCTCGGATCGCAAAAACATGACGCGGACGGGCGTGAGGGGGGATTCTTCTCGTTGCTGCTTCCCTTTCCCGGTTGCGAGGAGGGCCAAGAGGGATTCGTGGAAGTCACCCCGATGCCCCTCTAGTTCTTCCCCGTCAACGGTGATCCGGTATCCCGCCAAATGTAACTGCACCAGTCCCTCGCCATTGATTCGCCACCCGTTGCCGAAATTCTCGACTCCATAGTTCTCGAGATCGGCGGCGCGCCAGCACGTAATGAAACGGCGGACGCTACAGACATTTAACACATCCAGATTTGGCCGGTTTACGTGTGGTATGGACAAACTTATCACATAATGGAAAGATTACAAATCTGACTCGAGTTCTTTTGTTTTAATTTCAAACGAGGATTGGAGCATACATAATATTTACATAATGCTCTTTTTCTAATTGGAGAACCATCGAGTTTTTTTTGCAATGAAAGTTCGAAAAAGAATGTATTGGGAGGGCGGAGAAGTTTGGACTGGCGGCAAGTCCTAGACCAGAGGAACCTGCAAATAGATGTATTTGCCGATGAGACTTGGATCGGAAAGCAGGAGTTCCTCGGAATCGGGTGTTTATATGTACCGTCCGCTGAAAAAGAAAAATGCACGAGGACACTCTTTGATTCTCGATGCCTCAAAAATGATCACTCCCAATGGGTTTCATCGTTCTCGGAATGTCCAGTTGGAAAGTCATGCTCGGCGGAAAGGCACGCGCAAGATGATGCTGTAATTCATTTTAACGAAATCCTAGCAAATAAAAGTCGGGCGAAAGTACAAATTGCAAAACGGTGGTTGAATTACTTCAAGTCTTCCCGTAGTCCCCTCTTCTTTAAATTAATTCTATTAGACCTTCAAAAATTGTCTCGCGATAAATTTGGGGACGAACAGGTCTGGGGAAATATCTACAATCGATTCTTCCGTTCAAATTTGATTTTTAGTCTCAAGTCCTTTTTTCACGCAAATCAACGCCCTGTGGATATCCAGCGGGTGTACCAGCATCGAAACACGATGCTGGAATCCCACAATTATTTCCCCCTTCAAAATTTGCACAAGCTTGAGGATCAAGGCATCCGCGGATTGGTCGTCAGAGATTATTTAGTGAGGTTTATCAGTGACAATCACCGGGCAATTTCCAGTGTGGAGGAAAAAGGGGATTCGCAATTATTTCAATTAACAGACCTTCTCATCGGGACTTCGTGTCAGGTGATTTTTAACACGTCACAGGATACCGCGAAATTGCACATTGCCCAAGAAATCCGCCCCTTGGTGGTCAACCAATCAAAATTTAGGAAATTTCACGCCAGTCTCTTTCCTAAAAACTCCATTTGCCTGTCGCAGAATATAATCGGGACTATCGAAGAAGAAATCCACCATAACAACCAATTCACCACGCAGTTCGCCATAAGGATGCCGGAATATAAATCGAACTTCCTCGACTTAACTCGGTTGGGCACGAAAGATAAGTAATTTCAACCACTTAATCGTCTCGTCTGACTAGCCGAATTAAACATATTTTATTTTGTATATGTGATCTTTGAATTTCGAAATACTATTTTTTTCTGATTTTCATTTGTTAGTTATTCTTCTCTCTGGTTTGCCGAATATTTTTTACGAGAGACGTCCTGGTTCACAATCACTACCGGTTGAAATTGTTTGACGATTTTTCTTAATGTTAAGTCATTCCAAGTATTTATGTTCTTATCCCCAAAAACACAGCACGTAAAGTCGATATAAAACTCTGTAAAAGGTGTATAATTTCTAATAAAGATTTCCTTAGAATTCTCGTCCTGTAATAGAAATGATCCTTCAAAAGCGAAAAATCCTTCGCGGGTATAGACTAGGACATAATTAACCTTCGAGTTATTGGACATAGCAGTTATTTGATCCCGAAGATGTTGGAACTTTTCTTTTT
>MBAA01000089.1:5371-5881 GCA_001940655.1 Promethearchaeota archaeon CR_4
AATACAATTGCCCCTTCCTTAAGGGATACAAAAGGTGTTGGACCTTTATCTTCCTTCTTCGCTTGTATCAGCATCCCTTTTTCAGCAAAAAATCCATTTTCTCTGACTCGCTGGAGAAACACAATGTCTGCGCCGCCCCCAGTTTCTTGAGTTTTAGGCACTGGAGTTGCCTGCAAGTCTATTGTATATTCATATGTGGTTGAGGGATCATCACCAGGTATTGATATTTTTTCAAAATGGCGAAATTCATTCTCTAAATACGCTGCGATTTCTGCGGAAATGATCTCTTCATCAGCAATCCCGATGATCATGTGTTCCCATAATTGTTTAATTTTTTCATCGATGATGACCCTCAGCTTTTCCCGGAAACCCGGTTTACAAATATCACCCCGCGGTTGATTCATTTAATCCCCCTTCATTCATTTTTTTTCTTACCTCATTCTTCATTCAATAAAGGTATACCATCTTCTCATACTACCACCCAATGTCGACAATAAATCTCGAAAACTC
>MBAA01000089.1:5907-6049 GCA_001940655.1 Promethearchaeota archaeon CR_4
TAGACGCCAATATGTTTTTTCTTCGTAATGACAAATAGTTGTTTATGTCGTTTATTTCGCTGTTTTCCTTTATAAATCTCTGACACCATTGAACACATGCAATTCTCGAAGTCGAAACCATTCAAGCGCGGCGTGTTCCTCG
>MBAA01000089.1:6066-9962 GCA_001940655.1 Promethearchaeota archaeon CR_4
GGCGATGACGTGGCGTGGTATAAGACGAAGAGCAGTCGCAAGCGGTTCTGCCGGTGCGCTAACCCCGCGTGCGCGTTCTCAGGCCCCATACCCCAGAAGGGGACATTAGTTCAAACCGGCATCAATTGTTCTACCCACGCAGGCATCGTGGTGGGCGTGGAAACGTGGCCCACGGATAACCCCACCGACTGCCGCCGCTATTTTTGGCAAGCGGATCCCAACCCACGCCCATGCGTGAGCTGCCGCGAGCACGCCAAGTGTCACGCAATTCAGGAGGCGGCAGAAGGTCTCGGGGACGAGTGGGGGGCGGCAACGAAGTGATCGGGCAAAATAATTCCGAGTTTATACGCCCCCGCGCGCAGGGTGGGGGCATACACCAAGTGTTCGTGGAGATCATCGATGTGGGGGTAGTGGTGTTTCATCCTGGCACGAGTGAAGTGGCGACTGAAAAATCAACCTTGGACGAGGCGCTCGCCTTCGCGCGGGCCGAGTGGCCGGACTGCGGCATCCGGGTTGTTCGCTCCGTGAATGTCGGTAATCTATGTTCAAGCGTGCCTACGAGCTCTTCCCTATGCATCTAATCTCGCATCGGAGTTTTATTAAGGGAAATGCATATCCTAATGGCAGAGGATAGATAAAGATGAATTCTTTAGGAAAATCAGACAACCTACACGGACCTCGCGAAAAATTCCACTGCCTGTTTTGTAACAAAAATTTTCTCAATTTTTCGAATCACGCGCGAACCCAGCACCCCGATTTTTACCAGCGTCAGTTAGAATATGAGATAAAGATATGGGAAGCGGTTAAACGACTCATTCCCGCAACTGGATCCATTTCCCCTGATCAAACCAAAGTTGGTTCTACAAGTGTCGTGATCCACCTCGACCAGGGTAGTGGTCAACCGGTTTCTCTTGTGGAGATGGAGAGTATTGACTTTGTCGAGCAAGACGAGGTAGCAGACTGGGTATATGGGACTTTCCTTCAGAATGCTCTCGAGTCGCTGACTAAGGCGGACTCACCTGAGATTCTAGGGCCTGAAATAAACCACCAGCAATTGGAGGCCAATTATTCGATTATCCTGAAAAACCTCAAGCGTGGGGGCATATTTCCCGCGCCAAGGCAAGAAGCGCTCGCTTTAGTTCAAACTCATTGCACTGGGATGATCAGCGCTTGGCAAAATCGTATCGCTTCTGTAAAGAAAGACCAGGTAACGAAGGCGAGTGGGGGTTTTCCCTGCCCTCGCTGTCCAAAAACCTTCAAAAGCCAATCTGCCGCATCGAATCATCTCCGCAAGATGCATCCCGAGGAGTACGAGAAACAGATAGAATCTCAGGAACGGGCGACACCCGCTACAAAAGAATGGCAAGATTATATGATTGCTCGTCGGAAATTCCAGTTATACGTATCTCAAGGGCGGATGGAGGTTGCCCTCGAAGGATTACGGGAAGAAATCACGAAATTTAGGGCAGCTTCTTCCATAAGTCGCGAGAATAAAGAGTCAGAGCGCCTGTCCTACCAATTTCTCATCGACCAAGCACGCGCCCTTTTCAAGATACATTACAAAAACCAGGAAATTCCCTTGGAAATCCAAAAAGAAATCGACCTCCTTTGAGGAAAATAAAAACCAAAAAGGGATTTTCAAAGATCGTCTCTACTTCGTTTTAATTATTCGTGCCGTCTCCCGATCTGATATACCCGAAATTCAGTACTTTTTGTCTTATTTGCTGCAAGGAATGCCACGACATCCATTTTTCGCACTTTAATCACGAATTCAACAGGTATTGCGTATCCGGGGTGATTTGGATCCTCTGCGTACCGGACTGGCACCCTTTCTTGGTAACAATAAATTAGGTCCCGGCGTGATCCCTGCACGATGTCCCGGAAATTCACAGGAAACCGTGCGTCCTCGATTGCTTCCACATTGGTAAATTGATGCATTGTAATGAAGCGTTCGCCGAGAATTTCAGGCGACATCATTTCACTTGCGGTTTCCTTAAAGATTAAGGATTTTGATACCTTTTCTGGCTTCTCCTGTCCTGCTTGCTCAGATTTTTTAGATTCGGTTTGGGCAATAGCTAGGCACTCCTTCGCATCTGCATCCCCCGGATCGAGCGCCAGTGCTTTTTTCAATGCCCCGATGGCGCCGGTGAAGTTGTGTAAATCTATGCGGATGATGCCAAGGACTCGCCACGCGGGGGCATTCGAGGACTCAAGCTCCAGCGCTTTTTCGAACGCGAGCTCCGCCCTGACTAGCTGTTTGAGCTCGTAACAAGTTCGCCCGACATAACACCACGCGTCCGCATCGATGGGCCCCAGTAAGAGGGCCTTATCAAAGGCGGCTATACATTTGGCATATTGCTGTGCTTCGAAACACCCGAACGCCAGTTTGATCCACTTCGCGGCATCACGGGGCCCAACCTGGTTGTCTTCCTGATTCATCTTTGCACTTTCGATGGCGATCCACGCATTTACTTCGTTATCCGCGTTAAGACTAAGCACTCTTTGATATGCCCAGTTAGCACCTACCGTATCACCTAGTCTTGCACGAACGTCCCCTAACCCCTGCAACGCTTCCGTGTCAGAGGGATTGAGATTGAGGATTTTGACATAATATTCTCCCGCTTTAGTGTATTCGGCGTTTTCTCCATAATAAACCGCTAACTTGTGCCACGCGTCAGCAGATTTTGGATTCTCCTTAATGTCACGAAGTAACTCTCGTTCTTGATCTGCCATTGTGGAGTACCTCCCTAATCCTTGCCGTTACTCGGTTTTAGAAGCTTTTCTGCCAAGATACCTAACATCCGAGAGAGTTCTAATTCAAAACTCCGACTAACATCCAACGCTTTGCTAGTTGCATGGGCGGTTTCGTGGAACAATGTCTCGCTAAATTGACTAGTCGAATTCAGTGTCGTGCGTTTGAGTATGATGCTCCGGGAGGAAGGATCCCACAAACCCAACCGATTTATAAAAGATGTCCCCTCTTTTTTCATATTTTCGGAGACTTTCACTTCTTTTACGATTAGCGGGCGCCCCCCCACGAGTTCGAAGGTAGGATTCACCAACGCAAAAACCTGCCGCTCGGGTGGCGTGAGTTGATCTTCATTTATGAACTTAAACTGGAAGCTCTCGTCGTATTCGCGAACAAATCCGCCCAAGTCGCGGATGGGATTTCCATTCTGATCAACGGTGCCTTGTACCTTTTCTTTTAGCGAGGCAGGGATCGTTACAATATCATACCCCCCGCTCTTCGCTTCATCAATCATCTGTGGGTGTTCTATCGCCTCTTCCGCGGTGAGAAAGATCACGTTTTTCTTTTGGGCATTAAGAATCTTGACTGCGTGTTCTTGCACGTCAATCCATTTTAGCTCATCGTGGTTTGTGCCTAGACTAAATCGCTGCAAGTCGTCAATGAGCGCTTTCGCCACGTTTTCTTTAGAAGATTCAAGGAGGATTGACTTTACGCGGTCTGAATACGCAATCCGCCCCACGTTGCTTCGTTCCCGGTTCAATGCTTTTTTTATAGCGGTCGTCAACGCGGTAATGTTATAACTGAAGAGAAATTTGTCCTCTTCGGCAACTTTTACGCCGTTGATGAAAATTCGAGCGGGTTTACCTTTCTTAGTCAAAACCGCCCCGTATTTTGTATTGTCTAATACTTCCTCTCCAGAAAATCGCAGAAATAGATTTTTTGCCTTTTCAATGTCATCTATCGTCACGCCTTCTAAGATCACGTCTGTCCCTACAAAATTCTTTTCCGCCACGTCTGAGTCGATGATAGCGTGTAATGTTTCGATGCTACCAAATCCATGCTTGGGGCGCATTGCGAGGCGGATCGTTCCATACTTGGATTGAATGGTAACCGAGATCCTTTTCCGGTAAAACGTTGCAAGGGCATC
>MBAA01000089.1:9970-13103 GCA_001940655.1 Promethearchaeota archaeon CR_4
CGAATGGCGTGAAATGTCTCCCAATTTTCGAGTATCTGCTCGATGTTCAGATCGAATTCGTTTGTTGGCAAAGTTCTTCATCACACTTCCTTGGTTTTTCTTCCCATATGATGTGGTAATTTAATTCCCACTAGCAATTAAGCCCCTGCATTGCGAATTTATTTGATATATGATTTCAATATCACCTTGTAATCCTTGATGAAGTATTCTTGTTCTATCTTCCCCTTGGAGAGGACATGCTTCCCCAATTGTTGAATCGATGCGGTGCCTTTTTCAATTATTTTCTGAATTCGTGCACGATTTTTGGGCGAGATTGGGCGGTATGAGTTCGTCTCGGAAAGACCAGGGAGGATTGGATTTACCACGTGGGGCGCGATTATTCCCTCGACAAATTGGAATATTTCCACCCCGCCGAGGTCGTAATCCAACCACGCCCACCAGTCACATTTCTGCTCGTTATTGGCAAGTATTTGGAGAATCTTTTGGAGATACCGGCTTGATTTCCCGTGTATGAAAATTATCAAGATATTTTCGGTCATCGCAAATTTATCATACACTAATTGCGTAAAGACCGCCAAATTTTCAACGCAGAGAATGTGGTGGCACTTGGAGGTTATGGATTTGATGTTTTGATATTCATAACTGTCGAGTAATATCAACGGCCCCTTCAGGTCCAGGATATGGTCCCCCTTCGCAATCGTGATTGATCCGGATAGTTGCACCGTTTCTAATGTCTTGGTCAGGCCAAAATCGTCCAAATCTCGATAACCGAGGGATCGTGGTTGGATAATTGCCTCCAAACCATCGTAATACTTGTTGAGGACTTTGGACGGATCATTATCTTTCACGAGTGGATCATCAACGAAGCTTAAGCAGGACAATTCTCTCTTCGTCATTCTCTCCCGGTACATCTTGATCCACGTGCATAACGCCTTAGTGATGATATAATAAGTAGGCGGTTTGGTTTGCACCGACTCGGGTTTAACTTTTTCTCCAGTATCCTTTTCCCAACAAGGATTGACCGAAGCAATTTTCTCTAACTGGGTTTTAATCAGATATGTGAGGCGGTTTAATTGTGGATTAAGGAGTTGAGGGGTAGTTTTTAACGTCTCTTCGATTAGTTGCCGGGAATGCGTGATCTGTTCGTTACGTTCGATGACATCTAAATGCCGCTTTAGGAAATCATATCCCTGGTCGGTTAAGAGAACATATTCTTTCTTTCCAGTCTTGGTAGAATAATATTCCTCGACTAGTTCAACAACGGCCGATTGGAGGAATTTGTCGAGAAAGGCCCTTTGCGCGGACTCGAGGGAAAATTGGGAACCGACTGCCTCGGACCAGGCAGATTTTGGTATCTTCTTCGTCTGACAATTATTAAACACCAATCGGAAGACGACTTCCTCCTCGCTGTTAAGCTCTGCCGGCAATTCTACCGCCGGAAACATGAAGACACGATGAACCTCGTTCCTTCGATTTACGTGGGATTGGGGGTGATTTTTACATTCGTCAATGTCGTAAGACACTTCTCTCAGGTACAGGTCCTGCTTTTCCCGGGATATCTTGTGCTCCGTGTGGTAACTCGAGCGAGGGCAATCACACCTTGGGCGGAGATTTGACATTTAAGACCCCCTTTTCCTTCCGATATTCATCCGTCAGCAGCACTTTGCTGACGTGGGATTGATTGTTGCCGTCCTTGTAGACTTCAATAATCTGGTCAAAGACCTTGAGATACCCCTGCACGATTCGTTGGGGGCTAGCTAAAATTAGTTTGCGATGGGGGAAGAAAATCTCAATCACCTTGGCGAGCATTTCCCGATAGGGTTCCCCAATTGCACTGTCTGGCTCGTCCCAAATAAGATAGGTATATTGGGTTTGCATAATAATGGCAACGATAAACGCGATGTTAGTACGTTGTTTTTCTCCCCCGCTAAAATTCGATTTTTCTATGAGAGATTTTGCCCCGCCGACCGAATTTGCGACATTAAAATTCAATCCATATGTTCCTTCACCATCTATATCTTCGAAATTTAAGTCTCCATCGAGTTGGAGTCCGCGCATTACCTTGCCAAAATTCTTGCTCACGTCCCGCTTCCACTTGTCTAAGCGATCTCGTAAAGTGTCTTGAGCCTCGCCATATTGGGTATCGCAGCGTTGGTACTCTTTCGTGAAGTCATCCAATTCCTTCTCAAGTTGACCCAAGGTCTCCTTCATTTTATTGTAAATCGCCGGCGTGTCAGGAGCTACATCAGAGTATCCCTTCAACTGAGCTTCATGTACGAGGATGTCTTGCTGGATGGTTTCAGATAGTTGGTCGGAAATTTTGAACAGGTTTTTAATTTCAACCAATTCCTTCTTCAAACCTTTATACGTGATCTTCACATCTTCATAGGAGATCAGGAAATCCGAAATGTTAGCCGAAGAAAAAGATGGCGCCACAAATCCCTCATATGCCGAGAGATTGTCGTGAATCTCGGTGAATTTGTTTTGAAATAACACACTCGTTTGGGTAAGCGTGGTTTGCATTTGGCTGAACTCTGATTCTTTGATCTGAAGCTCATTCACAGTTTTATTCAAAAACTCCTCTTGATCTACCAATTTTCTGGTCAATTTGTCTTTGTAGTCGAGGGGATTGGCCATTTTCAGGATAATCTGGTCGAGTTGTTCTTGTATTCTTTCTAACCTTTTCCGAGAGGTCTCAATTTGAGGCAAGCGGTTTTGAAGATCTACATACCGATCTAAAGTCCTAAATTTCATGAGATTTTGATCTGCGTCTGTCCTCTGTTCCTGCGCCTTCTGCAGGTGATTCGAGAACTCCCCCATCACTGCTTCAAGGCGAGCAATTTCCAGCTTCTTGGCATTCTTTCCAATGAGGTAATCTTGGGGCGGGCGGATTTTGCGCTGGGAATAGGAATCATACTTATACTTGTCCAAGCACAACACGCGGGCATTTTGAGCGTCCAGAATAGTCTCCTTTTCTTCAGGTGTATCCGCAAAAAAGACCCCTCCGAAAAGATAATCTAAAATTTGTTTGACCGTGTTCTGCTTTATCTGATCTGCTTGAACACGTAAAATGTCCTCCCAAGTTTTGAATTTGGAATGACCAGGACTTTTTCTCGGAATATCTTTTCGTGGC
>MBAA01000089.1:13133-16869 GCA_001940655.1 Promethearchaeota archaeon CR_4
CGATTAATTTGTTCTGCGAGAATTCGATCTTTTGGCTCCACAATTATTGCTTTTTTGTCCCATTCCAAGTAGGATTCGATGATATCTCGCCAAACTTCTGCCTTTGATTGCAAGTCTATGGTCGCAAATACCGTTTCGTGAGATATATGGGATTTTGTTAGGAGAGTTTTTAGTTTCAAGATGTCCCTTGGTAATTCTGGTTGGTCCTCCTTAATCTGTTGTAGTTGCTTTTGTGTTTGACGTATTTGTTTGTTCAAGGACGTGATTTGCCCAATTATCTCGTTCAGATCCTCTGTCGCTTTCTGAAAACCCGTGGAAATTTGGTCGATATTATAGTCTGCCGAATTGATTTTATTTTGTAACAATACTTGATTATTTGCCGCAAAATCCCTCTCGAAATTAGTAACATCAAACGATTTTGCTGCACGTTCCCCCTCCAGTCTTCCCTTATCTTTCGAGATTCCTGCAAGGGTTTCCTCATATTTCTGGATCTCGTGCTGGAGCGATTCCACCTCACTTTCAATGGCCTTCTTTCGAGATTGGAGGGACAGGATTTGGGCATCACACTCGTGGAAACTCTCTTCTTGGGTCCTGTGGAGGGCATATGTTTCCCACATCGAAGTTATCACGTGTTTCTTTTGCAAGGATTTCACTTTCGTGATTATATCCGCCTGTTCCAAGTATCTCTTGTACTTATTTTCCATGTCACCGAATTGGAGTTTGGCAATGTTATATTTGTTGGTATGTTCTTTGAGACGACCATCTGCTTGTTGTAGTTCGTGCAAGGTCTCTTTCACTTTATTTTGGTAATCTTCAATCCCAATCAGACTTGAAACCCGCCTGAATCGTTCCATAGGATTCATTTGGGTCCAAATCGAAGTTTGGGCTTGATCCACGAACAACAGGGGGTCATTATAGTTCCCAAAATGCCTCAGATCCTCCCGGGAAATTAGGATCTTCGATTTACCGTCTGGTTGGATTAAATGATATTGGGTTCGGTTTCCTCGAGTGAACCTTGCTTCAATGCTAAATTCTGCGTCCGGTGGGAATTGTTTGAGGAGATTTGTGCCGCTATTTTTGAGGGTCAGGATGATTTGTGTCTCATTTCGGTAGACTTTTTTCTTCTCGCCGTTCTCCACGATTTCGTCATAGGTAAATACTTCCTCGTCATTTTCCTTCTTTTTTCCCAACGCATATTTTATAGCATTAAAAATCTGGGATTTTCCCTGACCAGTTTCACCCCGTACGAACACTTTCTCTAACGGTGACCCGAACTCAACTACATTATTGAGGTGACTGCAGAAGTTTTTCATGACAATTCGAACTGGAACGGGGAAATCTGCCATTACGGGATCTCCCCTTGAGGTTTAGGACGGCGAAAACTATCTAGGGATCGAAAGCGGGTCTTTCGCTGGATATCGATGTATTCTCTCGGCAAATAGCGGAAAAAGGTGTCATTCTGGGGGTCATTCGCAAAGGCCTTGGAAAAGATAGATTTCAAGAGGTCAACGGAGATGCACGCGTAAAGCACGGGAGTGGGGTTGAGAAAGACGATATTTTCTACATTCATTCTTTCAACAAGACAGAGGTCTTCCAGTTCCTTTATTCCTGTTTGTATTTCTTTGACGGTAAATTTGGTCCCCTTCAGTTTTTCCTCGAGGTTTGCTTCCGTGGGTCCATTCGTGTTATACATTTTGTGAAGTAATATCACAATTGCCAAGCGTAGGGCCTTTGAACCCCACGCGTTGCGCACATTTCCAATGTAATCGGAGTTAGGGGGAATTGGAACCAGTAAATCGTGATGCTGCACGACATAGAATATGTTGCGGAATTGCCGGTTAACCTTTTCTAAAAACTTGTTCACTTCTCGCTGTCGGTCAACGGGATCGGTCGAAAATTTGAGTAGGGTAATCGGCGTTCCAAATCTTGATTTCCCCCCTTGTAAAATTAACGCGAGACGACTCCGATCTTCTTCGCTTATCATTTCAAACGGATTATATTCACTCATTGGAGTTTGCCTCCCCTGGAATGATTGCAGAATAAATTCGGGCAGTGAAGTGCCGAATCGAGTTATCCTCGTCGCTTTTAACTTGGGGGGTTGGATCGAGGTTCACCCGCCCCTCGCCCACCAGCTGGTAAAAAGATGCGAGGTTTGAAAAGAATTTGACAGGATTTTTGTTCTTCACCAACTCGTAATCTAACCCTTGTTGATTTTGGTTCACGAGGGTTTCCAATTCTACCTGAATTTGGTTGTATTCATCTTCTTTGACCATTGCCTCGGAAATATCACATTCCTCCATCCCGTTCGGGGGTTCCGTTGGTAAATCATTGATGTGGTCCTTAGGTGCTTCGGACACCAAGGCTAAGATGTTCTTTTCCAACGTATTTGAATTAAATCCCATCAAAAGCTGGGTGGGCCACGCACAGGTTGGATTCCGAAGGAATAAATCCTCCCAAATCCCGCTATCCATCAGGTCAATGAACGTCCGTTCCATTGTAGGAAACGGCGTCCGTTTCAAAATAATATCGGGTGATTTAAAGACTTCCCCTAACCGCGTTCCAGAATGGGTCAACATCGCCCGAATCGTTTTGGTCAATTCCGTTTGAAGTTCCGCATATGCTTGAATGGAATAAATATTCGAATCCAAGTTATCCCTCTCGAAGACGAGAATTTTATCAATTAAGTCGTGAATTTTCGTGAGCTGGGGATAAAATTTGTCCGAGTAGATAAGCTCCTCTCCACCTTCCGAGATGGATGTGATCGCCTGTTCCAGCAAATAATTGGCGCTAAATAACCAATCCGTTTCAATACCATCGGAACTGTTTAGGATGTAATTCCGGAAGAAGAGAAACAACCGGGAGATTTTTTCGTTGGTTCCCGCTTTCTTGGCGGAAAGCAATTCCGCTTTCATCCGCTGGTAATTTTCGTAGACAAAAAACCCTGTGTCGGTCAAAAAAAGGCCATTAAAATGAATCCGGAATACGGCGATTGAGGTCTTGCTCTTCATTTTATCCAATATCTTCTTGAACTCCTCTAACCCGATCGGTGCGAAACTAGCGCAATAATGCTCAAATAACTGGAGCTCAGAGATTACTTGATTTAAACCAAACTCGTGTAACGCCACTTGGAGAACCTGGATTCCGATATTGATATCTTCCCAAGAGGAGAATTTGGACAAAGCCTGAGCAAAATTCAGAATGAGAGTATCGGCCACTCTCTGATCGTTGGTTGCCGCGGAAAATATTTCTTCTTTCGAGATCTTGCCAATTTCTGGCGAGATGTCCTGGCGATATTTATCCGTCACGTAGTCCGAAGCTAAGGAATCTTTTTTTTCATCGTTTTTTTCAGCATTCGTAGTTTTTCTTTCATTCTTGCCCGAATTTGTTTCAACCATCTTTATTTTCCTCCAACGATGTTAATGAATAATTTGACCGTTCTGGATCTGAATAGCATCGGGCAAGTCTGTGATGATGTCCTGCTGGTGGGTGATGATAAAGATCTGCTCGAATGTCGACGTGAGATCCTTCAGTAGATCGAGAATGTTGTTGCGACGCCTGAGGTCGCTTGAGGAAAAAATTTCATCGAGAAAGAGGAATTTGGGATAAATGCCCTTTTTGGAGGGGAGTAAAGACATGGCAAATGCCAAACGTAGGATGAGAAGGTACTGGTCTTCCGTGCCTCCACTAAAGGATTCTTTTTTACAATAACGCCCCGCGTCCGCGTCATACATCATAA
>MBAA01000089.1:16883-17176 GCA_001940655.1 Promethearchaeota archaeon CR_4
GACAACTTCGAGTCCTCGGGAACCTCAATCCTGATCTTCAAGTATTTTCCTGCTGTGACCTGTTCAATGTAGATGTTCATAAAATTCTCGATCATTGGAATGTGCTTCCGCCGGATATTATTTATCACGATTTCCAAGCGTTGCTGCGTCCCTTCTAACACGCGCACTAAGAAAGTAAGGTCCTCAAGCAGGCGCTTTTTGGAAAAGTAGGCAGGGATGACTCCCGCATCGCGCGTGACTTCTCCATTGAAAGTCCTTAGATCTGATTTGACGTTATTAATGTGTTCTGCAAT
>MBAA01000089.1:17203-19368 GCA_001940655.1 Promethearchaeota archaeon CR_4
ATGTTTTCCAAAGTAAGACTGTCGAAGGTCTTTTTGTAAAGGCAATGTGAATGCTTGGAGATCCTCGATGTCCTTTTTGACCAAGGGTTGGAATTCAGGAATGATAATGGCCTTGATCTCCCCCTCAACATTTTCAACAAGCTTCTTATTAACCTCAAGTTTTTGCTCGTAGTTTGGTTTTTCGTCAATTACCTGCATATTTAACGCAAATTGCCCTTGCAACTTGTTCATTACCACATCATCGTTATCAATGGTTTGGGAGATGACCTTGAGGGCATTCTTAGCGGTGGTTATGTCCTCTCCAATTGGTTTTACTTGAATTACCACGATATCGCGCGGGCGATATGCCAAGGAATATTTTTCTGCCAAGTCCGCATTTGTGGTGGAAAAACCAGTTATTTCTTGGATTAGACCACTCAAAGCACGCTTTTGGTCACTTTGAACGGCAGGGATGCGGGAAATGTCCGGGGCAAGGGATTTCATCCTAGATTCTATGGCATTTCGCTTTTGAATGCGTGTATCAACGCTGCCTTGGACTTGTTGAACATGGGAAATTCGTTCCTCGTTAGAATAGTCTTCCTCACGAATGCGTCCAAGCATAGCCGTCTGATCCAAGGTTGGATCTATGCTGGGGAGGGTGGAGAAGAAGAAGGTTTCAACACTTTGCAGGAGTCCATCTAATTTCTCGCGCATGGTTCCGTAACTATCCTTTAACGTTACCTCTTTCCCGATTATTTCTTCAAGGTCACTGATCTCGTTGGTCAAGAATTCCTTTTCTTGATCAAGGGCTCTCAATTCCTCTCCCAACCTGCGGACTTCGTCTTGAAGTCTAGTAGCAAGGGTTACTGGGGGGGCAGGTAATAATGTCAACGTAATAAGGGAAAACGCTTGCGCCTTTGAATTTATTTCTTCGCGTGATTTTTCCAGATTTCCTTCTACTTGTCTCTGCCCTTCTTCCAACTGGCCCAACTTTTCCTTGTTCTCTATTAAGATTCCCAAGTCATCCAACCGCGCGGCAATCTTCAAGACTGGGAACAAGTATAAGAGGAAGAAAATTGCGCCAATAGTGAGTAGGAGAATCGCGGGAATTATGAAATAAGTCGACAACATTGTGAGTATCGCAAAGGTGATGCCTACCGCAATGAAGGGGAGTGATTTAATTATTGTTTTCTTGAATGCAAGATCTTGCAGGTGAAACTGGTTATGTTGTTGGTCCGTCAATTGCTTTACTACGTTGTTTAATTCTGGAATGCTCGCTTGAGGTTGAGTCTTGGTTTTTTTGTGGAATTTCGCCACTTCATTCTGGAGCGGGGGCAAAATATGTGTTGTTTCAGACCATTTTTCATAGTCCCCCTTGAAACGGGCGTGGATTCCTCCAATTTGGTCAAAGACACCTTTTTCTGACTCGAGAGTAGTGAGAGCGTCAAGTTTTTCCTTTCGCGTTTTCAGGGTCGCTTTCGCCTGATCTATCTCGGCCAATTTTTCAGCAATTTCTTTTATTTGGATGCGTACCTCAATCAATAATTCCAGGGTTTCTTTGCAAGAGTTAAAACTGGCAATTTGGGCATCAAGTTCTTTGAATCCTTGCAATTTCTGCTCGAGGATGTTATTTTCCTCTAATTTCTGTCCCAAATCGTCTAATAAAATGGAAGAGTTAACATAAGTCGTATAACTTTGCTCCATTTCGCGAAAATATGTTTCCAATTGGGCAAGGGTGTTGCGGTTCTTTTCTAGGTCGGGAAATTCCGTTAATTGGTTCGCGATTTTTTGATTTTCTTTTTCCAATCCTTCAATCACGTGAATTTTGTCAAAGATCTCCTCCTGTTTCTCAAGCAGTTCCGCCAGCTTGGTTTTTAGGATGTCTCGTTCTTCAACCCTCTGGATGAAAAGGTTGAGATTTTGGAACTGGTTCAAGATTTGAGTTTCCTGTTCTTTCGTTGCCCGAAATTCCCTATTTTTTGAATATAATTCCACAATCTTTCCGGACAAGCGAGCGAGGAGATCGCAGAACCGGTCCTTAGCTGCTTCTGCGCTTTTAAATTCGGCAGTAGCAACCAAAACCGCTCCTTTCTTCTCATTTAAGTCCGTTTTTACATCAGCAATTGCTTTCGTGAAGCAATCCAAGTTGAGAAATTTATTGAATAATTCCTTCCAATCCTTGGAGG
>MBAA01000089.1:19483-23956 GCA_001940655.1 Promethearchaeota archaeon CR_4
TTCGTCCTTTCGTTTATTCACTTCACCATATAACGCGAATATGATGGCATCGAGGATCGTTGACTTACCGGATTCGTTTTCCCCATAGATCACCTTCACCCCCCGTCCAAAATCCCAAGAAAAAGTGCGAAGCTTCTTGAAATTCCGGGTTTCAATTTGTTGCAAAAGAATATTTTGGCCTCCGCTCGTCCTTAATTCACGTTGCTCCAAATTTCCTTAATCTATCAAGTCCGGTAGTTTTTACCTGTTTCAAATAGGCAACTTTCTCCGCTTCCCCTTCTATGCCTTGGTTCTGGGTTATCTCCTTTGTCAAGTAATCCGAGAACGCTTCTACAGGTTTCACGCTCTCTCCTTCCAAGTGAATGCGGCCTGGGTCCCGCGTAACCTGAGAGTAATCAGGAATGAAATGGAAGAAATGATTAAGACCTGCCCGTAAAATGGAATCTTGCCGGATTTTAATGAAGTTGTCCGTTGAGATCTCCCCTGCAAACGAGATCTGATATATGGCGTCAGGATTAGAATCCTTCTTTATGAAATCGATGATAACCTTAGTCAGATCTTGAACGTCATTTGCTAGATGAAATTCCGCTTGTTTTATTTGCCGTGTTTTTAACGGGATAAACTCGGCTCCTTCTTGGATGAGACCATGCTTGTCAAACTCCAACCAGTAGAACCCTTTCGGCGTGTTAATGTCCTCCCCCATTGATACATATTCCGTGCTCCCGCAATATGTGAACAAGGTCGAATTTTCCTCCTTTGAATTCTCCCTATTGTATTCAGTGTGGGTATGGATGTGCCCCCCTGCGACGTAATCCACGTACTCGGGGACACTCTCCAATTTGACTGCACGGTCGGAGGTGCTCGCCCCTTGCAAACCTTGTATGTTGCCATGAAATAAAAAGAGGTTTACATCTGCTGGATCTGGAAACTTCAAATCCTTTAGAGGGTCGCTTTCTTCTGAGAGATTGGGGTTATGGGAGATGCCGCAGACCTTAACTGAGATGTTCCCGAGCTTGAAATCTTCAGGCTTGATTGCGACTGATTCCTTAAGGAAGTGCAAGTACTGGGGAATTTCATAGAGCGCAATGGGACTCACCCCTTCTATCTCAGACTTGGGCGTGTCGTGGGTCCCACTTATTGCGAGGACTTTTATTCCCGCCTCATTCAGTTGCCGTAAAAGAGACATTACATATTTACGCGCGGGATTCCGCGGGTTAATTGTATCAAACAAATCCCCTGTTAGTAGGAAGAGCTCGGGTTTGTTTTCTAAGGCGTAAGTCACCACGTTACCAAAGCTCTCGAGGAAGTCTTTGCGGCGCGCCATATCTTTGCTTAAAAATTGGCGACTCGGGGGATCAAGGTGGTTATCTCCGGTGTGGAGCACCCTAAACGTCAGAAAAAGTACCTCCCTCAAGTGGTTTGATGTTTCCTTGGAGTTTCGCCTTATCTTTCTCGTCTTTGACATCTTTGAGAGCCATGTCAAGTAATTCTAAGATCTTCAAGTCCGATCCCCCTTCCATCGTCTTGCGACCGCGGATGGTCACCATTACTGGAATTTGGGTGACGGTTCCTACGATCACTGCCTCACCCGGATTAAGACCAGGGAGATCTTGGAGTAATTCTTTACTCATGCGTTCGGAAGAATTTTCAATTGCTTTTTGATCTAGTGGGTTGGTGATTTTCATGATGATTTGACTATTGCATTGTGATAAAGTGTCGGAATGAATCTTTGACGGGCGCTGGGTAATCAGTGTTAAAAACATACCAAATTTCCGGCCCTCCGCCGCGATTGTATTAATAATCCTTGCAGACTTTGTTTCTCTCTTCTCAGGCACGAACTTGTGTGCCTCTTCAATGATCAGAAAGACGGGATATTTGGTATGTAGATCTTTTACTTGGGAATAGATGTCGTCGATGAGCAGATACGCCAGGACATCCATGGTTTTGTCATCCAATCCGGATAAGTCAAGAACCGAAACTGAGACTGGTGCTAGAAACTTTTCTACAGCGACATTCGCGGATCCAAAGACTTTAGAATTCTTTAGACCACGAAGATACTTGCGCGCATCCTTCGCTGCCACTTTATCCTCCTTCTCGGTTTTCTCCCCCGCTTCCGCATTAGCAATTGCTTCAATTTCTTGCGCTAAATCCGAAGGAGTGTAAGAGTCTTTTTTGGGGGATTTTTCCAGCTTGTCAAATACTTTATAGAATACTTCCTTGATGCGAGTGGCTGTTTCTGGAACCCTCATTATCGAAAATATGTCTTCAGTTTTTAGGTCCGAGAATTTGATTTGATAATTTTCGAGGGATTTGACTTTACTCTCATCATACCGGTGCGTGCTCTGTGGATTTCGATAGATCTTAATTCGATCTGCGAATTTCAGATCGCAACCCTTCTCAAGGTTTGATAGATACACATAGTCGCTATGAGGATCAAGAACTACAACGGTTGCACCTTTTTCGAGCAACTCTTCTAGTAGGACGCCCGTAGTATAGGATTTCCCCGCTCCTGTCTGGGCGAGAATTGCGAGGTGGCGGTTTAGTCCTTCTATGTTTAAAGAGACTGGGACTTTCTGCCTTGAAATTAGGTTTCCCACGTTTAACGCGTTCTTTTCTGGAAAAGTAAAAAATTGCTGGAGAAATTCATCGCTTGCCAAGTAGATGGCAGACCCGGGTATTGCCGCTTTTCGAGGAAGAACTACCCGTTTGCTTTTGGGATGCTTATATCCAAGCACTTGAGCCTCTCCCCAAGTCTTGACGTTCGCAAGATTATTTGCAATTATTTTCCGAACCGCTTCAAGCGCGGTTGATTTTGTGATGATTTCACTCACGGAATATACGCCCTCAACCTGGGCGAGAACGTCCACTTTTGAAATCCCCGAATCAGGTACTTGCTCAGGAATTGCGAAGGTAATATATTCCCATTTAACAGGGTAATTCTCGGTCTGGCACGCGAAAAAGATTTTAGTAGTGCTTGCTTCGCCAACAATGATTGCAATTTCTTTTTGGGTTTGACTCACAGGAATTTGCTCCGCTTTTTGAGATTCTTATCGTAATTCAATTCAAGGAAATTTTACCCGCCGGAAATCACGGGTGTGATGGATGAGCACATCAAGGCGGTCGGCCATCGCTTGTTCATACAAATCCAAAGCTCCGCGGGAGAGTTTGACTTCCAAATCAACCGTTTTTAGGAAAACATTGTAGGTTTCAAAATCCACATATTGGTCCATAAGAAATGCCAGAATTGCTTTCGTCTTATCGAGGCACTCTCCGGTTAAGAAATCCGTGCGTTGGAAATCCTTTAGGACATTCGTGCTGCCAAATTCATAACTCGGGATATCCACGCGCATTGGCGTGTCCCCTATTCTTGGAAGAAGGTGGAAAGACACGAAAGTTGGTAGATTCATGTAACGCTTCAGTACGTTAACTGCCCAAGGCATGAATTGATCCTTGACCTTTTCTTTCTGTTTTTCGATAATGACGTGCCGAAATCGCTTCTGCAAGTAGAATACAGGGCTCTGTAAGATCTGGTTGAATATCACAATTGGGCGTTGTCGCGCGGGGCCTAGTTCCATAGGTTGGGTGAAACCCGGGAATTTGGCATATTCTAAAATCAAGGCATTATCTGTCTGGTTGTTTAAATATTCATCCAAGATTTCGTTGAAACAGTTAAGTTCAGTAGGATATTTGTCGAACAAGGTCAAATATCGCTGGAATACGCTCGGATTTAAATCATCTACATTCTTTACGAGTTGAAATAAGAATTCACTTTCAGACTTAGAAATTATCTTTTGAAGGCGCTTGAGTTCGTCGTCCAGAACAAGATCTAAAATTTGATTCCGGAAAAAACTGGCATTGGAATCCTTGCTGATTCCCACAAGAAGCGTGTTGGTTTCCTGCGCCAATTTAAGAACGTCTGCGTATAATTCGAGGTACTTGAGTGAAAATTCCCCATCACCAAGGACGTTAGATTCTATGGGGGGATGCATTACCCTCCCATAAAGCGACCCGTCTATCAAAATCACGTTATTCTTATTGGAGGTTGTTTGAGCTTTGAAAGAAGATAATAGCTTGTGAACCACGTGAAATTCACAATATTCGGACTTCAAAGTAATGTAACTAGACGTCTTTTTCCGTCCTGTTGAAAACGTGAACACATCAGCAATCAGGTGTTGCTCCTTGCTCGGAATGTTGGAAATGCCCAATGCCCGCGAAACATAAAAGACGTAACCGTTTGCAAGTTCTCGTTGACCAAAGGATCCATCAATCGCGAAGAAAGTCCCCTTCTGTGGGTTGGGCAAATTGTGCAATGGCAGGTAATTTTGTAGAAAGATCTCCTGAAACTTTTGCGAAGTTAATGCCTTCTGCCGCCCAACATTTAACCTCTCTTTGAGAAGAACATTCCGTTCTTTCAAGATTCCTTGAAACAAATCAATGAATTCTGGCATTTTCCCTTCCTACACACTACGCAAT
>MBAA01000089.1:24006-24354 GCA_001940655.1 Promethearchaeota archaeon CR_4
CGGGATTATAGCTGATCTAGATCTTCTCCTTGATGAGGCCCAAAGACGCCGGGCAATAGTGAAAGAGAGCCGAAGTCTTATGGGCTCCGTGAACCATACGATTGAGACGAGTCGGTCTAGAGTCGTAAGACGGGGACAAGAAACTCGTGTAGAAAAGTTTGAGTGCAACGAGCATCTTGTCCTCGGGCGTGATAGTGGTAAAGACCTGTACCTTTCCCTCACGGTCAACCGTTAAACGCTCGTGATACTTGTAGACGGTAGGCCGCGTGGAATGCTTCCCTTGAAGCACTTGGTGGTTGATGAGGACAAACGTGGAAGGACTGGTGTCGAAATACAATCCCGGAGCGG
>MBAA01000089.1:24380-24712 GCA_001940655.1 Promethearchaeota archaeon CR_4
CAGAACGCTCGTCCGGCCTCGCTCTTAGGCACTGCTAAAACCGTGATCTCCGGGATTTGCCCCCTTCGCACGGTTGCAAACTCGGAATAAACAAGGCGCAGGTTTTCCCGGTGTCGCTTCTGGTAAATCCCATCGATGACGAGAATAATTCGCTTGTCCAACACGTCATAAATATCCATCTGGTCGAGGATCGCCCGGAACATATCTCGGATGGCCTTCGGGGACAGCGAACCGGCATTGCTGAGTTCGTTTGGCACAAACGCCGAGTCAATTTTTCGTCCATACTGATCCATGATGAGGAGGATTGCCCCGGTCGCCTTGACGCCAGTATC
>MBAA01000089.1:24728-24849 GCA_001940655.1 Promethearchaeota archaeon CR_4
GAGGCATCATATCCCGCAAAAATAGTCTGGGATGTATGCTCCGGTTCCCCGAGGGGGATGTTGCTGCAATAAATAACCCCCCGTCTAGGGTCGATCCCATTGGTACCGGCGGGAATATTGC
>MBAA01000089.1:24886-28718 GCA_001940655.1 Promethearchaeota archaeon CR_4
CGGGCCTTGGCAAATGAATAGTCAAACGCTGCCACCCATGCCGTCTCCCCATCTTTCTTTAGAGGCATCTTTGGCAACCATAATTCTGATCTGGTGGTGGGAGGCATAGCTAGTTGCCTGTACTCCATCTCCTTGGATAATGCGTCATGGATCTCCTCGACCGTGCAAGAATTTGGGCCGTGCCAGTTTCGGGGAAGAATATACAACACATGAAAATGCTGGGGCCCACCTATAGGTTGAATAACTCCCCGTTGGCCTGTGGCGCCTTTAGCACCAAGTTTGGTTTCATATTTCCCCAAGAGGTAAGACGGGAGGCCGCGGAATTGCACGGGATTCTCGGGGTCGCGAGTGACTTGCGTGACAAACACTGTTTTTTTGCCATTTGGCAATTGGAATCCAAGCTGCAATTTCAATGGCCGCCTGTTCTTGATTCCATAATCTAGAAGGTCATGTGCAGGGATTTGGCGCAACACGGGGGCGTGCAATCGGCAACCCTTCAAAGCGGGTAACAGGGCAAGAATCCTTCCCAATTCCGTGGTTATTTCGCGAATCGCGTGATCCCTTTGTAGTGGCGGAAGAAATTCCCGTTTGTAAGTCATTATCTTCGACCACGGTTGGCAGAGCACGTTCCCCGCCTTGACGAAGGCAACCCGCTCGTCCGAAGAAACGGGGGCTCCTTTTAACGCCCAATAATCCTGCACAGAAGGCACCTCTGGCCTATTCCAGAGTGGTCCTAGTAACTTTCCCAGTACAGGATCATGATATTCGCTCGCACTCAGGGAAGACACTTCCTGCAGCGTCCCATAAAATGTATTTCCCTTGGTTGAAACACACACGACTTGTTTGTGCAAATAGTCCTCGGCATCTTCCAAGGGAATGGTTACGGGAGTCCCTCGGCATTGGGCGTCCGTTGTCACCCAAATTAGATTGTCCTCAACTTGGAAATGGATCCTCGGATAATATTCCAGCGCCTTATTTCCCACCTTAATGGACTTGCTTTGATTTCGGATGGAATAGCTGAGCGTTTGAAGCATTTTCACAACGGCGGTTGCCGGAAGTTTCGCACATAACCCATTTGATAACACGGAAAAGTCTGAAGATTCTTGGAATTGCGTATCGTGAAAACTTGAAAAAGCCTTCCGTAGACATTTTACCACCGCCGTCTCATCCCCCGCCAAGATGTAAAAAGTAACATTCCCGTGGTCTCGCGTGGTCGGTATTGCGTCAATGCTATATCCTACCACACATCGGTGATCGAACCACAATTTGCCCGACACGCGAGAACTGATGCTATAAATGGCACTTTCGGAATATTTCTCCGATGCGAGTATTACTTGGACAAACCCGACAGTTTCAAGTGTGACCGCGCCGAGTTCATGAGAAAGTAGTTTCGTTGACCTGAGAAATTCTTCCGCCATATGAAATGAGATTTGCGATTTCTATTTAAGTGTTTGCATTCTGATATTTAAAATACTTGAAATATGCAAAATATCGATATTTATATATATAACTGCAATTGATAATTATTATGACTATGGAACGTTTTCGCCGCATATTTGAGGAAGAGTTCGAACGTGGAAAGCAAGCCGGGAAGACAATCGTGGAAGAAACGCCCGACACTTGGTTGACTGCCCACGGACAAGTCCATCCCTTATTCGGAGAATTCCCTCCGACCAGTCGTGATTTTAAAGAAATCTATTTTGAGCGCGAACCAGAAACCCGGGCATTCGCCCGCTTGTTGGGCATGTTTTTCGAACACCGTCAATTCTTACACTACGCGCTTATCGCACCCTGTGGGATGGGAAAGACATACTTTGTCGCAGGTTTATGTATGGCGTTGCGAGCTAAGATGCCGGGAAGTGCAGAATTTTGGAATATTGTCGACACACCCCGTAATGTCCTTAGTAGCCAAGAGGAGAAATATTGGTTTGAATTGAAAGAGGTACGGGAGTCTGCCTTTTTCGCGTTAATAATGCCCCCTACAGGTTCGGGAATATCTGAAATTATCCGTACTTGCCGACAAGAGAGAAAATTTCTCTTAACAGTGTGGACTCCCTCTGAATTTCGACAAGTCGATAAGATTGCCCTCGGGGTCGCCCGCGAATTGACCCTGGCAAAGCTATCCAAATCGGACCTGCATCAATTGGTGTGGAAACGCATTGAATATTGCGGTCTCTCCAGAGTTTTTCCTCCAGAGGCCCTCGACCCAATCATCAATGTTAGTCGGGGCAATCCGGGCTCGTTTTGGGCCATTTTAGACGCAGTCTTCAAAGAAGAGTTATATCCACAAGATTTACCCGCATTAACCCCAGAGGTGTCCAAGAACTTTGTAGCAAAGGTCGATTTTGAAACAATCTTTGCGAATGAATTAAATTTAAAAGATCTCCGGTTTTTAGAGATTTTACTCGAGGAGGAGGAATGCGAACTCACCCATCTTGCGAGCGCGCTTGATTGGACGTATAATCAGACGTGGCGCCGGACTATGCGTCTCGCAGATATCAAAGTCATCAAAGTTGACACGACATCGCGGAAATTACGCATCTGGGTAAATCCTTTAATACAAACGTGGGTAGAAGAAAAGATGATGCATTCATAAGAGGTGCAGGGAATGGATTGCATAATATATACGGGCGTGGCGCTTAAACCAGATTCATTCGATGATCATTTTCCTTTAGTTAGTGAAGCAGGGCAAATTTCCGGACGAAATGGGGACACCTATGAGGTTAATCCTTGGCAAGTAATTCCGGTAGTCACGTATTACACCGTTACTTCGCGGAATTTCGATTACCAACGTTACCTGCAAGGAGTGCAGGAACCGCCGACATTTAAACCAAAAATAAAGGGAAGCTATAGCATTATTGGCATCAATTTAACGGACCACTTAGTCATCGTTTTGACATATTACCAAGAAGAAGCCTACCAGCAAATTCTCCCTCTACTGAATAAAATTTCAAATTACGACATAAGTTCCTCCCAACTCACATTGAAGAGCAAGGGAAGCGAAAATGATTTTCTAAAGATTCAAGATCAACTGGAGAAACTTGGATGGAAACATGTGATAGCATCACGCAAGTCCGGATTGACGACAACCACCAACGAAAATCCTTTGGGATTATCTTGGGGAGAGATCAACTTCTCAGGTAGATGGCAGCGGCAGGTCGTTGGACCTAACGGTGCAATGTGGGGGGTCTCGTTTCGAAGGGGTAAAGAAGGACGGCAATCCCGATTTTCCATTAGAGATCATGTAATCGAGAGGACGATGAAAGAGCGGAGAGAAAAAATAATCGGGATTTTTGGAGGTTTGCGGGACCTGATGGAGCCTTTCCTGCAACGTCCACAAGCGCGTCAAGTAAGGATGGAATCCTTCTATAAAAAACCCTAAAGTGAGGAACCGGGGAATTAGAAACGCAGATATTTGGAAAACCCACATCAGTTGGACTATTTTTACCAGCATATTCGATAGAGAACTTTTTCTGGAAAAAACAATAGCGGGTACGCTCGACTCTTATTGGAAACCAATAAAAGAATGGCGCTCTCGGTTTCAAATGATCGCTCTTCCCACGGTTTATCTACCGTAGGAAAATTTCTCCCCTCGACCAACCTTTAAATTTTTCCCGAGACTCCTTTTAAAAGGCTAAAATTGAGCGTTCGTTCATCAGAAATTCATTGTCCTACCGCTCCGCGCGGGTTAAAGGCAATACTCGACCCGGGTACCGTCATGCCAAAAGAACTCCCCCTCCCCCCCCCCTTCCGCCGACCCGAGAGACCACGCGGGGGCGCCTGGGTCGTCAAGGCTTTCCCAACCCGTCAATCAATCCCTAACGACCCGAGG
>MBAA01000089.1:28773-34000 GCA_001940655.1 Promethearchaeota archaeon CR_4
TAACCCCTGCTCCCCTTGATCTTTTCGTATCTGGGGTTGAGATTCCACGCCCACTTTTCTAACTCGTAAAAGTTGCTTAGATCTCCTTCGTACGAGTTTTTTGATCAGGGGTGTGTTCTTAATATTCGCCAAATTCTCCTCGTATGCCTTGTGTTACTGGAAAGCTGCAACTTCACTTTTTGCGTCCTCGACTATAGCGTCTAAGTACCGGAGATCATCCGTCCAAGGCTTTTGTTTACCCTTTGTTTCGTCCCAAATCGCAGCATAGTTGCGCATTCCCCAGATGAAACCGTACGATCCCTCATATCGTTGAGGCCCCCCATAGGCATCTTTCCCAGCAATAATCAGGACAACAGGATATTTCTTGCCATACATCTCGATTTTTCCAAGAACATTCGTTGGTGAAGTCGTGAAGTCATAGAGACACGCACCAAAACGCGATATGGCAACTAAATCGGCATGGGTTCCCCTCCGAAAGGGAGGTTGTTTGAAGATATTGCGCCTGCCGTGCATCTCCCAGAGAATAACGCTGGCGATTCTCTCCACGAACTTTCCCAGATTTGCCTCGTAAGGTTCCTCTTTCCGCGCAGGAAACTCTTGTGAAAAATCACCGGGGGAGTGGGTAAAAAGATAGTAGATATTTCGGGGCAAATATTCGACCAGTACCAGACATTCGCTGTCGGTCAAACTCCTGAGGGATTGCATTTTTTTTACCAACCATCATTCGAATCACTACATCGGTATTTTAACCCTAGAGTTATGTAACCGTTGTATCGCGCAAAAATTGCGATAAAACCGATTTCCCGCCGCGGGATGATTTTTTTCAATCTACTCTCTTTATGTCTCCTCTCGAGCAGGTTTTTTTATACCAATACTCTCGGATCGTGTTTCCCGCAGGAAGTACTTATAAAAAATTGAGGGGAATATAAAATCCGACGCGAGTTAATGAATAGGAAACAAAATATTCTCATCGTGGTCGGGATCGCTGCTGTAAGCGGTGCCATTGTTTCCCCAGCGTGTAGGTCCGATAACAATAATAGAATTTACCTCCCGATTTACAGGACCGCGGGCGAGAAAGCGTGCATATTAGCACGAGGATTTAATCTTTAAAATGCCGTGCGATTTTCTCCTCTTTTCCATCGTGAGCCAAAGAACGTGGCTCCCGAAGAGAAAATTGAGGAATTTTTTACAAATCCCCGAAACCTGAAAAAATCTGATCCGGAAAGAGGTCTATGTAAGGCGCCCCTTTCCGCCAGTGCGTCCGGGCCTCTGCGGGCGGGCGTTCTTCCCCGTGGAGCTGGGGACAGTAGGAAAGGTAGGGCGCCTTGGTCTGGGGATTCCGAAGAAACCCACGCCAATAGAAAATTCATTAGGTTTGTGCTGGCGGCATCATCGCTCGCCAGTCCTATCTCGTCGGCTGTGACACCTTTCCCCCCAGGCTAATAAAAGCATAATAGGTTCAATGGCCAATTTTGGAGGATAGCTCTGATGTATTGTCCTGCTTCACAAGGGAAGGAAACGCTGAAATATTATAGGAGAACAAGGATTAAAAAATTCCTCTGAATTTTTCTTGGAGAAATTTCTTAAAATCGCTTTGAAATTCTAATTACCAAGTCTGGAATGGTTTTTCACTTGCTAGCGGGATGTTCTGGATCATGCCAGAAAAATGAAGCATACTATCAAGGGGAGGCGTTTCACTTGTCACTTGTACGAAAAATTCGTTCGTGGGATGTTCTGCAGAGGTCGTAACTCCTCCTGCCACTATGTTTCCACGAAACATCTTAGTAAATTGCAGGGAAATTGCTTTAAATCTTAAGTCCTCGTGCTCGACTTTATTAATTCCCTTCAATGTTACATTTAAACTTCTAAAACGCCTCCACCGTGTTTTACTTGCCTGAACAAAATGAACCAGAGAAGAATGTAATCCACTCCCTTTTAGTTGGAGGAGGACTCTGGAAAAAAATTCAGTAAAATATTGAACTTCTGTTTGCTCTTTAGCTAGTTCAGGGCGGAACGACTCCCTTGAAAAAGTGGCGGTCGCGTGTTGTATTGAAAAACTAGGGAAATCCAGAATGTGATATGTAATTTTTTCCACGAATTTTTCAAATCTTGAAATCATTTCCCCAATAAAACGAAAATCCACCGAACCTAATGACGTTCCCTCCCTTCTTTTAATCTCTTTCACTAACTCGGGAATGATGGACTGTGTTTCTAATGAACTGTGATAATAAAAATTGCGGAGTAGTTGCATGTAGTGTATTAAATTCTCTTCTGATTTGGTGTATTGAAACCTAATTTCTTGAAACATTAGGAGAATGAGATCAACAATTCCGGGAAAGTTCCCGAGGAGGTTTACCATGAGGTCAAATATTTTGTCCTTATCATACCCGGGAATCAAGATGTCGGTATTTTCGATCGTGCTGGTAATGGTTTCATTTAATGTTTGTTTTACTTGTTTTTTTTGGTCTTTGGAGACTGGATCGCTAAGTTCTTTTATGGATTTATTTAAGATCGCGTTAATTTCACTTTCCACCGTTTGAAGATCGATTCCAAAAGTAGCTTTCAACTGAGTTTTTAGTTTTTTAATTTTATTTGAAACGGTTTCTTTCAAGGATGCGAATTTTTTTTGATCAATCATGAGATTCTTATTTTGGGTTGAAACGAAAAGATTTGCCAAATGTTCGAGATAATTCCATAAAAGAGTTGCTTTGATTTCCAAATAGTCCGTCCTTTTTGCGAGATTCAATTCATGTAGAAGACTTACAATTGATTTGTGTAATGGAGTTCCGAGGCATTTTTTTATAAGTACCGGAAAAACATCCTGATAATCATCGAATTGATGGGTTTCCTCAACTACATCCAGATCTTTTTTATCTATCCTAACACAAAATACCCGTTCCAAGCAATATATGGGCGATTTCTTCGAAAAAATAAAGACCTTGGAAAGATTCACTTGGTATTCGAAAATTATGGAATTTATCACTAAGAAATGGTTGACATGAGCTCGAACGCTTTTCAATAATTCTGTCGAGGAAATTGTGAGATCTAAGATTTGGGAAAAGATGATGTATGTCCGTTTAGATGGACCCGTCTTAAACCTAAATAAAGAATCCTTCTTAAACGATTGTCCGGGTTGAAACTCGTCCGAATTGACGGTTTTAATCAGGTCCGAGAAATATTTTACTTCCTTAAAGTGATTTCCGGGAAAAGCTACTAATTTTCCGTCCTTGTAATCAAAACTTAAAAATTGGGGGACTTGTAACCCACAAACTTCAACCACGATTAGAAAATCTACCATATAATCCCCTGGCATAATGGCCTTTGAATATATTTCTGTTAAATTCTTAATAATTGAACGTCTTAGTAAAAAAATCCAAGTGAAACATATTTCCTTATTTCAATTAATGAAAACACCCTAGAATCACCTCAAACTTTTTGGGATCCTTTCACGCCGGACAGTTGGGGGGTTTCTTTCGCGCGAAACAAGGAGTCCCCACATTGGGAAGCGTGTCTTCCAACCCTTCCACGATGCACGCGCCGAGGAGGGCGGACGTCACGCGGATCTGCTCGCGTTGGACCGCCGTTTCTAGCGAAGCATTGTGGCGGGCTGTGACATTGGTGATGCGACCTTCGAGGGCGTGCAGTTGTTTGTCCAGCTTCTCCTCCTCCGTGGTCAGGGCGAGGGTCTTGGTATCAAGTCCCACGCGAAACCGCTGCTCCGTGATCGTGGTATACTCCGCTTGAAGGGCGTGTAACTTTATACTTGGTTCAGATCTGTATGCATTCGTTATTGAGGGCGTTTAGATTCATGAGCAAAAACTCCAGCGTTGCATGGGCGCGAACTAAATATTGAATTTTCGAGCAATATCGCCGTTTGCGCGAGTACCAACCCCTACTCGATCGTGAGAGGATGGACGAGATCAGCGGAAATGCAATGTCCGCTCTGATAAAAGAAGGAAATTTCCGCAAAACTTAGGCCTGATGAGAAGACCGCGCCCTACAGAATGCGAGTTCTTCAATTGGCACCACCACAGGCGAACAGTGCGGGGGCATCGCCAGTTTTAAATAGGGAGGTCAACGCGGTGGGGGGCACCGGAGCCAACTGGGCGAGTCTGTCCCGCGGCGCGGGAGTTCCTACCGATTATGATTTTCGCGGGTAGCAAAGATAGTGGAGCATAGGTTGTGCGTACTGCTTGCGTG
Organism: Promethearchaeota archaeon CR_4; assembly: GCA_001940655.1. GTDB lineage: Archaea > Asgardarchaeota > Lokiarchaeia > Sigyniarchaeales > CR-4 > CR-4. Next base: position 32,974 of record MBAA01000089.1, read on the forward strand.
CAGCGAAAGATTCTTATTTCCTACGGTTCTCCTTTGTGGCAATGAGGGTATTACTATTCCTCATCCGCAGACTCGCTACTGGGAGGCGGCAACTCGTCCCGCAGTTCGCGCTCCAGCTCCACGAGCTTTCCGCTCGCAATGCGCCGGATGAACTCGGACGGCGTTCCGAACGCGTACTTGGCCTTGATGGCGGGGTTCTCGATGAGAGCCACGATCTTCGCGTGCATCTCGGCGGGGATGCCGACGTTAACCCACTTGCGTCCCATGATCCTAGCGAAGTCTCGCGGCCCTATATAGGTAGTTTCGTGACCCTGTATATGAAGTATCACTAAAACCTCATATACCGGACTATGAAATATTGGGATAGGATGAACAAGTCTGGGCACCCCGTATCCAAGGGATCCATCTCGGCTACTTGCTATGGACAATGGTCCAGCGAGAATAAATGGATTCCAAGGGTGGGGGGGGTGAATCAAATCGCTTGTAAAAGCGAAAACTCCCCCTATCTTCAATGGCACGAAGGAGCGAGAAACCCTTCCCCTTTAAAAGGGTGTGCCCGAATGGATGGTAACTCACGTAAACCATATTCATTGGAAGTATGCCACATGGAATTTCTCCCCCCTGTACGAAAAAGATAGAGCATTAGAGAAAGATGGACATAAATGGAACGAATATACAAAGAATGCATTGCATTTTCTACTATTTACAATTCACAAGGAGGTTCTGGAAACAAAGACGAGTAAAATGACGAGGTTTTGATTATTATGACGAACATAATATATTGCTTCACGCGCGATGCCGCGGGTGACTACACGCCTGTGAAATTGGAGGTACTAAAAGTGACCCGGGACGAATCTGGAAAGGGAACCGTGGACGTCAAGCTCTCCTATGGCGAACAGGTATCCCTCACCACGGAATTCGACCCGGGGCAGCTGATCGCCGGCGCGACGTTTTATGCGACCATTGAGACCGGTAACCGCCTCGTGGAAGTCCCGTGGCGGCAAGTCTACGCCCAACCGGCATACTC
>MBAA01000130.1:0-1366 GCA_001940655.1 Promethearchaeota archaeon CR_4
ATTCTCGTCCTCCACATCCGGAAGGGACGTGTGCTTGGTAAACGGCCCTACATACTGGATATTAATAATAAGGTAACTACAAACAATGAAATTCTTCCAGTTTTTTTAGAACAATATTACACCGACAAAAGCACCTTCATCCCCGACCAAATTGTCGTTGAAAAAATCAGCACAGATTTGGAGTTGGTCAAGCGGATTCTTGAGGAAATCCACCCAAAATTGACAATTATCAAACCACCCCCAAATTCCCGGGACGAAGGTATGCTGAAAATTGCCCAAAAAAACGTGGGGTTGATCCTGGGGCAACGGCGGTTACTTGCAGAACAAGCTTCCGCGAAAATGAAACAGATGTATGAAGATTTACGCGATATGATTCCCGGATTGAATCAGTCCCCGATTTACATCGAAGCATTCGACATATCCAACACCCAAGGATCAAACCCGACCGCCAGTATGGTAGTTTTCCGTAACGGCACACCTGCCCCGCAAGAATACCGCCGGTATCGCATCCGGTTGAAACAAACTCCGGACGATGTGGGTATGATGAAGGAAGTCGTGGGACGGCGTTACTCGCGTCTCCTTCGAGAAACGAAACCTTTCCCAGATCTTATACTCGTGGATGGCGGGAAAGGTCAGTTAAACGGTGCTGTCGATACCTTGCAGAATCTCAATATCCAAGATCAACCCATCATCGGACTTGCTAAACAGGAAGAACAAGTATACGTGCCGGGGCAATCGGATCCAATTAGTTTAGACCCATCCTCCACCGCGTCCCGGGTCTTTCAAGCGATTCGGGATGAAGCCCACCGATTTGCGGTTACCTATCATCGCTTGCTCCGACAAAAAGCAGAAACGACGAGCGACCTCGAGACTATTCCAGGTGTTGGGCCGAAGCGGCACAAGCAACTCTTGGCGACATTTGGATCAATTGAAGGTATCAAACACGCGAGCTTGGACGAGTTGAAGACCGTGTTACCATCAAGTATAGCTCAAACGGTTTTCAACGCAATTTCTTCTCAAAATAACAAACCGGAAAAAAAGAAGTTCAAAGTTTGGTTGCCTAAAAATCCAAGCACGTGATGGGATTTTTAAATATCTCTTAGGGGCGAAACCCGCATAAACATGCCACGAATAATGTGGCTCCAACAATATCTGCGGTAGTGCCAGGATTCAACTGTCCCTTTTCCTTTTGCATCTTTTCATCAAGAGCCCACACGGCATTCTCTCCACTCTTCGCAAGCATTCCTCCACAAGCAACCACTTCTTTCGCAAGATCTTGAATCTCGCGTGCTCGTTCGATGCCTACTTTGCGTGTTATGAAGGAATCTGGTTTGTTGGCAAGGAGATAAAGGAACGTGTTCACTAT
>MBAA01000130.1:1431-3163 GCA_001940655.1 Promethearchaeota archaeon CR_4
TTCGTTGAAAATTACCCGTAATTTCTCCCGAGATATCATCCGTGGTAGCATTCAACAGAAATAGGTTACGGAATGTCATATTATCCCGCCGAATCTCGTCAAGAGCCATAGGATTCGTGACATCATATCGCTCTCGAGATCCTAAATTTCCAGGATTCGTTACCTGGAATGCTTGGTACATTAATATCCCGTCTAACACAGTTCCGAGTTTGGTAACCTTATTTGCTTCTGCACGTAAATGCGAAATACTAAAATCTCCATCACGGGTACACGCAGCCGCCCCAATCACGAGTGGTGTAAAAAGCAAGACCTCCCCCAAGTTCACGTTCCCTCCCCCTTGCCAACTATGAGTTCGATGAGCAGCTTGGAGAATCGTTTCGCCTAAAAGATTTTCCCGATTCTTGGGATAAATCCCCTCGATGGTGATTTGAGCGGCCTCGAGAAATGCTGGATAGATCGCCACCCCTGCAGCTAGAAAATGCTCAAAACGAGTGTTTGGAAAATCCTGTGTGCGGTGAACGTTACCTGGTTTCGGGTATGCCGATACCTCCAAAAGAGACGCGAGCGTTGCACACGATGCAATATCGTGGGCATTTTGAATTTTCAAGGTGGTAAAATCCGAAAAGATGGGCATTTAATCGCCCGATTACTATATCTCTTTTTTAGGAAATATCTTATACTCATTAGGCGTCATTACGACCGCAATTGGCCGGTACTCCCCAGCAGTGTTTGCCTGGTGAAGAAATTTGGTGATTTTGAGTCGCAGACTTCGCTTGCTGAACCCTTTCGGTACTTTTACCGTTAAACGTTTTTCAACCCACTCTACTTTGCTCGATGGGATTTTCGTTTCCAAGAATTTCCAGAGGTCCGATACTAAAGTCTTAGACTCCATTTCTAATTTATTAATATCAATGGTGTATGTGAGGGTTTCCTCAGGCATCTTACTTTCCTTCTGTTAAATATTTACTTCCTTCACTTGGTTGCTTTCATTTATTTTTTTCCACGGACGGAGAAACAATCCTTAAATTGCACAGCTTTGAAAGAATATAAGAGGTTGAATGAACTTATGGGGAATTTTGTGATTTGGCCTGAAGAGGTTAAAGAAAATACCGTGACAACGGACTTGTATAAATATTTCAACTTGCAGCGTCCTACTCCTGACCTGATTCCCGATGCGAAGGTTCGGCAGAAGTTGCACACGTATATTCTCAGCCCGGAAGAAGATCTAAACTCCATTCGTACCAAAAGTATCGTCATATACCTCTCCATTTCCCCAGTCGTCAAAACACCTGAGACATTACCCCAAGCATTATATCGGGCAGCGCTTGAAATTACTGCCGAAGAAACAACGGGCACTTGGGATCCGGAGTTGAGTACGATTGCTCCCGGTGCGATGGACGTTGATACCGAGCGAAATATGCAAATTCTCCAAGGACGAGTCATCGGAATATACCCTCGAACTGGGATGGTAGCCTGTGCTCTTCCAATTGAGGGATTTGAACCGGGGTCCCTCCCTCAATTAGCTTCGGTCGTTATTGGAAATTATACGGGGATGGCATCCCAAGCAAATACGGTTCGTCTGGAAGACATTGAAATACCAAATTCATACGCGGACTCGTTTCCCGGTCCTTCACTTGGGCCGGAAGGAATTTGGGCGAAATTAGGCGTTACCCCAAATACCCCACTAATGGGCACCATCGTCAAACCCAAAACAGGCCTTTCCGCAAAAGAT
>MBAA01000130.1:3174-3368 GCA_001940655.1 Promethearchaeota archaeon CR_4
CGCAGATCTGGCATTCCGTGGCGGTCTCGACGTGGTGAAAGACGATGAAAACTTGACAAATCAGGATTATTGCAAATTCTCGACTCGCGCGACACTAGTACTCGACAATCTCAAGAAAATGGAAGTCGAGACCGGCCGGAAGGCGGTATATGTCGCTAATGTGACCGCGGGTACGATGGAAGACATGCTCAAGA
>MBAA01000130.1:3402-4042 GCA_001940655.1 Promethearchaeota archaeon CR_4
CCTGATGATTGACCTACTCGCGGCCGGGTGGACTGCCCTCCAGACGTTGCGGAAGAATTTCCCTGACATGATTATCCATGGCCACCGGGCGGGGCACGGCGCCCAAACTTCAGTCCACGACTTATCGATTAATGGGCAAACTATTACAATTCGTCACGGTATCTCGATGAAGATACTGGCGTTGTTCGCCCGTTTAGGTGGTGTGGATCAGCTGCACATTGGGGCTCCCCTCGGGAAAATGGAAGCAAGTGAAAAAACCGTTATGGAGAACCTAGAAATGATTCTCCGGCCGATGGGCCATATCAAACCCTGCCTCGCCATATGTTCGGGTGGTCTCTCGCCAGATAAATTTCCAAACGTGGTTCGCTTGATGGCTCTTCCTCGCCAAAAGAACAACCTCACCATAGTTTTTCAAGCCGGTGGGGGTACTCATGCTCATCCACTCGGTACCTTCGGTGGGGCAAAGGCAATGATTCAGGTGCGGCAATTAATTCTCCAAGGTATGCCTTTATTTGAGGGTTTGAACCAGTACCTTGAATTACGGCTTGGATATCGTCGTTGGCAACGGGAAACATACGATAGTTGGGTAAAATCCTTGACAAAATCTACCAATATCGTGATAGAACAAGACCGACGCCCC
>MBAA01000130.1:4076-4272 GCA_001940655.1 Promethearchaeota archaeon CR_4
CAAGTTCTATTCCTCTTGTCGATGCTCTCGCTAGAGATAAGACATTACGTGATGATGTTCTGCAATTGAATCCATCTTTACTTATGTGATGAAAAATTTCACTCAACTTAAGTAGGCGAAACCCATTATGAAAAGTATCGAGGAAGCAAGTCGAAAGATAGCCCCTCTTGAGATTCAAGGTGCCACTAACGTTGCC
>MBAA01000130.1:4309-7779 GCA_001940655.1 Promethearchaeota archaeon CR_4
TATAAGAAATTGCTCACCGAGTCCAAGGCGTTAATTACTCAATATGGTGCCCATCGCATTCCAGATTCTACCAGTCCGAATCGTTTTGTCATTTTCACGCATTGTCATTCGAGCATAGTGACAGGGATCTTAATAGAAGCCCACAAGCAAGGCAAGCAGTTTGACGTCATCTGTACCGAGACTCGCCCGAGATATCAAGGTCGTTTAACCGCACAAGAACTCGCTGACGCGGGTATTCACGTGACTCAAGTGGTAGATTCTGCGATGAGATGGGCGATACATAATTACGAAGTAGACCTCATCCTCATCGGAGCGGATGCGATCACGAGTGACGGGACTGTGTTGAATAAAATCGGATCCCGGTTACTCGCCCTCGTTGCCCGCGAGGAGCACGTCCCCTTCTACGTAGCATCCCCATTACTAAAATATAATCCTGAAACTGTCTTCGGAAAATGGGAAAAGATCGACATGAGGGACGGGAACGAGATTTGGGGGAAGTACGAAAAAAAACCCGAAAATATTGAGATTCTCAACCCTGCCTTCGAAACGGTTGCCCGCACGTACATTAATGCGTTAATCACGGAAGCGGGGGTCTTCCCACCGGAAAACGTGCACTGGCATTTCCGGGAGCGGTATCCGGTGCTCATTTAACACTTATAGGAATTATTCTATATCTTCTTCTTCGTTCCCTTCCTCTAATTCCATCTCGTCGGGGGGTTGTCGCCCTTCTTTAATATCGTCCAATTTCTGCAAGTCGACCTCGCTGGGATCCACTTCCACGAAGAAATGCCCCGAATATCCGCAATGATAGCAAGTGAAATCTTTCGGGGTACCCCAGCCACTTAAGTTAAAAGCCGGTCGGGACATGGGTTTCATGCAGCGGGGACAAAGACGAATTGGTTTTTCTTTCTTCTTCTTTCCTGCAGATTGGAGCGTTTTTCTCTTAAATAATCCCATAATATATTCCCACGTGTTCGCGGTTATTAATTTTAACCAACCAAATCGATGCAGAGTGATTAACTTTTGGTTATTTCAATAGGAGGTGATTTTTTTGAGTTTTGCTCCGTTAAGAAATAAAAAAAATAAATGCGTGTGGCGGACTATACAAGTCAATGCTAGTAATTTATCTTGATGACATCGAAGATTTCGTTCATTTTCTAGATCGGCGAGCGATGAACGAGATTTTCTACGAGATCAATCCCGATATGAATTCCGCGACCATTGCGTTGCACTTTCTCGGTCAGGTCGGGGAAATGCTCGTGCTCTACGAGACCCGCATCGATGTGCGTGCTGGCAAGCAAACAGAAGAGGTTCTCAAGGAAATTCGGGAGACGTTTAGTACCATCGGAGAAATAGAACTCGTGAAGGGGAAAATTCGGGAAATTTTCATTAGCCTGGCATAATTTTCTTTATTCTAGAATAACGCCTTGGCCAATTAAGCGGAACCGTTTTTCAACGAGGCGACTAATGGCAATTCGAGAACCGGTTTCCACGCACACTGGTCGTTTAAGTTCCACGGTGACCCTGCCTTTTTCGAGTTTAGTGATTATACCCGATGTGGTGGCGGTTCCAGCATTGATCATGAGCGGTTCTTTTTGACGCAATGGTATCACGTCAATTTGGTGGTCTATACCAACGACTTCCTTGAGGAGATTCGCTTTAAACACTAGAGTGTCCCGGAGCGGGGGTAATGTCCCGACTTTTCCAGCAACATTTCCTATGAGGCGGTCACTTTTCGAAATGCTTGGATCCAGTTGCGTCATCATGCCAATGAGACCCCCAGGGTGGGCTACTTCGACCGGATTCGATCCTGCACTCAATGACACGATCTTGGATGTCAGGGTTACCCACTTGTCCCCGACCCGCGTACCTGGTTTAATCTCGATTTCATCCCCATTTTTTATCGTTCCCTTGAGAACTGATCCACCCACCACGCCACCCCGCAGGTTTTGTGGTTCCGTGCCTGGGCGATTGACGTCAAAAGACCTAGCAATGAAGAATTGGAAATCCTCCGTTTCGGTTCTTACGGGTGTAGGAATTAGATCATTGATATATTGTAGCATTAAGTCGATATTTGCATTAAATATTGCGGAAATTGGAACGACAGGGGCATTCTCTGCAACGGTTCCCTTGATAAACGCTTTTATTTGCTTGAAATTTTCGATGGCTTGTTCTTTAGTAACCGTATCGATTTTATTCTGTACAACGACAATTCTCTGCACCCCAGACATTTGTAACGCTGCGAGGTGCTCCCGCGTTTGGGGTTGGGGGCACTTTTCGTCGGCTGCTATTAGTAATAAAGCCCCATCCATGAGAGATACACCAGACAACATTACTGCCATAAGAGTTTCGTGACCGGGCGAATCCACAAAGGAGATGCGCCGGAGGAACTCTAAGCTGCCTCCACACTTGGGACAAGTCCACGGGTTTTTAGGTTCCTTACCCGCCAAAGCTTTTTTGACCATCACCTCTGTCCAAAAACACTCTGGCGGAGAACATTTCGGGCACTTTAGTAAAACCGCATCCGCATATCCTAGTTTAATAGAGATCCCGCGTCTTACCTCCTCGGAGTGACGATCTGTCCATTCACCACTTAGCATTGCTGTAAGAGTAGTTTTTCCATGGTCCACATGCCCAGAAGTGCCGAGATTCATTTCACTCTGAACAAACTGCCCAGGTTTTATCTTTTTTCGATCCATAGTAGGACGGAGATGTTGCGTGGACTTCCCCGTACCAATGGTGGTTGTGGAAGACTTTTGAGTCCCTTCGGTACTTTGGGTCTCTAAATTTTCCCCTTCGACCTTCTCCGCGATCTTAGAGGGTTTCCTTGCAGTTTTTTTTGTCGTAGCTTTCTTCGCGGGCACTAGCGGGGTTCAGCTCCTTGGGACTCCAGAATTATTATATCCTAATACCCCGCTCGTTAAAAATTTTTCAAGGAAAATGAAACCGCGAAAATTAAACGAGAAAAAATTGTCAGGCTGAAAGTAGAGTCTTTCTCTAGATTTTATGAGGTTTTTGAACGATCGCGTTAATTTGGTCTGCAAATCTTCGGGCAAATAATTCTGCCGTACCCAATGGGCAGAGAGATTGGAACATAACAGCCGTGATGAGATCTCCTGTCCCGATGAGGACGACAATACCGTGGTCTTCCACGGAGATGATCTCTTTAAGAACCTTTGCTCCAGCGAGGAATCGGCCTTCCAGAAGGCGCGTAATACTTTCAAGGTCCGCAGGTTCCATGAAGCTCTGGAGAATATCGCCTGTTTGAGTTAGAAGTACCGCACCAATTGCATATTCTGACAACTCATAGAGTCTTTGGAAGACGCCGAGTATCTGGTTTTTCTGTGCGGGAGTCAACAGGATGATTTTTGCATTTATTATCTCCCGTATGCGAGGTATGAAGTCCTCAAATTGTTCTATATTTCCCACTTCTCCGCCGACTATTTGCTCTCTTTTCGTGCTTAAAAATT
>MBAA01000130.1:7864-9730 GCA_001940655.1 Promethearchaeota archaeon CR_4
CTAAAAGAAAAAAGGATTTAATATGAATCTTCTTCGTCTTCTTCTTTTAAATCCGTCCAGTCTTCTTCGTTGTCATCGAAGAATAAATCCTTACCAGAATCACTATCCTTGCGACGGCGTTCGAGTTTTTCTTGCTTTGCACCAGCCAACACCTCAGGGTCAACCTCGGGTTCAGCTCCAGCAGCTAGTACTTCATCATTCACTTCCAAGGATTCTGCTCCAAGAAGCTCACTTTCAGATTCTTTACCTTCCTCGCTTTCCGTGGCATTCGCCTTCTCATTTAAATCGCTAAGTCCCATCTCCTTCTCAAGAGAGGAGAAGATATCCAAGTCGCCCCCTTCCGAGAGCTTGATGGATGGCATTTGAGATCGGGCTTCAACAGGGACTTCAGCTCCCGTGCGAGCGAGCGCTTTACCCTTCTCAAGAAGCTTCAAGTAGTCTCCGTGAACTTTAATGGAAATCGGAGAGTCTGAATCCATGAGCCGCACGACTACATCCTCTTTAGCGCCTTCTCGCGGCATTCGTTCGATAACAGCTCGGCGGTTCTGGAAAATTCCAGAGCTAATTTCGACAATATCGCTTTCTTCTAAAATTTCCGTTACTTTTCTTGGCGTGATCACGTGAGCGAGATCTGTCAGCTTAATCGAACCTACAATTTTGCCCTTCACATGCCGGATTCCCGAGATGGATTCTTGCACGTCATTTTGCTGGATGGCCTCGATGAACACGTAACCGCGGAGCTGCTCGGCTACCAAGATCGCTTTAATATCCGGTACTGGGTCGCGAAGGCGGAGTCGTCCGAAAATCATATTCGCGACACTTTTTTCTTGTCCAATGGTCGTTCTTACGGCAAATAACGTTGTGACCTGTGGTGGCTCTTCCAACATACGAGATCTTTCCTTTTAAGTCAAGGAGACCATTCGTGAGCACGGCTAATGCCAAAAGCTACTGATCCCAAGATGGTCTTATAATAGTGAATTAAAAAACTTTCTCAAATGGATGCAAAGATCGCATTTTGAAAATCTTGTGCAATGTTCATTTTTATAGGATATCTCACCAAATGCTCTCCGTTGTAGATAATTCAGAATTCATAAAGGAGTGTGATGTGTGTTTTCCCCTTCCCGGGAACAGCAACACGTTGGAAAATGATTTAATTGGAGTATTTCTATTTAAAAAAATGAGATTATTCTTTTTTTTCGTCGATTTGCTGTTTCTCTTCGGATTTCTGTTCCGGTCTTCCCCCTTGCAATTCATTTTCTTCAATTAAGTCTTCCTCCGTCAAACCCATTGCTTCCGCGAGGTTCTGGGGTAAGAGTCTCCGCCGGAATAACTGCTTCGTTTGTGTAAGTTGGTACCGCCATATAATATCGCACTTGGGGAGAGTCTCGCCATCACCTTCTTCTGCGGAATTGGCGGTTTCCCAGTCCCACGGTTGTATGATGACAATCTCACCAAGTCTAATCCACATGCGTTTTTTTATCTTGCCTCGTATGCGGCCCAAGCGGGTCTTACCATCTTCACATTGTACTCTCATGTGGTCATTTCCGAGGATTTCCACTACGCGCCCGAGCTGCTCGTTATCTCTTTTGTCTGGGAGGCGGAGTTTCCGGCTGCCGGGTGATGGTTGCTTTTTCTTGCCTTTGCTGCGGCGCTGGGGGGGCATATAACATACCTTCTAGTAAACTAATGAAAAAGTACATGCCACTTCCATTAAAGCTTTCCATAGAAGGGGTTTTTTAGCGAATGGAGACTTCCACGACTTTCTTAGCCCGCAACCACGCGGTCGCATATCCTTTTTCGCGAGCTTTTTGACGGAGAATTCCATCATTTGTCGCGATGACAACGAGAGCACCGCTAGTCTTCAAG
>MBAA01000130.1:9805-9944 GCA_001940655.1 Promethearchaeota archaeon CR_4
TGTTTCTCAGCGACCTGACGAGCAAGGGTGAACTGTCGGCCAAGGGTTCCCCGACTTCCTTTGTGATCTTCCGTATGACGCTTCAATTTCGCTTCTAATTCTCCAACCGCAATGTCAGGCAAAACCACTTCGAAAGGTT
>MBAA01000130.1:9992-11770 GCA_001940655.1 Promethearchaeota archaeon CR_4
TTCAACATTTTCACTCGTCTTTGCGGACACTTCCAAGTAGTCGAATAATCCAAGCGGTTGAAGGAAACCTTTCGCGTAATCACCGGCAACGGATCGTTCCCCCACAAGGTCAATTTTTGTTCCGCAAAATAGGATTGGTAAATTTTTGTCCTGCGTCCGGCAAATCCCTACCCATTCCTCAAGACTATCGAGTGTTGACATCCGGGTCGTATCATAGAGTAGGAGTGCGCCCTTTGCGCCGAGTGTATAGCTAGGGAGCATAAAACGGAAACGATCCTGGCCACCAAAATCCCAAAGCTGCAATGAGTAAGCCACGCCATTTAGATCAATGTTTTTTACGTGGAATTGCACACCAATGGTCATAGAGGTGTCGGCAATGAAGGTACCATTCACATATTTGTAAAGAAGCGTAGTCTTCCCAACACCACCTTCACCCGCTACCAATATCTTGTAAATATATTTCTGTGGCATGGTTGAACCTCATCTGTTCTGGGACTTTTTCTACCTCACGGCAGTCCTTATTCTACACGGGTAAGAGGAACTGGTGGGAACTTCCACCTTTCAGGAATTCTACATTAATAGAGTGCTTTTTTCTTTATAAAAAATTTTATCTGGAGCATCTTAAATTCCTATTGGCAGTTATCTGCTTGCTAGAATTGCTGTTTATAACTTTATAAAGGTTTCATGAGATTATTCGGAGTTTATTCCGATAACTGTATGTTATGGACTTCATTACATTTTCGGCAATAATCTTTCATTCTTTACCTATTCTAAGGTTAATACTTGGGACATCTATCTTCATAGTGCTATGAAATGGTAAATCAAGTTACTGCGGATAATTCTCTGAAACAGGAAATTTAAGAATATTAACGTACGGGAACCTCATGCACCTTTTTCCACGCGGCCTCGAGTCGTATTCCGCGTAACTTCCCTGCTACTTGTAGCAAAGGTCTGTCCCGATTCCACCGCTCTCGTATCTCTCCTGGGATTTTTTCCCATAACGGGTCGATCTGCGCTATAAGACCTCGCTCTTGAACCAAAAATCCATCCAAGGCAATGTGGGTTTCGGCAGCATTCAAATCCTCTGCCATTATGGCGTGTAAACTTGCTGTAAGACTCGTGAGTTCTTCAAGTGTATCTAGTGGCCACTGGTAACAGGTTGCGATGCGAAAAATAAATCCAAGAAAACCCGCGCTCAAGAAAATATCTTCTATGGTGCGGAATGGGCGAATATAATTGATATATCCATCACCTGAGAGAATTGAATCTGAAGGGACTTCTACTCGCTCAAAATATACCTCACCATGCGAGATCTCTGGAACGAACGGCACTTTTGTCATGGGTTTTATCAAGATTCCCGCAGCATCGCTGGGGACTTGCACCACGCGGATTTGATTGAGACCTTCTGGGGTCTTCCCCATCGATGCAGCAACGAGCAACGTGGTTGCTTCGGATCCCAGCGTGATCCACTTTTTGTGCCCTGACAGGATGTAGGCATTTTCCCCTCCCTTTTCTTTGGGAATCAGCGTTGCATTGATTGCCTTTGGGTGGCCTCCTCCTTCCTCGGTTATGGCCAGAGATGCAACATGTTCATTAGATAGCGATGAAACCAAGTGCCGAAGCGCTGCTTGATAACCCCCGGCAAAAGCAAAAGCAAAGTGATCCGACAGACTCCCCCCAATCACTGCTCGCTCAAAAGGATCCCAATCCCGTGATAACTCTTTATATTTGGCCCACCAGCTCGAAAATGTCGTTAGGGGTGCTTTTAAGTCGTTAGC
>MBAA01000130.1:11813-13188 GCA_001940655.1 Promethearchaeota archaeon CR_4
GGCATCGCAAAACCTTATGTAAAACTTCCCTTCCCTCCCAAAAAAATCCATCCTTAACCATTATCTATTCTACAAATAAAAGAAGGTGAAAAATTAGTCCGTTGCGAGGTGGTGAAAACGGCAAACTTTACATTGCCAAATCCAATGGACTTTTCCATTTACCATGATCTGGCGGTACTGGAGGGGACCCCCGCATTTTTCGCAAGTATTGTCCTTAAATATACCCCCGTTCGTAACTCTCCCGTTGGGTATACGCGAAGGCAATGAAGTCATTCAAAGTCACACAGTTAATAGCATTTCAAATTAAGGGGTATATTTGTAGTGTAAATTTTCGTTTAAATACTTGTTTATACAAAGGTTCTATGTGACGAATTTATGCATCCTTTGCTAAATGATTTTCCCTATGTGATTTTCAATCAAGGAAACTTTCCCGTTTCTGGATCGACCTTGTAATATACGGAAGGAAACCATTGGGTCAATTGCTATACAAAGTATCCCGCATCTTAGTCTAATTTCCTCTAGGCTATAATTTAAAATAACCCAATTCGCTTTCGATAATAACTGGCCCGCTAACAAGCGGCCCAAACAACAGATAATTATATTTGGATGCATGTGATTCTCGAACAAATAATATTTACAGGATCTCGAGAAACTATGTCAGAATCTCAAAAACCAGCATCAACAAGGGGAACGGATATCACGAGTGGTATCTTCTCCCTTGTTGTATTGATTTTCTTCTTGCCGAAGATTATTGAATTTGCGAAAGCCTGGCCTACTGATTGGGTTGGGCCTTTCGTAGTGCTCATACTGAACATCTCCACAACTTGTTTGCTAGTAACTCGCCCGCTGACGAATCTATTAAATATAAGCGCGGCAGGGGCGGTACCCGCATTAACCTTGTTTAAACAGGCAATGCCTGATGCGGAAGTGTGGTTGAACGCGAATGCAGGAGTAGGTAATATTAGCACTTATATGACCTCCAATGCCTTATTCATTTACGTGTTGATCTTGCCCGTATTCTTGCTTATCTGGGGAGCGATTAGGGCAGGTACCTATGCCAAAAAAGACGAGTCCGGCGTGGGCGTCGGCTTGAGATTTGCCGCCAAGCTAACTCTCGGTGGTTTTGCAGGCTACGCTATTGTTTGGGGATTGTTAGGTGCTTTTACAGGAACTTGGAATAACACTTTAGGCGCTCCCAACGCTTGGCAAGCTCCCTTCATCATTTTCTGGCTCCTCCTCGTCAACAGCTGGAAAGACCTCGTCCTCATTTTTATCCTGGGCGCGATCTTTGGTGCCGTGGGGAAGGCAATCGGGAAAAAGCAAGCCGAGAAAAAGGCTCAGAAATCCGTGGAAACTATGCAGAAAGAAGCACAAA
>MBAA01000130.1:13204-13516 GCA_001940655.1 Promethearchaeota archaeon CR_4
TTCACTTTCGACTCCGGCACCACGGATTACCCAAAAGGTACCAACCACGGGAATGGAAGAACGATATACTGTCCAAAATTTCTGCGAACTTTGCGGTACAATGCTCGATCCCCGTGGGATCTATTGCGCAGGGTGTGGGGCTCAAGTGAGAAAAGAAGTGCCACAACCTGTAGAGGTGCCTTTTCAACAAACTCCTGCAGAATCTACCTCCTCAGAAGCAACAGAAACACGGTCAAGCACGCCAGAGGTAATAAGTCAAGCAGTTGCTCCAGTTAAGGATGCAAAGCGGCAGAAAAATTTACAGGACTTAGA
>MBAA01000130.1:13544-16717 GCA_001940655.1 Promethearchaeota archaeon CR_4
TCCACGACTGTGGCTATCATATTTACCGTACTCTCCATTGTCTCAGGAGGTATTCGGACTGGTGTTGAATCCAACGCATACTTTGTCCTCACGGCGATCTTCACTACCCCATTTGGATTATTTGCGGCCTACCGGGATCATCAAGTGTTCCAAGGTAAAATCTTAAAGAGAAACTACTCGTCCCGGGGCTTTGACATGATCCTGGTTGGAATAATGGGTTGTCTCGCGGGTGGGGCTGGTTTCCTAATCTTGCTCAAGGGTATATTGGTGTTAGTATATACATCAAAGATGACAGAGGAATATCCCAAGCTCACCCCCGAGCAGTGGCAGGCCCGCATTTATCAAGAAGTCAATGTATACGGAGCCCCCCTCGTCGCAATGACCACCGTCTCCATGGCAGCTGAATTCGCGCTATTTCCCTTCCTAACAGCATGGATCATAATCAAGATTCTCCTGGGTGCGGGGGTTTACTACGCTTACAAGAATTACGTGAAGCTAGACCTCGTAAAGGGGAATTTCCTCAACGCGGAAGAGAAATGTTTCATCCTTGGCATTATCGGGTGTATCGTTAACGCCGGGGGCATTCTCATCCTGATCCAGGGTATTATCCTTTACCTCCACCGGACCAAGAGATTGGAGGAATTAGCGAAAAAACACACTGCCAAGAAAGTGGCACCAACCCCGGAGCAGAAATTTCCAAATCAATCAATAGAATAAACCATAAATCTCCACCACCAGTTCTTTTTACTTTTTTCCCTCCTGCTATCCCAGTTCGACTAAAACCTCTTATTTTATTAATTGATCCGTCAAATCTGCATACTAGTGCTCTATTGAAGGCAATTCTCATATGGATGAACTTTACGAACGCCTGATTGGATTGACGGCAGGTGAATTTAATCTGAGTCAATTAATGGCTGCCTTGGCCTTAGGATTACTAGGAGCAGAAGAAAAAGACGATCAAGTGAAAAATATCAAATTTCTATAGGGGACATCCCCTACTTCAATGTCGTAACACTGTGTTAGCGGTGTATCATCTCTTATTAGGGAATTACTTGTAAATCAAACAAATGAAACCAGAGATTCAGAAAATTAAGAACCAATTTTGAGCTTGTGACCACACCGCCCACATATGAGAAAGTGAGTCATCCCTTCATCGGCCCGTCGGGTCTGCATCGTGACGAGCGAACACTTTTCGTATCCGCATTTACGGCACTTGAAATCCGTCACCGCTGTGGTAGGCATTTTTTTTTGATAATATTCCTCGTCTAGAACGAGCAAGTGCTCTTTAGGCGTGTGCTTGATGACTTCCTTGCGCCGGTACCCTTCCAAACTATCTTCGTTCCCGAGGACCCTCTGATACCCGCAATTCTCACACTTAAGGATAATAACACCGCGGTCATCCCTTGCAGGGCGAAGGAGATCCTCGCACTTCGGGCAAAATTCCATCGCTTTGCTTTTTTTCTTGGGAGTTGTGGTGCTCATAATATGAATATAATAAAAGACCACGCCAATTAAGTATTTATCGCTATTAGTCTCAAAGAAAAGAAGGTAAAGGTAAATATTAGGCTCTCCTGCCCCACGTGCGGGGGTTTAACATGAGAGCCTTTTCGTCATGGGATGGTTTCAATTTCAGCGTGCCGTTCCGCAAACCCTCGATGATTTTCTTGACGTCTTTCTTGATTTCATCGTGGTATTTGAGAGTCATGACGAATAAGATTAGTCGGGTGACGAAATCTTTTCGCTTATACCAAGTCTCGTCGTAGAATCTGATTTTGAACTTTCCTCCCACGTTGAACACCGATTCATCGACATAAGCGATGACTTTTCCCGCTTGATCCTTCACTTCCCAGTCCGAGCCGATGGTGAATCGATCCTCGTCGAGTTCAATGATCTGAAATTCATCTTCCGTCACAGGGGTAATAAACGACAGATTCTCCCCGTGCTTGAGAAAGCGCGTGTATTCTCGTTTGAGGTCACATACCACGTTTGATCCCGGAACCAAAAGGCGAAAGGTTAAAAGTTGATCAGCGGCTGAGATAGAGGCTCGCACAGACTCCATCATCATCCATTCAACGGTTCCCTCGTGTTGGATTTTTTCCTCCTTCTCCGGGTCTTGTTGGAAGAATTTCATAATGAGACGGCGATTGGGCAGTTGTGCTTCATCCCAGGAATCCTTACGGTATCCAAAAAAACCGAAGTCTTTACCGTCTTTTTGGATTGCCCCATTAATAGCAAAATCCTTGGTGAACGCGCGAGATGCCGCTTGGTATCGCATATTTTGCATGATACCAATCTTCGCTAGATGGAGGGAAGTCGCCCAAAAATCAACGAAAATTTCCCCCACGGCAGTTAATTTTGGGGCTTTCTTTCCTTTTTCTTTATCGTCAGGTTTCTTTGTTTTCACATCCGTCTTAACTTCTTCAGCAGGTGGTGGTTGCGCCGCTGCTTTTGGTGTTTTCCGAGTTCTTGCTTTTTTACTCATGGCATCAACACGTCCCAAAAATTGGAATTTATCAATTGCTTGGGGATTTACTTTTATCAACTTTTCTAAGTGTTATTGGCGCAAGCCATAATGTACAAAAAATTAAAAGATATGAGCCTGATTTGTTAATTATACCACGAACACAGGTTGGTTTTTGCGTGAACAAGATCGGCGAATTCTTCATTCCCTCCAAGGATTTCGACAAGATCCTCCAGACCTTGCTGAAGGAGAAAGTCGTGGATAAGGTCGTTTCTGCGGAAATCAAAAAAGATTGGCAAACGATCTCTCCGAATGCCGTGGAAAAATCCGGGGATTTCAAGGAATTCCCCCTCTCACAATTCCTCGTTTTTAACTACGAGCGTCTCGATACAGCGGCAAATTTTCTCCGTACCAAGCTCGGTGGCGCGCATACCGAAAAGGTTGCGGTGGTGGGGCGTCCCTGCGACCAGCGGGCTATTGTAGAGCTCGCCAAGCGCCTCCAAGTCAAGAAAGAAAATGTTTTCTTGATAGTTGCCGAGGATCTGGGTATCATTAGTCCCAAGGATTTCAGCAAGTTCGCGAAAGACACCAACTTGGACGTTAACTCGATTACCCGCGCTCATCTCGCAACTGAAAAGTTAATACTTTTTATGAAGGACGGATCCACGAAAGAGATCGACCTCGGGAAAGATCTAAAAATTCAAGCGAATTG
>MBAA01000130.1:16732-17025 GCA_001940655.1 Promethearchaeota archaeon CR_4
GAAGCGACCCCTTTTTGCCGACATTATAATCTCCTCTGTGGGTATAGACCCGAAAAGTGACCAGCTCTATGTAGCCGCAGCAAGTGATCGCGGGAAGCAAGTACTCGAGAAATCGGGTGTGAAATTGACCCCCCTGACGGACAGTCAAAAAGAAACCCACGCTGCAGAAATGCAAAAAATGTGTGATGTAGCTTCTGAGGCCCGGAAGAAAGCCCTCGCCGAGTGGAAAAGTCTCCCGACCGCGAAAAAGCTGGAGTTGCTCAACAAGTGCACGATGTGCGGGATGTGCATCA
>MBAA01000130.1:17033-17674 GCA_001940655.1 Promethearchaeota archaeon CR_4
TTCGCGTACGAACCAGGTATGGAACCGGAAAAAGCGTTCCCGCGCTCCGTGCAAGCAGTTCGAGCAAAAGCGAAATAATTCAATTCCCCCTCATTTTTACGCCTTACTTTCATCATTCATTGCGAATAGGAACTTTGAATAAGTTTTTTCCTCATATGATAACGAGGATGCTATGGCTCCCTCTGCTACCTTCCAAAATTTCGGCCTCGATTGGAATTCGCTGCGTCCCATTACCCACATCAAATCTTCAGAAAAGATGGACGAAGTGGAAGATGGAGTCGTGGATCTCGTTGTCACCTCACCCCCATATGGTTCTATTAAGGATTATAATATCGCAGGGCAGATTGGATTCGCGGATTCATTCGAGGAGTACTTCTCACGCTTGAAACAGGTATGGCATGAATGTTGGCGCGCCCTAAAGGAGGGTGGTCGCCTCGTGGTGAACGTGGGAGACCAGTATTTACGTAAAACTGAGCACAAGCGATACCGGATTGTACCCATTGGTGGCCAAATCACCCTTGATTGCATAAAAATTGGATTTGATTTCTTGGGGGATGTGATCTGGCAGAAAGTATCAACGACCAACACCACGGGTGGGTGCTCTCTCATGGGGTCGTTATTTTATCCAAGTAATGGACTTT
>MBAA01000130.1:17746-17988 GCA_001940655.1 Promethearchaeota archaeon CR_4
TACGGGAGTATTCCAAAATACCCCTCGACGAGTGGAAGAGGTGGTTCATCGGTCACTGGCGATTTCCTGGTGTGGTTCAGAAGGAACACGTTGCGATGTTCCCGGAGGAGCTTCCACACCGGATAATTCGTATGTTTTCTCAAGTTGGTGGCAGTGTTCTTGATCCATTCGCGGGTTCGGGCACAACATTAAAGGTAGCTTGGAGCTTGTTGCGCAGGAGCATCGGGTACGAGATCAATCCC
>MBAA01000130.1:18027-19114 GCA_001940655.1 Promethearchaeota archaeon CR_4
CGACCTGATCTATTCCCAGATTATCAACTCCTCCTCAACACGATCTTGTCTACTAACCGGTTTGAACTCGATGTGGGATTCTCTCAACAAAAAGGTGTGACGTGTTTCCAAGATCGCATAAGTGGAGTTCGTGTCGTCTTGGACTACCTAACCAACGACACGATCGAAATCACGGAAGAATCCAAACTTCTCAGCAAAAAATTGGAAGAAAATCCATTTCAAAGTTACCAGAGGAGTCTCAAAGATTGGGGAAGCGTGGATAATTACATAGTCGCAGTTAATCCTGGTTTTATGACCCCGATAACCTTACCTTCCTTTTCCCGTCCTTATGCTATCGCCTCCTTAGGAGACATCGTGGGACACGCAGGCAATTCGGATTATTTGGGAGAGTTTCTCTCCCGCAACGGAGTTTACTCTCCTACTCTGGAAAAAACCTCGACCACGTCCCAGAAATCTTTATCCGCGTTTTTCCGCAAAAGTGAAATATAAAAAAGGCATGGAACTTTCGGTGCGAATCATTCACTGTAGTGATTTATTTTTCTGCCAGATGTGGGAGGATTTTCTTCAATGCTACGATGAATAGGGGGATCAAGGTTAACTCCACAAAAATGGACACAATAAACGGCCATTGTATTCCCACGTTGTCCCACAGCAGACCGCCTATAATCGGCCCAATGATTCCACCAATATGCATGAAGAAGTTTCTCGTCCCAAAAATACGTCCACGGTGAGTTTTAGTCACCCGACTAATGAAATTCTGCATTACTAAGCTCGAAGTGGTGCTCATCGTTGAATCCAGAATCAAGACAAACATAAAAGTCAGCATCGTGGACGTATTAATTAGTAGAAAGGTCGCCAACGCTCCTAAGATGCTTGTGAAGATGATACCCACATAGGGACTTATACGGTCCACAATTCGGCCCAAAAAAGGCCCAATAAGCATGGAGAGAATTCCCGCGGGCATATAAACCAAAATCACTAAATTAGCATCCGTAGTGAAAGTCGAGAGTAAGTAATACTGGATAAAGGGTCTTGCTAGGGACTCATTTACGTAGTTTAAGAAGAGTGTAATTATTAGAATGAACGC
>MBAA01000130.1:19122-19400 GCA_001940655.1 Promethearchaeota archaeon CR_4
ACAATATCTTGGAATTTGACTTTGATTCAACAACCCCTGCGGTCTTACTTTTATCATTATGAGGGTTGTCCACCATCTCATATTTGACATGTTCGTCCACTCGACGGAGGAACAAGATCCCCACGAAAATATTCGCAATTCCAAAGATGGGAATAGCTGCGTAAATGAACCACACCCAACTGGGGAAGTAAGCATTCCCAATTAGAAAGATTGACACACCAATTGCAGTACCTATCAGGATCCCTTTTCCTTTCGCTGCTTCTCCCCTGCCATATGCG
>MBAA01000130.1:19444-21593 GCA_001940655.1 Promethearchaeota archaeon CR_4
TAAGGGGATCCAAAAAAAACTAACACTAAATCCGAGCATGAAATATCCAAAACCGATTCCAACGTACGATTTCAATAATATTGCGATATAGAAAATAAAATAGGAAATGCCTCTTCCAAAGGCGCCGAAAAATACTAATTTGCTCCGCGACATGTGGTCGGTTAACCATCCCGCTATGGGGGAACTCAATAAAGCCCCTAAAGTAATGATGGAATAGAGAAGGCCCATCTCGAGGCCGGAAGCATTTAATTCATTCTTAGCAATGAAAGGGATGGAAAAGTCGAGGAAAAAGAAACCCAAGCAATTCCAGATGATGATGTTAATCATCGCCGGGAAATCCTTGGTGTAAGGAGACTTGTCTCGCATGTGTCATAACTGTAAATGTAGAATTGCCTATAATGTGCGCGATTTTGGAGGAACAATTCCACCCTCCTCAGAAACCTTAGATTCGATTTACTCGAACGGTAATTCCAAAACTTCGAAGCGTACGAACGCTGGGGTTCACTAAATCTTTAAGCGTCAGTACGTAGGAAAGCGATCGAAGTGGCGCAGGTGATGAACCAGAAAAATAATTACACCCCGTGGGTTATCCCTTCATTCCCGGGCATCCTAGAATCATCGTGGCAAGGTTTTGGGTTGACTAATTTTGCCAAGATGCTCTAGAAAGAAACCGGGGCCAGGGTGCTTGCCGACCGGGGCAAATTCACCCTCGAGCTTGTCAAATATTTACTCGACCTTGGCGCGTAAGCGTTTTTTATGGCAGACGACATGGGTTTTAAGACCGACGTTATTTTCCCTCCTAAGGTGCTGCGCGAGAAATTCTTCCCGTGGTACCAACAAATTGCACAAGTAACCCACAAAGCTGGCGCGAAATTCATTTTCCACTCTTGCGGGAACATCAACGCAGTACTTGATGACATCGTGAAAAAAAGGATTGGATGCCCTCCCTCCTTTTGAACCCACCACGAATATGGACATTTTCAAGGCGAAAGAGAAGTATGGGGATCGCTTTACGCTCATCGGCAATGTTTCTCCTCAAGAATTGGCGAGTCAGACTCCTACCGCGACTTTTACTTTTACCCAGAAATTACCGACAAAACTCAAACCCGGAGGCGGGTACATCCTCAGTTCGGGGTACTCCATCAATCCCGCCGAGACCCTCGAGAACTGGTTAGCTATGCGAGAGGCATGCGCCCAGTTTGGATCATATAGGCAATAACGACAACCTTTATTAATGAGAATTTGCCTTATTGTTTCGGAGAATGAACCATAACCTCCGTTATTTGGAGGCAACGTAAAGAAATAGGAACAAGGTTGTAACTCTCCGCAATAAGACGGCAACGTAAAAACGGTCGAAATTTGGCTTGTTGCCCGAGGAGCATTCTCCACAGCTGTATGGAGTAACTTGGATCGGCGCTGCGATTAAACCAGTTTACCGTATGAATATCTATCAATCGATCCCCGTCGCGGTGTTTGCGTAATTCCCTGCGGCATCATAGAGTTAAGGCCCCATATATCCACATTTTCTTTTTTTGTTTTATGAACTTTCTTTGTCGAGAGCTAATTCCAACTCTAGTTCGTCTCGTAACGGAATTCCATCTATGCCTGTGAGCGGTATTTGTGGTTTGAGCTTGCGAGATTGTTCTATTATGTTCGAGTACAGGGTTTTTAACACGAACCCTCGTTTCTGGTAAAAATGTAACGCGTGCGTGTTATCATTAGTAGTGGTCACTGACAAACGTTTGCAACCGGCTAAACGGGTGACAGCTCGGACGGCATTAATTAATTCCGTACCTATGCCAATTCCTTCAACCAGACTATCGAGGCTAACCAAAATCCCGACATCCCCTTCTATATTATAGGTTGCTAAACCCACCGAATGATTTTCCTTGATAGCAATAAAACCGGGCAGTTGGTCGGCGTGGTAGATTCTCCCCCTCACGACAACCAGCGGAGCACCCCAATGATCCGTAAGTAAGGCAATGATCCATTGGAGATCCTTTTCGTTTAACTTTCTAATTTCAAAATCTCGCAAACGATACTTCGCTCCTTACATTATCTTATTCAGGAGACTTAAATCGTCTATTTCCTGATCTTATGACACTAATAGGCGCGTGCAATATAGACCGTAATGGGTTCCGCTTTTCCA
>MBAA01000130.1:21620-22530 GCA_001940655.1 Promethearchaeota archaeon CR_4
GGTTCCTCATCTACCCGTTTACCACGAACTTGTCCGCCTGTTTCTTTTTCAATGACCCCTGCGCATTCATAACCATCCATATCGATGGAGCAGAGACCCACGCAGGCGATCTTGTTGTTTTCTATCACGCTCTTAGTTTCTTGTACGGTTTCTGCTTGTTGGACGAAGGTTTCAAAACGCTGGAGGTGTTGGTCGCGGAGTTTCTGGGTATAATTCTGAGCGATCTCGTTCAACTTGTCTATCAATTTTCCCATAGGCACAAATGCCTTTTCTTTCGGGTTCCGCGTGACCACCACAACTTGGCTCTTCTTGATATCTTTCGGGCCGATCTCGATACGGATGGGCACACCCTTAAGCTCCCACTCGTTGAATTTTTCCCCCGCAGTTGCCCACAAGCGGTTGTCGTATTTGACCGTATATTGTGTCTTCGTTCGGATGAGGTTCTCAACTTCCTTGCATTTTGCGTCTACGACATTATGACTATCCTTGAAGATGATAGGTACGATCACTACTTGCACGGGCGCGAGGTCAAAGGGGAGAATGAGGCCTTGATCATCACCAAGGACAGCTACCATTGTGCCGTAGATTCGACTGATTGCGGGACCATAACATGTAATCCACCCGTACTCGGGTTGGCCATCCTTGTTCGTGAACTGGACGTCAAACGGTTTGGAAAAATTCTGGCCGAGCAGGTGGGTTGATGGCAATTGAATGACCTTTCCGTTCTCGAGTAACGCATCTGCTGCATAAGTATGGATCCCACCCGCAAACTTGTCCCATTCAGGCCGTTGGAAGAAGATGATGGGGATGCAAAACTCATCTTGCACCATTGCATAGGACATTTCCATATCTTGGATGACTTGTTGCTCCGCCTCCTCCCGGGTCGCGAACACGTCATGCGCTTCAATCC
>MBAA01000130.1:22569-24034 GCA_001940655.1 Promethearchaeota archaeon CR_4
TTCCTTCCATACGGAAGACTTGGCAACTCTGATATCGCTTGAAGGGGAGGTCATTGTAGCGCCGGATCCAGTAGTGATACATGGAATACAGTGCAGTCTCGCTCGTAGGACGGAGCGCGAGTCTCTCCTCCAGCTTTTCCCCCTCTGATCCCGCTTCTGTTACCCAGAACACTTCCGGCGCAAATCCTTTGATGTGATCTGCCTCCTTCTCGAAAAAGCTCTTCGGGATGACCGTGGGCATAATCAAAGGGATATGCCCGTTCTTCTCTAATAAGGTTTCATACTTGGCATACATCTTCTTGATGCTCATGACCGCCCAGGGCATATAACACACAAATCCTTTGACGCCGTACCGAATGTCCGCTAGCTCTGCTTTGTTGACAATTTCCGTGAACCAATCCGAGAAATCTGCTCCCTTTTTAACGGCGATCGCCTTTCCCGTGAGGGAACCTTCTGGTGCTTTTGCTGGTCTTGTTTGAGGTTTTTGTTTCCCGGTTTGGGAGTCTTCTGTGGCAGGTTTTACTTGGGGTTTCTGTTTCGCTTGCTTTTTCTGAGGTTTTTGTGCTGGAACCATAAATTTCCCGCTCGGTGTTCAGGATTTGCATTGCCTAAGGATTGAAAGAAAAAAAAATTTTTGCTATTTTCGTCAGGAAAAAACTCACTCCCGGAATCCGCGGCAAAATGCGGCAACGTTCCTCCCGAGTGCGTCAAACTTGTACCCACCTTCGAGTAACGCGTACCGGCGTCCACTGCATTTCTCGTTAGCAAACTCCTTCATCATCTTGCCAATCTCCTCGTAGGCATTCGTTGACAGGAACCCCCCCCAGTCTTCTTGACCCAAGTCAAACCCGGCTGATGCCGTGATGATGCTTACCGGGGGGTGTTTTTCCAAGGTCATTGCCATCTGGGCAAGCCAATCTTCCTCCGATGGCGCGCGTTTGAGATTGACAATTGTAATACCATCCCGTTCTCCGAGGATATTGATGTTGCCGTCTCCCGTGTGGAGGTCAAAGTCCCAGATGAACGCCGATTTCGCTTCTCTATTAGCAAATAGATTCAATAACGAAATGGAAATGTTATTGAAATAGCAGAATCCCCAGCAAGAGTCCACAGACGCATGGTGCCCCGGGGGACGTATAGCTGCAAATGTAGGTTTCCCCTGCCACGCAAGATCTGCCGCCAAAATCGCCCCACCCGCGGCTAGGGCAGCCATTTCATAGAGTGTGGTGTCCCGTTTAATACTCAAATAATGTTCGCGAGTGTGCACTCTCCGGATTTGCTCTTCAGTGGCAGGTTTGGGATCACGAAATGCGTACCCGCCTTCTGCCTTGAGGTTACTGATGATGGGTTCGAGACGTCCGGGTTCTGCCGCAGGATCACTCGCGTAATTCGACTCGTAAAATTTCTCCGAAAAAATGATTTCCATAAACATCCTTTCTTCCCCAATTCTAAATAAAGATATTTG
>MBAA01000130.1:24247-27514 GCA_001940655.1 Promethearchaeota archaeon CR_4
CCTTGCCGACATACCGCACGGATAACATGGCGGAGTTGCTCCGCCAATTCAAGAGCGGGGTAATGAAGGTAGATGAACCCACGATGCGGATGATGAGCGAGATGGGGTATACGGTTCGCTTCAGGAAAGATCACCCAGAAATTATTGCAGAGGAGATACAATACAAGTTAATTATGCCCCCCTGGGTTTATATTGCCTGCATCGAAAACTTTGTCCTCCACTTCGACGTGCGAGACCGCTTACACGATATCCAACAACCTACCCTTGTTCACACGGGGGACAGAGATGCGTTGGTCAAATGGACATACTCGGAATTCCTCGCCAAGCACATCCCACATGCAAAGCTTGTGGTTGTACCAAAGCAAAACCATGGTACTATCCGGGAGGTTCCGGAAACTGTGGTCGGGGAGCTCGATACAATGGTGGGTCTAAAATAATTGCGGATTATAACGTTTTATCTTAATTTGTATTCACGGTCTTGCCAAAATCTTCTAAGGATACGAGGGGTTATACGGAAATTATGAATACCGAGGCGAGCCCCGATCCCCTCCAAGATTACTTCAGAAAAATTTGGATCAATCTCGAATCCCTGCGAATTCTTCTAGCCCGAGATTCTCCCATCCCGGAGGAGTTGTTTTACCCGTTGAGTGGCGAATTCACTCGCCTTCTCAATTTGGTCTTGAAACAATACCCCGATTTAAACGACCGCGGGAAAGACTCCGCACGCCCTTTAATCCTCTATTGCAGGCAATTGCAGGGATACCTCGTGTTCCTGTTACGGTTCCCCGACATTCTCCAAGTTCCCCACCACTCGGAAATTAACCAAACACTCGATTTTATCACGCGACGAGAGGAGTTACTTGAGAAGATTTACATTCCCCTCGCGTGGCAGGAAAAGCAACTTTTTTCCGGACAATTCCGGGAAATACTCGAGGGGTACCTTGCCAAGTATGCCAAAAATAAATGAGTAAAATATTCTTCTCGTTGTCGGATTTGTTACTATTTTTTTGGGGAGTGATTGTGATTGAAGATATGCGTAAATTTATTAGGTCTTTTTTGTTCCTGCTTGGAAAAAGGAGTCTGATGCTATATGTCAAAAGGAGAAGTAGCTGCAAGCATCATCGTGTCTGTTGTCTTAACGCTAGGATTGGTATATTTTGTCGTGCCCATCTTAATGCCAACCCCCGTGCAACCGGGGACGATCAGGCAGATCCAAAAACAGACATCAAATACCCAAGCTGTTTGCTTTGATACTCAAACAACTTGGGCAGAAATTCCGGGAATGAATCTCACGATTGGAGTATTGGGTAATTCGAGATTGTGGGTAACGATGGAATGCCCTTTCCATCTCGAAATTAGTAGTGGAACGACCGCGGGAACTTTTTGGGTATATAATGTCTCATTAACCGTTGTAGGCGTGGCGGAGTATAACACAACAATTGTGTACGAGACTCCAACTACATCAACCGATTTAAGTATTATTCCCACACCAATGACTCTCTCGTTAGAGGTTCCGTCCGTTTCGGCAGGTACTACATACACTATTGTTGGGCGGTGGATATCCCTCTATACTCGGACTGGTAGTAATGCTTTAAAGGCAACTTCTGGGATATACCGTATGTCTCGTACGTTATCTGTTTGGGAGATAAGCCTTTAGCCGAAGATCTTTTATTAATTAACCTCTATCTTTTGAATTTTCTATTTACTCTCACTCTTTAAAAAATAACAATCTACAAATCTTCCCTAGTCCGAGATTTACTTCTTGGAGTTAACGAGAGATTGGATCGGTGGATGGATAGTATATTCAGGTAAGTTGAACGAAAGAAGGATTTATCATGGATAAAGAAATGGAAAAGAAAATCCGCGAATTCATCCGGGAAGAAGTAGACCATTTCTTCGCAGAAAACCTCGAACCGCTGATCAAGCAGGAAGTACAACGGATACTCGATATACGAGAAATGGATAAACAATTAGCCGAAGCGGATCGGTGGAAAGAACGCAAGAAAAAAGATTTGATCAACAAACTTGTAATGGTACGGCAATCGTTGGAAAACTACGTGGATTCGAAATTACTCCGTATGGGTCGTCCTACGATCTTGTTAGCCGATCAGACAGAACTCGGTATGGGATATGCCGCCCACTTGGGCGGGGATCCCGGAGACTTCAAAAAATTAAGCTTTGAAGGATATTCCCAATTTTACGAACTCCCATTGGATAAACGAAACCAATTTTTACTCGAGGGTCTCAAGGAATTCCGGCGGATTTTTGGGGAGGGGGTCAATTCAAATTTAGGATTGGAAGAGCTCCAACAAAAATTTGACCTGTTACAACAATCTTTCCAGAGAATAAGGTCCGCGCTTTAAATCATAAAAACTAGACAATTTTTTCTCCCTTACTAATGATATTTCCTTTTCAGATTCTGGTTGACAAAATAAACAATTTTCACTGGCAAAATCCATAAACCACTCAGCGAGAGCCTTCGCAATAGACTTCCTGCTCAATTCCACGACTTATTGAAGTGACATTCTTTAAAAACACTATCGCATTCATTTTTCATAAGCAAGAGACACGCGATATTATGCCCCCTCATCATCGTCATCCTCGTCACCTTCCTCATCATCATCCACATAGGATTGGCAGAAGCCTTCTTCCAACCGGATGTGGTATGCTTATCGTTGGAATTATTCTGATTGCTATCGCATTTCTCGCACTGCACGACGGAACTGGGGGTGCATTCTTGTTTTGCCTCGTTTTGGGTATAATCCTCATTTTGATTTGTCCTCTCTTTTTTATACGTCGAGGTTTTAGACGGATCTACTAGTCACCTATCCAAAATATCGGCCGCAGAATCTAACACGAAGGTCGGACTCATAGCTTCAGATTGTTTTGGAACCTCCGCACGAGTCGCAATCCCCGTGAGCACAAGCAGCGTGTCCGTGTGGGCGGCATTTCCCGAAGCAATGTCTGTTTCAAAACGGTCTCCAACTATTAATACTTCAGTAGGAGAAACATTATATGTTTCGAGGATAAGGTTGATGGCCACGGGAGATGGTTTCCCAAATATTTTTTCGGGAAAACGGCCTACAGCGGCATTTATTGCCGCAACCATCGTACCCGCGCCTGGCCATAATTCTCCTGCTGCAGGTAATGTTATATCATCGTTCGTTGCATAGTATTTGGCTCCCCGAAGTATAGCATGCATCGCGGCCTTCAGGCGAAGGTAAGAAAACTCCCGGTCTAATCCCACAATGACGATATCTACTCCCG
>MBAA01000130.1:27545-28525 GCA_001940655.1 Promethearchaeota archaeon CR_4
TATTGGTATTATAGACGACTTTGATGCCTTTCTCCTTCAATTTCTGAATGCAAGCGGGAACACCGGGCACCACCTCCGAGCCGCGATAGATCACACCGTCC
Source organism: Promethearchaeota archaeon CR_4 (assembly GCA_001940655.1). Classification (GTDB taxonomy): domain Archaea; phylum Asgardarchaeota; class Lokiarchaeia; order Sigyniarchaeales; family CR-4; genus CR-4. The sequence goes on from MBAA01000130.1 coordinate 27,647, forward strand.
ATGTCAAAAATGACGAGCTTGTACTTGTCAATTGTAAACATATGAAATATCACCATCCGATAGGTACACCACTCCACGCTGCCACTGCCCACAAAGCGAGAGAGATCAGGATTGGATTCGTGAGGTTGTCTGCCACGGGATTTGGGAAATAATCGAGGAGGAAGAACACTCCAGCCGCCACGAGGGACAAGATAGGACCCACGAAAATGAGACTTATCAGGTATGCAGACCCCACGCCTACAACAAATCCTTCCAATGTTTTGATTTTTTCGCCAGGACACTCCACCTTTCGCTTCCCCCACTTTCGCCCGATGAGCGATGCTAAAGCATCCGAGAAACACGCCACTAGAGATGCCCCCATAGGGATGTTGACGGGGTAAACCCCTCGCAAGTATAAAAGATAAGTGAAGCACACGCCAACGATGAGATATACTTGGGGGCCAGCGGCTTTGTATTCCTTCCCCCGCAAAACCTTACCCGTGAGCTTGTTGTAGAGAGAATACCGGGTCGCCCAATTCGCACGGATAATATCGGGGATGAGAACAAATATGAGTGTAGCCAGCAGGGCAAAGAAAGTTAAATCTTGGATTGCCTGGGGGTCATCAGGAAGATAATAGTAAAGACTCTGGGGTCCAAACAAGAACACATACCCTGTAGGGTCGATATTGTAAATGTAGTTTATTACATTATTATTGACTAGCTCTGTCACGGGACCAATAAACCCCAGACCATAGAAGGACGCCACCAATAGCAGGCCGGCGAGGTGAAATATTTTTCGCACGCCCTCCATCTTGACGGAAATATCTGCTTGATACAAGATCTTATCCTGTTTCTGGAATAATTCCCAGTAGGCATCTTGGTCGTCCCGGTGTTGGCGAG
>MBAA01000130.1:28534-28775 GCA_001940655.1 Promethearchaeota archaeon CR_4
GGTCCTGCCGCCGTATCATTATCGCATATCCAAGATACACGGCGAGGATTATCCCAACCCACCACATAAAAAAAGCATTGAGTGGATAACCCCCCTCTAGTGACCCCGTTCTGCCGGGAAAGATGCCCCACACACCATTGACGAACGCGAAAAAGAAAATGAGAATCGCGCTGATTGTGGTCGAGACTGCCCCGTAGGTATTCTTTGCATTGCGCGCCCGGCGAGCAATGGTGACCAGAAA
>MBAA01000130.1:28891-29177 GCA_001940655.1 Promethearchaeota archaeon CR_4
GTATCTCCTTGGTTGATGAGGACGAATTTGGCACCCGCACGCGTTGCATACATGGGCAAATTTGATGCGGGCGAAACTTGGAGGGACGTGCCGACCGAAAGGAAAAGGTCAGCTTGCTTGGCAAATTGGATGGACTTGTATAAATCTTCTTGGGGCATTGGATCACCAAAATTTATAATGCTAGAACGGATGATCCCACCACACGCGGGGCAAGTAGGGGATCCAGGGAATATATCATCCGTTAGAAATCCCTTTCCGAATCTTTTCTCATCCCATCCTATCTCCT
>MBAA01000130.1:29355-29499 GCA_001940655.1 Promethearchaeota archaeon CR_4
CGGTTTCACTTCATCCCAAGACTTATCCATTTTAGGCGGGGGAAGACCTTTGTCACGTCGCGTCCACACCCCATCCGGGCCACGATAATCGGGAATGCCACTCTCTGTGCTGATACCGGCGCCGGTTAGTGCTACGACACACTT
>MBAA01000130.1:29629-32263 GCA_001940655.1 Promethearchaeota archaeon CR_4
GAAACATACGAAATCACCCACGAATTATGCACTCCTAGAAACTTACCGATGGTTCCGTGTCTTAGTCGACTGTTATGGGATGAATAAAATTCACCCCGCGATTCAAAAAGCAGCAGAATATGCTTTCAGCTGCCAGACATTAGAAGGAGATTTCAGGGGTATTTACGGCACACAATATTCCCCAAACTATTCTGGGGGAATTCTGGAATTTCTCGTGAAGGCCGGATACATTCAAGATTCCCGCATTGACAATGCATTCAAGTGGTTCTTATCTATTCGGCAAGATGACGGTGGTTGGGCGCTCCCCATGCAGGTTGAGGGGGTCAAAAGTATCTCAAGCGAAGAATGGATGAGACGCCTAGATCCCATCGATTTCGACCGTACGAAACCCTCCGCTCATATGATCACCGGAATTGTGATTCGTGCTTTTGCAAACCACCCCAGTTACCGGCAAACGCCGGAGGCACGAAAAGCTGCGGATCTCCTCGTTTCCCGCTTTTTCAAACCAGATAAGTATACTTCCCGACGACACCAAAACTACTGGACTAAGTACACGTTTCCATTCTGGTGGAACGATCTCATTGGCTGTTTGGACGCACTCTCGGTAATGGGATATCCCTTGAACACTCCTGGTATACAAGGAGCATTACACTATTTCCGGAGGACGCAACTCCAAAATGGCTCGTGGGAAATTGATAAGCTCGCCGGGAAAACTATCCCGGACATCTCCCTCTGGTTTGACTTCATAATTACCCGGATATTCAAGCGTTTTTATGGCATGTAGATTTGATAAATCTCTTGAGGCCTCCTAATGGTTGAGCTCAATCCTCCTGAAAATCCGTACGTCCAAATGCTAACTGGATATATTCCTAAACGTTTCCCCCTCTACTGTCCTGGTCCTCCTACACCTGAATTTGTGGAAAAATATCGGGTGGCGGAGCGAATTTCAAGGCGTACGGTGGATCTCGGGGGGGATGATTTATTGATCCCCAAATTGCTCGGATTTGATGCTATCTCCCTCTGGCAATTTCGATCACCTCGAAAGAAAGCTATAAACCTTGGTGATGGAACAGTTATCGATGCCTGGGGACGGAAAAAACGCGGAAAGTGGTATCTGAATGATGGTGTGTTGACAAACGAGCGTGCCTGGGAAGAATGGCTCACGAACGGGTTCTTTTCATACCCTGATGATAACGAATTTTTAAAATTAGCTTCTACGCTGCAGGAACTCATCCAAGGACCACTGGCTGGCATGAGCTTTGACGCTTCTATCGCAGGGGGGTTCGAGAAAATGTGGCAAAGTATGGGATTTTCCCGTTTTGCCATAGCTTTAAAGAATCAGAGTCCTTTGATTGGTATCGCCTTAGAAAACTTCCTCACATTCAGCTTGGGCATGGTTGAACGATGGGTCAAATGTACGGGCATTAAGAATTTCCTCATCACCGATGACATGGGCTACAAAGGACGATCATTAATACATCCACGAGAATGGGAGGCGTGGGTGCTCCCGCGATACCAGAAATTTACCCAGAAACTCCACTCACGTGGTTGCCGCGTCATTCTCCACTCTGATGGGCAAATAGAAACTCTAATCCCCCTATTTATTGAAGCGGGATTTGATGCTCTTCAAGCACTCGAACCTGCCGCAGGCGTGGATATTTTTCGAGTAATGAAACAATATCAAGAGCAAATTATGCTGATTGGCAACTTAGACGTGTCTGATTTATTGGTGTATAGATCCCCTCGAGAAGTCACGATCCAAACGCAGAAGCTTCTTACTTGCGCGCGAAAGCTAGGAGCCCGTCTCGCAATCAGTCCCTCCCAACAAATTGATGGTTTCTGTAAACCAGAAAATATCACTGCAATGTGCCAAACCACGCTCAACTTTTCCCGGGATTGATCTGCGGGTTGTTATAAAAATACTTGTCAAATGTAAAATTTGATGGCAAGTATAGGTAAATTTTCTCATTATCTGGCTCTACTAGCCCGGACTGTCCGAGGAACAATTGAATTGCATTAATACATCGTTTTCCCAGATCTTCTTTCGAGATTTTGGCATTGGATATTATTCGAATCTCCCATCGTTCGAGTTCACCCGAGTGAGTATAATTGGTTATTTTCTCAATGGGAATTTTAGCTAGTAATTGGGAAGTTTTATCGAAGTCAGCTAATGACTTCCAGAATATCAAGATGCCATCTTGAACGATCTCATACTGCATTTGAATTCCTTGACTTGAGCAAAATGTCTCAAATATCTTGGCTAGATAATCTGATTTCTCCAACTTAGTAGTGTGCTCGGCTCTTATACTAAAAATTACTTCAACAAAAACCATTGAAAAATTCACCTTTCAATAAAAACTCTTTCGCCGGTCTTCTTTTTTAATGTAGCGCCCCCGTAGTTCGATCTCTTTCACGCGGGTCTCAATTTCTTTAGCAGAATGGGGACTCGTTTCTCCATAACCCCTTATGAATGCATCATACGCTTCCTTCCAAATCGAAGTATGTGAACTCGTGAGGACGCGTTTAAGTAAATGCACGTCTACGCCATGATCTTCCAAGGTTTCGCTGTGTTGAGATAAACCAAAATCGATGAACACCAAAGTGTTCTGAGACGTTACAAGGATGTTGGAGGTA
>MBAA01000130.1:32277-33394 GCA_001940655.1 Promethearchaeota archaeon CR_4
GATGATACCACCTCGGTGGAGTTTCCCCACGTATTCTCCGATGGTTGTAAACTTTACCCGAATCTCGGCGAGCGACATATTCTGGAGTAATTGTTTCAATGTTGCGCCTTCAATGAAATCCATTGTAATGAACCCTGCTTCAGCATCGACTTCAAAGATTGTCGGCGTCGGAACTCCGCATTCCTTTGCGTTGACGAGAGCACGAGCTTCCAATACAGTTCGTTGCTTGCGAAGGATATTATCTAAAGCGGAAAGGCGATACACCTTGGGCAATCGGCGTTTAATTAAACAAGACCTTCCAAACCAGAGGGATTTCACGAGAACCGCCTCCGCTCCAATGCCGATGATCTCTTCAGGGGAATGTGCTACTCTCGCCAAGGGATTGGCACCTCGTCCATCCTTATTTTGGGGTTAATACCCGTCTCTGTGATGATGGTTGGCCCTGCTGATCGATATTGTTCAATGCCTGCCCACGCGATCATTGCGCCGTTATCCCCTGCCAGGCGCAGGGGCACCACATGGAAGCGGGCTCCTTGATTCGTGGCGATCGATCGGATCATTTCTTGCAAGCGTTTATTCGCCGCTACCCCCCCTGTCAGAAGGACATCTTCTTTTCGTGTATGGGCAAGAGCACGCTCAGTTACCTCCGTGAGCATAGCAAATGCCACTTCTTGGAGTGAAAATGCGACATCAGGGAGTGAATAACCCCCTTGGAGGAGGTTCTTGGCGGCGGTTAAAAGACCAGAAAACGACAAGTCCATCCCTTTTACCACATAAGGAAGAGGGAGGAAATGGTTTGATTCTTTAGCGAGTTTCTCAATCTTAGGGCCTCCGGGGTGGGCAATTCCCGCGTCTCGAGCGAACATATCGATCATATTTCCTATTGCGAGGTCGAGGGTTTCCCCGAAGATGCGATATCGGCCCTCTTCAAATGCAGATACGATTGTATTCCCACCTGAAACATATAACGTCAAGGGGTCTTTTAATTCACTCAAGAGACGACCGATCTCAACGTGGGCAATACAATGATTCACACCAACGAGGGGTACCTTGAGGGAGAAGTGGAGTCCTCTCGCTATGTTCGCCCCTACCCGCAGGCAAGGGCCTAAACCAGGGC
>MBAA01000130.1:33405-34019 GCA_001940655.1 Promethearchaeota archaeon CR_4
GCGATTAAACCAATATCTTCCCAAGATACTTTCGCATCGGTGAGACATGTTTGGAGAGTGGTTGAAAAATTCTGCATGTGGTGCTCGGCGACTTCGCGCGGGTGTAATCCTCCACTTTCGGGCACAAAGGTATCGTTAACAACGGCTAAAATTTCTCCAGAAAACGAGACGATACCAGCACCAAAAGTATGTGCCGTGGACTCGATGCCCAAGCAGACTTTTCTCGGAGACTCGCCCACGAAATTCAAGTCCCACAAAATTTAATATGAATATATTGTATTGTCAACTGGAAAGAGGAATTACTTATGAGGGGCAGGTTTAGGGGGCGCTCCGGTTCTCAGTCTTGGTTGGCGCCCGCTTGTAGGAGTCTTCCTTCCTTGTCTTTCTCCTTCAACGCCGCCCTCTTTTTTCTTGAATTGAGTTATTCCACATTTTCCACAGTGGAAGCGATCGTAATGCTCTGCAAGGAACACGCCTGGGCCACATTTCGTGCAAGTCTTCAATTTACGAACAATTTTCCCACTTTCAGGGCTGAGAATTTCATTAATCTTGTGTTTAGCAGATCCTTTTGCCATATATATCACTATTGAGCTACTGCCGCCGCCTTCTTCTTC
>MBAA01000130.1:34098-34384 GCA_001940655.1 Promethearchaeota archaeon CR_4
CGATTTGGGCGGACTTTTCATCGCTGTAAATCGAGATCTGACCTCTGAGTTCGTGCTTGCCCATACGTGAATGCAAATATTTGATGAAGATAAGATTTTCGTCCACGGCTTTGAGCGCGGCGAATTTCTTCTTCACTTCGATGCGATTCGGCGTTCCTGCCGTGGGATACGTAATTACAAAGGAGATGTCCTTCCGGTTGAAGAACAAGTTATCCTTTTCGTTGAGAATTTGGATGTCAAATTCCTGTGGCATGAAAAATAACCTTAATTCCGATTGATGATTAGG
>MBAA01000130.1:34515-35857 GCA_001940655.1 Promethearchaeota archaeon CR_4
GCGTAAAATTTCTTAATGTCTTTCTTTACATTCATATGGGATATTTATGCAGGTTGTAAATGGATCCCCACCAGTCACGCATCGGACGTTCTTCATCCTCCTTCTAATATCTGTGGTCTTCTTTGGTATTGCGCTAACCATATTGCTCTATTACTGGGATCTCCTGGTGGGTGTCTACAAAACAATCTTCCTATTATTTGGTTTCTTGCCGAGTATTGTGGCTCTTTGTGTAATGCTGATTGTTTGGAAGAGGAAGTCTAGGGATGAAAAATCTTTAGGGGTTCACCCGTAAGAATTTGGGAAATAGTCAGAAAATCTTTCTAAAGGAATATTAAACCCTAATACTGAAAAAGGGAGGAAAATTATTAGCGTACTTTGAGCGCGTATTTTCCTTTAAATCGGATATTCAGTTCTTTAGCAATAATGGATTTCTCTGGGTCTAAAATGTAAACAATACCAGAAAAATCATCACTTAACGTATAGGTCTTACATGCTGGGCATTGGGAGAATTTGGAGGTTACGAGGTGGCAATTTTTGCACGCTTTTTCTTTTCCCATCTTTTTTCACCTTTTTATTCATCGGACTCGCTGGTCTTTTTATTTTTTTTTGCCGCTTTTTTGGTTTCTTGCTTTTTTGGTTTGAGTCCACTCGTAACACTAGTATCTTTGGCTACTTCGGTGCCAGTGTCTTTTTTCTCTTTCTGAGGCGTTTCTCCTTCATTCCCCATACCTTCTCCGGGCGTGACTTGTTGCGTCTTGATGTCGGCTTCAATCCAATCTAGTTTTCCTAAATAAGGTTGTCTCATCGTCAAACCGAGCTTGCCAGATCGCGCCCCCCCGCCCATGGAGACCGCGATGATACGTGCCCGTACTAGGTCACCTTCCCCGAGAATTCGCCCTGTTTCCTTGCCTACAAATTGACTTTGAACTTCATCGTGGCGGATGAAATCATTTGTGATTTGACTCACATGGTTGAGTCCATCTTGAGGGCCTAACCGGATAAATGCCCCAAATTCCACGACTTCAACCACTTCTCCTTCGATGATCTCGTGTAGGAGAGGTCGGAAGGTTAAGAGAGTAAACTTCACGTTATGGTGAGTGCGGGAGTCCCCATGTATTATCTTTCCAAGGCCGACTTCGATGACGTCAACGACCGCAATCACGAACCCTAAATTCTTGTCAATTATACCTTCATATTCTTCGCGGAGTAACTCATACGCTGATAATTCTTTGGGTTGACCAAATTTTTCAGGCGGGATGCGAAGGATGTGCTCAATGCTGACAAGCTCATACATGGTGGCTTAACTCCGGAAAAGTTCCCCGAAAATAGACCGAACTTTTTA
>MBAA01000130.1:35866-36147 GCA_001940655.1 Promethearchaeota archaeon CR_4
TCATAGTATACGATAGTGGGATTGTGAAGTTACCATGTAGCGGATTTTTTGAACTTTTCCGTTATTACAAGATATTTCTAGGGAATTACAGGATTTCTCAAGCGCCCAAGTCAAAAACTTTTAAAATATAGCGTTGATTTAAAGATTGTATAATGCTTAAAAAATTGGCGAAAACTCTTCTTACTCCTGTTTCGGGAGATAGCTTGTTCCGCTAATTGACGCTTCTAAGGGTGTTGACTATCAGCGACGAAAGCAGCGAAACTCTGGACGATATCCTCAAG
>MBAA01000130.1:36175-36765 GCA_001940655.1 Promethearchaeota archaeon CR_4
AGGCTGCGAGCATCGGTTCGGTTGAAGGTCTCCCCATCGCCTCTGCTTTACCAAGAAATGTGGACGAAACCCGAATTGCCGCTATGACTGCGGCCATGCTTTCACTCGGCGAACGAGCGGCGCAGGAATTTGAGAAGGGTGACCTCGAACAAGTGTACGTGCGAGGTGTAGACGGATATATATTAGTTATGGGTGCAGGCCCCAATGCAGTTTTAACAGTCTCCGCCAGTAAAGAAGTTAAACTAGGTCTTATTTTCCTCGATTGCAAGCGTGCGTGCGAAAAAATCGCCAAACTCGTTTGAAGTTCTTTGTTTCTGCATTTTTTCGTCCTTTCTAAAAGATATTTTTAGATATTAACGCAAAAGTATACAATGATAGATTTTTCTATTCGTTCAGAGTAACTCTATTCAAGTGGAGAGCCTCACGCTGATCTGCGCATAATAGAGATAAAGATTGAATATGAGTACAGTGCCTTCTGAATCTCTCGACGAAATCCTGCGAAAATTTGTCTCTTCTATCCCGGAAATCACCGCTGCCGCTATCGTCTCTGTGGAAGGATTGCCAATCAGCTCTGCCTTGCCAAATAACAT
>MBAA01000130.1:36782-41160 GCA_001940655.1 Promethearchaeota archaeon CR_4
CTGCGATGACAGCGGCTATGCTTTCACTCGGCGAGCGAGCAGCGCAGGAATTTGAGAAGGGAGATCTCGAGCAAATATTTGTCCGGGGCATTAACGGATTCATTTTAGTGATTGGAGCTGGTCCGAACGCAGTCCTAACATTGAGTGGTAGCCACAAAGTCAAGCTTGGTCTTGTCCTCCTCGAATGCAAGCGTGTATGTGACAAAATTGTGAATTTTGTTTAATATAGAGTTCCTCCTACCAAAGAACATTTACGAAAGCGTGTCTGTTTTCTAGGTGGTGGAATTTTTGGAAGAACTCATGAAAATTAAAGAGCAGGAAATTGCACGCCTCAGTCAGATGAAAGATATTCTCCAACAAAAATTAGCGGATGAAAACGCTCGCATAAAAGTAGTCCAGAAAGAATTGGAAATTGCAAAAGCGCAATCAAATGCTATACCACCTCAGGCTCTTTCTGATATGTCCCAAATTCACGAGGAGGTCACTCGTATGGCAGAAAGATTGACCCGTCTCGAAACACGGGTGTTGAAACAAGGGATCGCAACCGGGAAATCAGGCGAAGGTACAGCCACGTCCTCATTGGAAGAAAAGGTCGACCTGATCCTAAATAATTTTAACCAATTCCTCGCGAAAGTCCGCGTGGCTAGTAAAATGGCCAAAGCTCAAGCGCCCGAAACCCAACCCACTTCTCAAACCCAAGCAATGGGGGCCTCAAGCACGAGGTCTCTCAAACCTTCTGACATATTACAAAAATCCTCCGAAGAAGACATTGAAATCCCTACCAGTGAGGTGGAAGAAAAGAAGGAAGAACCCCCCGTGGCCGCGGTTTCCACTGCGAAACCCTCTGAAATTATGAAGCGCCGGCAGAAGGAAGAAGAGACCGAAAAACTTGCAAAAGAAGCGGAGGCCGCAGAGAAAGAAGAAAAACCTCGGAAACCCTCTATGGTCGCGAAAGGTAAACTAGAGCCAGAAATCCCTGCACCCGCAGAAAAACAAGCGGAATCTGAGGGTGAAAAAGGAGAACCTGATAAAAAAAATAAAGAGGCAGAAGTACCTGGAGCTGGAATTCTGACGGTTCCATATCCTGCAGATGGATCCATTGTTTGCCCCAAATGCAACAAACAAAATTACCAAGAAATGCAAGATCCAACGAACGTTGTAGCTTACGCTCCCGTTAAGAAATTTGGGCGCAAATTCTATTGTAAGTCGTGTCGTTGCAACTGGCGTTACAAAAATTAATTTTATTGTTCCCACCCTCAACCACGTGTGTGCAAAAAACATTGATATATAACGTTAAATGTTGAAACGTGGTTTGAATTTTGGGAGGCTCCGTCAAGTTTTATCTTCAGAAAAACGAATGAGTCTTTTCACGCGAGGTTTGTTCGGTGCTCTAACAAATGCTAAATACATCTGTTGGGTCGGATCTGATGGATATCCCGAAATAGCAACCAGTATCCAAATGCAACCATCAGATCCAAACCGGTTAATCCTCTCTCCGACTATGTTTCAAACCGATCTCAATCACATTCCCGAAGGCGCTTGGGTAGCATGTCTTGCAGTTAATCCGAAGGAATTCACGATAATGCAAACGAAGGGTATATTCAAGGGTTGGCAAAAGGTTCGCGGTGTGAAAGTCGGTATAATCGATGTAGAGGAAGTTTATAGTTCGATTGCTCCGAAAGCTGGGGATCGCATCTACCCGCCTCCAGTACCAGGACATCTTTTCGGGATTGAAGGAATGTACGTACGGCAATAGGATGGCAAGGTGACCGCATGGCCTACGCCAACCAACAACCCCTTAAAGCCCTCGTGTTCTCCATCCAGAAGATGAGCACCGAAGACGGGCCGGGCATCCGGACCACGGTGTTCTTTAAACATTGCCCCCTAAGATGTACTTGGTGCCACAATCCTGAGGGTATCGACCCCCAACCTATCATCCAGTGGTTTAAGCTGAAATGCATTGGATGTCGGAGCTGTGTGGATATATGCCCCCAAACAGCACTCTCTTTGGCGAGGTATGGTTTACACATCGACCGTTCTAAATGTAAAGGGTGTGGCACGTGTGTCGAGGCATGCCCGTCCACTGCGCTTGAACTTTTTGGCAAACATTATTCCTTAGAAGAATTATTTGCAGAAGTCAACAAAGATCGCGTATTTTACGAAAAATCACAGGGAGGCGTGACCGTGTCTGGTGGGGAACCCACGATGCAATGGAAATTCCTCCGGGAGTTCCTCAAACTCTGCAAAGAGCACGCCATTCACACGGCAGTGGACACCTGTGGATTCAACACCCAAGAAGTTTACGAGCAACTTTTACCATACACGGATATCGTCCTCTTTGATCTTAAGGAGATGGATCCTGCAAAGCACAAACAATTCACCACCCAAGACAACGCCCGCATCCTCGAAATCGCAAGATGGATGGGATTGCAACAGGTTGAAATTTGGATCCGCACCCCCATCATCCCAGGGGCGACTGCCACGGATGAAAACGTCCAAGCAATCGGGGAATTTATCCTTCAGTATATGCCCAATGTCCATCGGTGGGATCTCTGTGCGTTCCTGAACTTGTGCAAGACGAAATACGAGCGACTTGACATCGATTGGGCGTATCGGGACGTAAAACTCCTAGAAAAGGATACAATGGAACACCTGGTCGAAATTGCGAAAAGTACCGGGATTAAATGTCTCGTAACATGGAGTGGACTCTACAACAAGGAAAATGGCGAAGAAATCCCTCCCACTACGAAAAAAATCCCACAGAGCTGCAGGTAAGAGACTTCTTCATTAAACAGTTAGTTTACCACTTACCACTACTTTTTTTAAGAAACCTGCAGAAATTAGTGTGCATTAAGTCAAGGTGTTCAAGTATGCCTTTTATAGATGTAGAAAACACGCAAATGTGTTACGAGGAGCGTGGAAGTGGAATCCCTTTTTTAATAATACCTGGATTCGGTCTCGATAATCACGCCACGATCGCCACTTTCGAACCGATTTTCGAAGGTAAGGGAGGTTGGTGGCGTATCTATCCGGATATGCCAGGAACGGGAAACACTCCTCTTACATCATCCATCACTACGGCAGATGATTGGTTGAAAAGCTTGTCGATCTTCGTTGCAAAACTAATCGGCGACTCTCAATTTGCCATTGCGGGAATTTCCTATGGAGCCTATTTAGCTCGTGGTGTTCTTTTCCGTTACTTCAAACAAGTTCTTGGCATCTTCTTGGGGGTTCCCGTTATAATTCCTGATAGACAATCTCGTGTCCTCCCGAAGTTTCAGTTGATTGAAAAAGATCCAGTCTTTATTGCCTCACTCCCACAAGATGAACGTAAAGAGTTCGAAGAAATGGCTACAATTCAAACTCTCTCTGTCTGGGATCGATATAAAAAAACCATTATACCATCAATGCAACATTCAAACTGGGATTATCTTAACAAGCTACAATCTACTCATTACGCGTTCTCCTTTGACCTTGATGCAGAGCTTCCCCCCTTCAATAGCCCGTCTTTGATCCTGACCGGAAGGCAAGATAACGTGTGCGGGTATCGTGACGCGTGGGCAATAATCGAAAAATTTCCACGCGCTTCCTTTGTGGTGCTCGACCGGGCGAGTCATTGCCTCGACTTGGAACAAGTGCCCCTCTCAAACGCCCTCATATCGGAATGGCTCGATCGTGTTCGTTTAACTGTTAAAAATGATAGTTATTCTGCCGATGTGAAAAAATCTACTTGAATATTATTCCCTATTGCTGTCATTGCTAATTGCTTGCATACACACTTGTTGTTCAATACCAAAAATACGACAGAAAAGATTGTCGTTTAGTCCTCGCAGTTTTACAAATAACTCCCTCTCTGGCGGTTTTATTTTATTTTGGAGACTAATTCGGGTTAGGTTCATTGCAAGTTGCATTCCCACACTTATCGCTTCGAAGGGAGACATTGTATCCCCCTTAATTTTTTGAGTTAAAATCTTGAGATCTAACGATTCTTGCGAGTTCTCAAGTGAGTAATCGCTCTGTTCGAGTACTGTGGGATCATATGGGATAGGAATCCGTTTCACGTCCTTAACGAGAATTTTATTGAAGAGACCTTTCCCGGTTTTCGGGGATGTGAGTGCCATGAATGCAGAGACTGGCAAAGAATTGACCGCTGCGAGGCAGAACCAGTGCCATTCTGGGTGGATAGCCTCTTTGAAAACTGCGTTAAGCACTTGAGGATCATGCACGAATGTATCGCGAGTGTAAGCAGCTTGCACGAGATAGGGGGGCGATCCTGTGATCTCGGGAAAAAGCAAGCGAGGACTGGTAAAAAATCGTTCCTCAACATACGAAGACACGTGAGGACCGTATGCGAATGCAGTACCCCCCCAATTGAGAG
>MBAA01000130.1:41183-41312 GCA_001940655.1 Promethearchaeota archaeon CR_4
TTTAGCAGAGGCAGGTATCCATCAGGTACTGGTTTCTTCAGGTCACCTTCCCAGTGCCAAAGCTTTTCCTCTACTATTCGATGCGCGAGATTCTGTGCGATATTTTCGTAATTTTTTGGAGTGTGATGA
>MBAA01000130.1:41340-41913 GCA_001940655.1 Promethearchaeota archaeon CR_4
GCCAGGCTCCCCCCAAACTATCCTCCGCGAAATTTTGATTTTGAACTTCCCTGTTAAGGATATTCTTTAACGCCCGTCTTAATCTTGCTGCGAGGGTTGTAGTTCGATATGGAATGAAACCCTGTTTCGTGTCAGTATATGTGCCTAGCGGCGTACTATTTCGGAGGATCGGGTGATAAATCGCATCCAAGATCGTTGGATGTATAAGACTCAAGTGCCATTCTGAAATATTTGCGGAGAACCAATCTGGGGGCATTGAATGTTGAAGAAGCGATTTCTCTATTCCATCTTCCCCGTGAATGAAGATGGTCGGAGCTACGTTTTGGCTCGGTTTCTTTCGGGCGATAAAAACACTGCTACGCACTTTTGGTTCTGTAAATAGGGGTTTCGCGGAAAAATCGTGAATCTCAAGAAAATTCGCGTGAGACGTGTACCATTTCCGAAATTTCGCAGACATAGTGTTGCGGAAGAAGGTGTTGGGGACGACAAAGGCATGGAGACCCCCTGGAATTACTGCATTGATGCCTTGGACGGAAAAAAATTCGAAATTTTCGTAATCATTGCACATGGGGT
>MBAA01000130.1:42001-42542 GCA_001940655.1 Promethearchaeota archaeon CR_4
CTGCAAAAGCTAAGAGAAAATATCCACTTCCAACACTGGGGTCAAAGATCCATGTCTCCTCCCATGGGTGATCCCAATTTTTTTCTATCCGGCCTGCAATAAATCTCGCAAGATCTGGAGGCGTGAAAAATGTACCCTGACGTTTTTTTGACGATTGAAACCATTTTAATTGCGTGGGGTTAATCCGTATATCCACAATCGACCGAGCAAAGTCTTCCACAACATTTCCGATGAACGCCGCCATAGACCAAACGTTATCCCAATCCAAAGTTTCAATCCCAGAGTGTATACATTTCATAGGAGTCTCGGGAATTAGCTCCGAAAAATAGACGGGTTCAACTATAGGTATTAAATGAAGATCCCCCATTATCCCCTCCCAATATTTCTTGAAGAGAGTCCAGTGATTCTCCCGTGTATTTTCGTCTTTATTTGCACGCTCGGAAAAGATGTGGCACAACGTGATCTGTTTCGCGGTTCCTAATGATTCTGAGAGATTATTTACAGGTTTGTGAGTAACGAGGGCCGTAAAATAATGTTCGAG
>MBAA01000130.1:42646-49705 GCA_001940655.1 Promethearchaeota archaeon CR_4
ATTTTTATGCCTAAACCCATTTTCATTATCCAAGAACATTGGGCCCGCGCGCACCACTTTGATTTTCGTTTGGAGAAAGATGGGGTATTAAAGAGTTGGGCTGTCCCCAAGGGCATTCCTGATGTCTCAGGCGTGAAACGACTTGCTATTCCTGTGGAAGATCATCCCAAAGATTATGCTACATTCGAAGGAAATCTTCCTGAAGGTCAGTATGGTGCAGGTCGGGTGGAAATCTGGGAAACCGGCACATATGAAACTCGAACTTGGGACGCGGATCGTATCGAAATCGACCTTCATGGCAAAAAAGGAAAAATTGAAGGATCATATGCTATGATTAAAACAAAAATCGGGATCTTGATTTTTAAGAAAAAATCCTAAAGATCCTGGATTCGATTCGCAAAAAATGTACTAAAAAATTTATTTAACGGAAAAAGTAAATCAGCGTGATTACAATGAAAAAGAAAAATACCGCCGTGATAGGGACGGGATGGTTTGGCCGCGCGCATGCACGCAATTATGCCCAAGAGTCTACGCTCGTGGCTATCTGCGATGTAAATGAGGCCCTTGCACAGAACGTAGCAAAACAATATGATAATGTCCATGCTTACAACGATGTCGAGCAAATGATAAAGAATGAAAAAATCGAGGCAGTAAGCATTGTAACTCCCCCCTCCGAGATTCCCCGCCTCACCGAAATTTGCGCGAAAGCTGGTATCTCTGTGCTTATGGAAAAACCCCTCGGCCTTGACCTCGAGAGTGTCCAAAAACTCCGACAATACGATAACGTGCGGATCCAACCGGGATTTATCGAATTATACAACCCGGTAATCGAGGAACTGCAGAAACACCTCCCAGAAATCGGGGAAGTCCTCACTATCAGCTCGAAACGTATCGGATTATTTCCCCGGCGCCACTGGGGGATGGGTGTAGTTCTCGATCTCGCCACCCACGATGTATACTTGCAACAACACTTCCTTGGAGCGGTGCAGGATGTGGGCGCAATGCTGCGGTATTTCTACTCGGAGCAATACGAGGACGCGGCATATATTCTACTTAATTTCGGTAAATCAAAGGGATCTATAGAATCCAATTGGTTGACTCCCACGAAATACCGGCGCATGTTCGTGTGCGGGAGTGAAGGATCGATCGAAGTGGATTTTATAACCCAAGAAGTGCACATCCTCCACGGTTCCGACTTGACTGGAGACAACCCTCGCACAATCGACACCTGTGTCCAACCGCTCCGGCAGGAAGAACCCTTACGGAAGGAAATTCTCAACTTTCTCAATGACAAGGTTCCCCGTGTAACCTTAGAAGATGGCATAAAAACCATGGAAGTTGTTCTAAAAATATTAAACATTGGGGGCAGTCGCAAATCCTAAGAAATTAATTCCATCCTTCATTATTTTTTATCGAATTCGTAATTCTAAGAAACACATCAAGGAATCCTCATGAGTAATGACGATGATCTGGAGGCTATTCGGAAGAAGAAGATGGCCCAGTTACTTAATATGAAGAAACAACAAGAGGCCCAAAAGGATGTCGGTCAGGATTTTGCCTTTAAAATCGATTTAGTTCTAAAAGCAGTCTTCCAACCCGATGCGTGGGCGTATCTCCAGCAACTTCGCAAAAATAATCCTGCAGTGGCCCAGCAGATCGTTAGCGAATTTATGCCCCCTGAAGTCCTGATGAAGCTGGACCTTATTATGGCGCTCATCTCTCAAGGACGTATCCGGCAACAGATTGTCCCGATTGATGAAATACAATATTTAGAACGCCAGATTCTTGGAGTAAAATCAAGGATTCAAGTAAAACGCCGCGGGGAGAAAGAAGCAGTGGATCTAAGTTCATTTCTCAAATCTGACGAATAATACTACCAATATTCCCTAAGAAAAGTGACAATGCCGCCTACTACAAGTCCTTATTGCTCTCGGCCGGAAATGATGGTCTTAATTTCATAACCGCCCTCTTTTTCCTCGCCATTCATCGTTGCTAGTTGGAACGAGAAGGGGCGTTCCACCGTGAGCGCTATTAAGTGTCCCATCGCGGATACAATGAAGAAAAAAAGTCGCCGGGCGATCGACTGGATATCGTCCTCCAGGTTTTTAGCCTTTTTTGCCGCCTCCATAGCTCCCATTTCTTCCCGCGAACAGATGTAGACAAAATTTAGCTTGAAATCGACTGCCGTAGGGGCTGCTGGTTCCGACATTGCGAGGGCGTTATTCCGATAGGGGAAGATTTTCGTCAACCACGTGCGATAGATAGTCTCATAATTATTCAAAAGAAGTTTAGCAAGTTCCCCTTTATTGGAGATCTTTTCCCAGAATCCTTTGAGCTCCGCTTGGAAGGCAGGATATTGGACGTATTTATTTCGCGCTTCCTCTTCTAAACTATGTAGGAGCAAATTCTTGAACGCCTTGAACTCCGAATTTTCCGCCACACGGCGGACGAATTTTTGAAATCGGATTGACATTCAAGATCACCCAAATTTATGATTAATAAGTCAGGAGATTCCTTTTTATCTTTCCTTGCAAGGTTTTTGGAATGTGATGATATGAGCGTAACCTATGTCACTTAATCCAATATTTTTTATGTCTATCAAATGAACTACCCTCATGGCCAAAGAAGTCGGATTAATTTATTCGGACGACTTCGCGAAATACAATTTTGGCACCGAACATCCGCTTCGTCCCGTGAGGGTTGAGCTCACCTATTCCTTGATGAAACACTATGGGTTGTTAGATCACGAAAATCTACAAGTCATCCCCCCACGTATGGCAACTGACGATGAGATAGGACAAGTGCACTCACGGGATTACGTTGATGTGATCAAGAAATATTCTGTCTTGGGCACTTATTCTGGCATTCCTCGGGAACCATTTTTTTACGGTCTTGGTCCCGGGGACAACCCTATATTCCGGGGGATGTACGAGGCTTCAGCTCTCGTTGCGGGAGCTTCCATAATGGCTGCTGAGACTGTAATGAATCAGACTAATGGAATTCATTATTGTTTTAATCCTGCTGGTGGACTACACCACGCTTTGCGGGCCAAGGCTTCCGGATTTTGCATTTTCAACGACATTGCGGTTGCCATTGCCTACATCAAGAAGAAATATCCTGGCACGAAAATCATGTACGTCGACATCGACGTACACCACGGGGATGGTGTCCAATGGATTTTTTATGATGACCCTGACGTCCTGAAGGTGGATTTTCACGAGAGTGGCGAATTTCTCTTCCCAGGAACAGGATTTACAGACGAGATTGGGGAAGGTAGAGGACGGGGATTTCAGGTGAATTTCCCCCTATTGCCAAAGTTCTATGATGACTTGTACCTCAACCTTTTCACGCGCACCGTGCCGGAACTTGCCAAAGCGTTCCGACCGGACGTGGTGGTGACACAATTGGGCGTAGACACCCATTTTAATGATCCCCTCGCGTCCCTCGCACTCAGTACAAGTGGGCAAGAAAAAATTATCCGGGAAATCCACAAAGTCGTTAAAAATTACGCTCACGACCGATGGGTACCACTCGGTGGGGGCGGGTACCTTATGACTGTGGTTCCTCGTTCGTGGACGATGTGTCTCGCCGAATTACTGGGCGTAAATCTCCCTAACAAGATTCCCGAGGCGTGGGTGAAAGAAGCTGCCACTCAGGTGCCAGAAGAGGTTACTCCGACCTTGTTGCGTGATTACAACGCTAAAATTGAGGGGGTTCTACTTCGAGATGCCGAATTTCTCATCGATCGGGAGCAACACGTAGAACGCCTCGTCAAGTACGTGCACGAGACCATTCTGCCTATCATTGAGGGCAAATCTTGAATTTACTTTTTCTCACTTTGAATACGTGTAGCACACCGAGGGCAAAATCCTGCGTTTTTGAAATCAGTGTCTGCGAGGCAATTGGAGAATGTCATCACGCACGACCGGTTTGGACAATGATCAAAATATAGGAGCGTGTGGTCGAGCTCGTGAATTGCCTCTTTAATAGTCCACTGTATATACCGATGGCGATTATGACTACCAAGGCGCGCGAGCGATATTACTGCGACTTGGAACTCAGGGGACGCCAGACCAAAGACAAAATTGAGTTCGGGAACATTAATCCACTAAATTACAAGTTATATTTCTATATTCTTAATAGATTTACCAGAGTTTTTAAGAAAGAGGGTAAAAAAGAACAGACAAGGAGGAAAATACCTTATTTTTTGGTTTCGAGGTCTTTTAGTAACTCGTTAATTTCCGTGGTTATCTGCTCGTTTGATTTGTCTTTCAGGTCCTTGCGAGCAGATGCCTTCTCAAGTCGCTCCCGGTGGAGCGTATTCATAGCGCAGAATGGGATCTCGAGCACTTTCTTGTGCTCAGCGTCATACGGATCCATTACCCCGTAGTGCACAAGGCAGTGGGACACGCGTTCCGTGTCGAAATCGTACGCATCTTGGAAGTGCATACTTGAGATCAATTTGGCGCATTTACCGTCCGTCCGGTTGCTGTTAGCAAAGAATTGCCACGCGGTATCCACGGTGGGAGAACCCGCCAGCTGGAAGAGCTTTCTAGCAAATTCCAGGTCGGGTTTTCTAACGTACCGGGCGAGACCTCCGAGGAAATACGCTTTCATCGCTTTCTTGAATGCGAAATCAGTCGCACCATCGACCGTTTTACTGACCCATCTCAAGGTCTGGCGCACTTCGGGTAGACTTGCGATACCGCTATTAGGATGCCCGTCACTCCCGAGGAATTTCTGCACGAAGGAAGTGATCTTAGGTATTTTATCTGGGATTTGTTTCTTTTCCACGAGGTCCCAGCACTGGTTAGACCACTTGATGAAACCGTCTACGTCGATCCATTCCTCTATGCCATGCCATGTGCCGTCTTTCTCAATGATCATGATGGTAGCAAACCCGCAGTCTGCGTCAGAAGTGAAGGATGTCTGGGGCATATCATCGCACCAGGTGATCATGCGCGTGAAGTGGGAGAGTAAGGAGAGCGGGTAGAAATAGGGCATCGCGCCTTTCGGATTCTCCGCCGTAGCGGTGTACTTATTGAGATCTTGCTTGAGGTCTGAGGAGGTGTATCGCATCTCCATCAAGTCTTCGAAAGCAATCCGTCCACAGATAGACACTGGTTGAAATAGCACACCAAGAGTAATGTCGCGATAATCTTTACAGATATCCATGATATTGGCGATTTCTTTGTCATTCACGCCCTTGACGATCGTGGGTACGATCACCACTCCGCGGTACCCGCACTCTCGCATATTTTCGAGGGCTTGGCGCTTCACCTTGGTGATGTCGACTCCATAGATTTTCTTGTAAACCTCGGGATCTGTCCCGGCGAAGGAGAGGTACACCGCGTCAAGCCCCGCGTCAAGAAGATCTTGGCAATATTGCTTGCTTTTAGCCATCTTCACGCCGTTGGTGGTGAGCATGATGTCGGAGAACCCGAGTTCCCGGCCCTTGCGGATAATGTCTAAGAGGTCATTGCGGAGCGTGGGTTCACCGCCTGAGAGTTGGAGTAGTACGGGAGGCACCGGTTTGATGTTCCGAAAATGTTCCATAATGTGGATAATATCGTCAAAGGAAGGTTCTACTACAAATCCCGTTGCGCCCGCATTTGCAAAACAGACTGGACAGCGAAGATTGCACCGGTTGGTCACGTCAATCAAACAAATACACGGCGCAGACTTGTGGTTCTCGCACAATCCACAGTCGAAAGGACACCCCTTTTGAATTGGGATGGTGGTGTCACAGGTTGGTTTCGTGCTCGTACTCAGTTGCCGTACCACGATCTCGTGCGTATTCTCGTATTCTTCGGGGTAGATCGATATCTTATCTTTGAACTGCCCGTGTTTGGGGCACTCCTTTTTCATCATCACCCAATTCTTCTCAGCATCGAGGTATACTTCGGCTGGAATGCGTTCGAGACATTCGGGGCACAGGCTGTTCGTGCGCCGATAAATTTTTTCTGTCATAGTTCTCACGTAGTAAAAGAATTACTCGTTTGTCCAAAAATCAGAGCAATGCTGCGAGAGTGCGAAGATTGCTCTGATGTCTTGGGGTTCTATTTAATAAAACGCTGATTTAACCAAAATCAAACCCCGCAATATAAAAAGCGAGCCCTCCCAAACAGATTAGTAAATGGTAGTAAATGATAAGATTTTGTATCAAACAGATTAGTAAATTGTAGATCAAGAATATAATACTGAATTAATTATCGCATGATTCCACATGCCCATTCAAATTCAATTGATTGCAGAATCCGGATTATTTACCAATAAATTTCTATTTTATTTTTTAAGTTTTTAATTTCCCGCAAAATTCCCATTATCGAAGAGCTGGAAAAGAAAGCACGGGATTTTCCCAATTTAGAAGAGTCTGCAATGTTTTTTTACAACCATATCATCTGGAAAGAAGGATAATATTTTCACAGTCCTTGAGTAGGTAATTACTTTAGTATAATTAGACGAATATTACATTATTCCAACAATCTGTAGCAGATTTGATGTGATTAATGCACTGTTTGGAAATTAGGAAAGTGTTAATTTTCCAATAGGACTCTGAATCACGGGTAATCCCTCCAAGGCGCTTAGGTAAACGTAATACAGAAAATAATTATCTGATGTTATATCTTATTCGTGGACTCGCCTGACGGAAAAAGCAAGGAAAATCATAGGCGGTTGATGAGATTAAATATTATCCCGTAAGACTCCAGTTCCCGCCAAGATTTTCAAAAGCTTGAGTCCTTAGCTTATATGAGACAGCAAGATCCAATGTAACGTAATACTCAGGACGGAGCTGATTGGAACGAATGGAAAAGACTTTAAAGGGCGTAACTTCTTAATAAAATGTAGATCCTGATGGTTACGTATAATTTTCTTGTCAATAATTCCGCACACAAAAATATTACCGAGGCGACTAGCGATGAAGAAGAGCCCAACGATCATTTATGCAGTGGCGTTTCTCAGGACAATCGCTTCAGCGATCTCGGGATTTGCGATTGAAGTCTATATACGTCTTTCTGGGGCCTCGGATCTTGCGTCTAGCCTCGTTGTGGCGGTTCC
>MBAA01000130.1:49712-53134 GCA_001940655.1 Promethearchaeota archaeon CR_4
ACCTACGTACTCGCCGCGCTCTTTTTATCCGCCCGAGCGAACAGAATAGGTCAACGTCGGGCCCTGTTAATCTCCAGCGCCGTGACGTTCATAGCCACCCTTCTCTATATGAGTATATTTCAAGCAATGACCAGCATCGTAATTTTGATTGGCGCAGTTATCTTCATCGAGGCAGTGGAGGGCTTATTCACAGGATGGTTTTGGCCGGTATTGCAAACTCGCTTGGGTGAAAATGTACGAGAAGATAACCGCGCGATACGATTCTACAATTTATCTTGGAACTTGGGAATCGTCATCGGTAATGCGCTGGTGGCTAGTTACGCAGGGGTGTCTTCCAACCCGGAAATCCTCTTTCCCATAATTTTACAAACCCTTATATGGGGAATGATCATCAACGGAGTTATTTTCAGCCTCCTATGGGCGAAATTTATGCCAGATCAAAAACCTGGAACCCGGAAAGTTGTGGATAGACCCATACCTACCGTGATTCCCACATTAGACTCCCCTCGGAAGATAACTCAACGCGTACCGATATCAGTATGGGTTTCCCTCGGCGCCCTTTTCGTATTTGCCTTTAATATGGGGGGAATCTTGACCAACATTTTCAACCAAGTGACTATGATATCTGGTAGTGCCGTAATTGCACTCAATCTGTTGCCGTGGCTTCCCCTCATCGACACAACCAGGCAGATGACTCAGCTCGGCGCTTCAGGTGTTCACAAATCCGTCAATCCATCGTCCCAAGACGTAACTCGTCTTGTCTACATTATGAGCGTATTATCGGGACTTATCGGGTTCGCAAGTCACTGGCTCACTCGAGGCGGGGTTATTATCATCCTATTTGCGATTGGCATACATGGTGTGCTGAGTGGGATGCTCTATAACAAAACAATGCAAGTCCTCCTCCGCGACACACCTGTCCACCTACGAGGGAGGTTCCTAGGCATGTACGAGGCTGTCTTGGGGTTGGGATTTTTCACAGGTCCGATCCTTGCGGGAGCAATTTCAGATGGAAATGGGTATCTTGCGTCATATAGTGTTCTCACGGGGATTTCATTCCTATTGACTGCAGTCCTCGTTAGCGTGCAGGTAAAGGGAACACTTGGTAAATTTGTCCTCGTCAAAGCAGATACTAAATTATTTCCAATACGGATTTCCTACTTGACTTGGTTCTTCCTCGGCCTTGTAGGATTATGGGCAGGACTGCGAATGCTCGGGGAATTAAACTCCTTTAATGTGATGGTAGGCGTAACCATTATCCTCGGTGGCACAGGAAGTGCCGCGGTCATCTTCTTAAAACCTCGGTCTGACTTCCTGCATGCCTTCGACCGGTTCAGATCTCGGCGGCCGCACATCCTCGTAATGTGCACGCCGAATTCAACCATTAAGCAATACGCTCTTACGGCTACACCGTTCGAGATAATCCCCCTCGTGCCCTGTTGATGTCTGCGGGCAATCTGCCGCTCACCTGTCGTTTCCCCAAGTTCTTAAGTCCCGGGGAATTAATTTCACGAAAGGTGTTAATGCGAGGCAAGATTGCCCAGTGCTAGGTCACGTAGTTCGGAGCCGGGAGAGCTCCACATTCTTTCTGCTTTTGTTCATCGCGTTTACGCGTGTCATAGCACTTCTGTTTGCGTCATATGCAGCCATTCTCATCGCACGTATTAAAGGAGCTTCTGATTATGAAATTGGTTTCATTAATGGATTTTATGTGCTTGCATATGCATGTTCTGCGATGTTTTTTGGAACTCATTCCGATAAATGGGGACGAAAACGGGTTTTATTGCTGTCACACATAGTTGCTGCTGCAATTTCTATTAATTATATCTTTCTTATTCTCTTTGCCGGTGAATTGCACATACCGACTATATTGACTTTCATAGGTTTTCTCCGTATTTTGGATGGGGTTTTCCTCGGTGCATTCTGGGCGCCATTACAAGGACGTCTGTGCGAATCTCCCGAGTGGAGCGACGGTCGACTTCGCTATTATAACCTGTCGTGGAGTCTTGGAATTCTTTTTGCGAACGTGATAATGAGTGCAGCCACGGGTGTTGTCCCTTTACCAGATACGTTGTTTCCCGTCCTTGCAATGTTATTAATCATATCGGAAGGTATTTTTAGTCTAAATATCGTATTGATGCTCCTGAAATTGCAAGATCTTCCTAAAAATTGTCCATCATCGGAATCTGAGATTGAAAATCAGGTAAATTCTCAAACTGGAACGAAAAAAAAGCATCAATCTAAAAAATTATCACCACAGACCAAAATCGCAATTTTCGCAATGGTGATTTTTGGCATGTTAATGGGGACGTTGTATACAAGCATCTTCAATCAATTTTCACGTGTTTCCATTGAGACTTTGGGGATAGTAAATCTCATCCCATGGGTAGCACTCCTCGATAATGTCCGATTCTCAACTCAAACCGTCACATTAGCCATCGCGAAGAAACCACTACACCCCAAACAACGTTTTTTGGTACTTTCCGGAATTTCGATTCTAATCTTGATAGGACTCGCATTTGCGTCGGAATTCCTGTTACAAACGGGCATCATATCTTTCATCCCTCTGGTCGGAATAGGTGGTATCATGTTAGGACTCTTTTTTGCTAATGGTTTTAGCGTCATTGCGAGTGAAGCGAGACCGGACAATCAAGGTTATTATCAGGGCATCCTCGAGACCATATCAAATGTAGGATATTTTGTTGGTGTCGTTATTTCGGGAAGTATTTCGGACTTCTTTGGATATTTTGCGTCCTATACGGTTGTTGCATCGTGTATGCTTGGGTTCTTTATACTCATTGCTTTAAATCCCGTACCAAATACTTCAGAAATCAAAAAGATTGAAAATCAAGTGAATTGAGTATCTCAATCGGAACGAATCATTGTCAGGAGCATCTTGAATCGTTCGGGGGCCTCCACCGCGTGGGAAACGTTTGCAGGCATAATTATGCAATCTCCGGTTTGTAACTCGCGTGGTTTCCCCCCGAGGGTAATTATACCTCGTCCCTCAATTATTTCAACTACCGCATCAAAAGGTGCTGTATGTTCGCTTAATTTCTGCCCAGCATCAAATGCGAAAAGTGTCAAAGACCCGACTTTCTTGTTCAGCAAGATTTTGCTCACGATGGAATCTGTTGCGTATTCCACCATACTCTTAAGAACAAATCTCTCAGAGGGGATAGATTTTGGTATGCTCACGGTTTTCACCTAGAAATAAGGAATAGTCTTGTCTTTTTAAAGACGTTCCCGAACAAGGTCATGCGTTTTGTCACATAACCCAAGCCTTTATGTTTCAAATTATAAGTCAAGTCCACAGCAGGATTATTTATCACTAATCGAAGGTCGGAACCCCTTTTGCATAGATGGCGGTACGCTTTAATGGGGACTTATCCTTTCAGGTTATGAACTAAGTATGACCGAAA
>MBAA01000130.1:53312-55754 GCA_001940655.1 Promethearchaeota archaeon CR_4
AATTGTGACTGTGGAATTTAACGAAGAGGACGTTGACGCCCGCCAACTCTTGGGTACGCTCAAGCGAGCAGGATATCAAGTTGAAGAAGTGCTCGGCGCTGAAGATATCGAGCAAATTGAGCGAGAGAAGGAAATTCATTACCACCGGCGTCTCCTCTACATCGCTCTTGGATTTGGTATTCCCGGCGCTACACTCCAGATGGTTGCGATGGGTTTCACGCTGGATATGGAAGCGATGTTTCTGTTAAAACTAGTCCTGCTGGCCCTAACAACCCCCGTATTCCTGACCGCAGGACTTTTCTATCTGAAGGGGGCGTACCGCTCTCTCCGATCGAAAAACGCGAATATGGACGTGCTGGTGGCATTGGGGACTTGTACTGCTTTCTTTTACAGCATTCTGACCACGTTCTGGTTGGAAGGAGAGATATTCTATGATGCTGCACTTATGATCTGGATGTTCACGCTCATTGGGAAACTGCTTGAAGCAATGGCTAAGGGACGAACGTCACAGGCAATAAAGAAATTAATGGGATTACAGGCAAAATTCGCAACGGTGGTGCGGGGTGACAAGGATGTGGAAGTCCCGATTGACGAAGTTGAAGTCGCGGATACCGTGATCGTCCGACCAGGCGAGAAGGTACCCGTGGACGGTGCAGTTCTCGAAGGAGAGACCTACATCGATGAGTCGATGGTAACCGGAGAAAGCATCCCTGCCAAGAAAAAGGTTGGTGACAAAGTCATTGGCGCGACTATTAATCAGAATGGATTGATAAGATTCAAGGCAGAAAAGGTAGGTCGAGACACGCTACTGTCTCAAATTATCAAGATTGTCCAAGATTCTCAAGCGCAGAAGGCTCCACTGCAGCGGATTGCCGACAAGGTTAGCAATTATTTTGTTCCAATGGTGATTGCTATTGCTCTTGGCAGTTTCCTCTACTGGTACTTTGGGACGGATCTCGGATTCGCAACTGCCCTCTCAGTGTTTGTCTCGGTGACGGTGATAGCATGCCCGTGTGCTCTAGGGCTCGCAATTCCAACCGCGGTCATTGTGGGAACGGGAAAGGGCGCGGAAAATGGCATCCTCATCAAGGGTGGCGAGGCGCTTGAGAAGGCGTTCAAAGTACAGACTGTGGTGTTCGACAAGACCGGCACGCTGACCATCGGCAAACCCACTGTGACTGATATAGCTGCGGAGGGGCAAACAGACCAAGATCTACTGTATTTTGCAGCTACTCTCGAGAAGGGATCGGAACACGTGCTAGGTCGATCGATCGTTGACTACGCTACTGCCCAAGGATTGGCGCTTGGCACGCCACAAAACGTGACTGCAGTTCCAGGTCTTGGTATTGAGGGCGATGTAGACGGCCATAAAGTTATGGTGGGTAATCCCAAATTACTCATGCAACGAAATATTCCCTCTGGGGTGTACGCAGGAAAAATTGACGCCCTTCAACAAGGTGGGAAAACCACTGTCAGCGTGGTGGTAGACGGTCGATACTTGGGCGTCTTGGGCATAGCAGATAAACTTAAAGACCAAACCATCTCTGCCATTCGCCAGCTCACGAATTTGAAACTCAAGGTCATAATGCTCACTGGGGACAATCGGAAGACCGCTGAGGCTATCGCGCGCGAAGCGGGGATTCCGGAAGTCATCGCTGACGTGCTCCCCACGGAAAAGGCCGCAAAGATTAAAGAGATCCAAAGTCGGGGAGACATCGTAGCGATGGTTGGAGATGGCATCAATGATGCCCCTGCTCTTGCCCAGGCTAATGTCGGTATCGCAGTTGGATCTGGTACGGACGTGGCGATCGAGACCGGGGAGATTGTTCTCGTGCGAAGTGATTTACGCAGCATCGTGGGAGCTATTACCATTTCCCGCAAGACTTTTCGCAAGATGCTCACCAATCTCTTCTGGGCGTTCATCTACAATATAATCTTCATCCCGATTGCCGCTGGGGCATTTCACGCGTGGACAGGAGGTTTTCTACCTCCTGGATTTGCCGCGGCAGCGATGGCGTTGAGTTCAGTCTCGGTTGTCACCAATTCCCTCCTCCTCAAACGGATGGATCCCAAGACACCAGACCAAGTCGAAGAGGAAAAATTACTGACCGGCAAATCGGAGATAGATCCCGTGTGTGGTATGGAAGTGACTCCTGGACGCTCTTTTGAAAGTAATAACAACGGGAAGAAGTACTACTTCTGCAACATAAACTGTAAATCCGCGTTCGATGCCGATCCCCAAAAATATCTCACCCCTGCAGGTGAACGCGTGTATGCGATGCCTGAAAAGGTGACCAATGTTCTTAAGGGATCTGCACATACGAATCTGAGTTCCCTAGAGCTGAAGGCGATTGACCCCGTTTGTGGGATGGAAGTCGAACCTGGAACATCCCTCCAGAGTGAATATCAAGGAAAGACCTATTATTTTTGCAACGCAAGTTG
>MBAA01000130.1:55859-56091 GCA_001940655.1 Promethearchaeota archaeon CR_4
AAAGTCAATGAAAATGACTAAAGCGCCGGCCGCGAAAGGACCCGCGCAGAAGTTGAAGTGTGCACAGTGCGACTACACGCAACCTATGCCTATGCACTGTGGGCAAGCAATGCACCAAGAAAAGGACAAGCTCGTGTGCTGGATGGGGGCGAGTTGTGGCGAGATGCCCATTCCCCAACACCACGATAAACCAATGAAAATTGTTCCCGCGTAGGTAATCGTAAAATTTCCT
>MBAA01000130.1:56134-56502 GCA_001940655.1 Promethearchaeota archaeon CR_4
CCGAAACTATAACATCTTTAATCAAATGCGAAGTTAACGAGTAAGAACAGGAAATACATAAAATATAACTGTCAGAGCTGATTCCCTTTCTTTTCATAATAAAGGATGGCAAAAACGCTTGCACTATTTCGTACATAGCTTTATATTTGAGTTTAGAAACCCTAATGATGATCTTTCCCTAATTGAGGAAGTGTAAGATTATATGGTCGACCTGAACGCATTATATCAAGCAGCTGACTGGACGAAAGAAAAACATGCCCCCGTCATCGAGGTTGTAGGAAAGGATGGAAACAAGGTGAACTTGAAGGTTATGGTTGGAAAGCAAATCCCCCATCCGAACACGACCGCGCATTTTATCGCGTGGATTG
>MBAA01000130.1:56541-56689 GCA_001940655.1 Promethearchaeota archaeon CR_4
AGATCGGGAAAGCTGAATTTGCTGCACACGGTGCATCGACTGAAGGCGCAGACAAGAGCACCATTTACACGGAACCAGTTGCGTGGTTTACATTCAAGACGGACAAACCCGGTGTAATTCTCGCCGAATCGTACTGCAACATCCATGG
>MBAA01000130.1:56719-62009 GCA_001940655.1 Promethearchaeota archaeon CR_4
ACTCTTTAAACGATACCCGTTAAATTAATCCTAGCGAATTAATTAGAGGTAGATGTTATGGCACGATGGCAATGTACGGTATGTGGTTGGATTTACGATGAGAAAGACGGCGATCCAGACAACGGCGTGAAACCTGGTACCCCCTTCGAAAAAATCCCAGACACGTGGGTATGCCCAGTTTGTGGCGCAACCAAAGACCAATTCAATAAAATGAATGACTAAGGGATCCCAAATTCCCCCCCTCTTTTTCTTTTTGTGCTTTTTCCACATTCTTATAAGTACCATCTGAGAAAATGTGAATCATGACCGTTTTTGATGACATCACCAAGAACCAGTTACGGGAATTTCTCGTAAAAAACCATATGGCTCACGATGGCGCGTGGTTTTTTTACACGTGTATGGAGCTGGGCATCGACAAGGTTAACCACCTCAATAAGAGCGCTATCAAAATGCTCGCGGAGGTGGAGCAGAAACGCTTGTTGCAACTAATGGGGTGGCAGGATCGCAAGATCACGACCTTCGAGGATTTAAAGACCCTAATAAACAACGCCTTCAGCGTGGTCAAGGGGGATTTTATGGACTTTGAGTATTCTTTTCCTGCCAAGAACATTATGCGTTGGGTTATGCACAAGTGTTGGGCTTATGAGGGAATGAAGAAACTCGGCGTTGAAAAAGATTACCAATGCGGGGTACTCTGGCGCGTGATGTGTTGGATCAAGAACACCGGAGTGAAATTTGAAATGAATCCCATTGTGAAAACCTGCCTACTGAATACGCAAGGCAAGTGCGAAGGTGAAATTCTTTTCTTATTTGAGTGAGCGTTTCGTATTGATGGTAATCAACCTTTTCCTCCAATGCTTCCGCTATAAATCTCTCATCTGGCAAGAAGAGAGACTTTCGAATGCGGGCAATTTCAGCGGTTCCAAGCATCATCCCAGGAATTGGTAAATGGCGGGTATGATAATATTCTCCCTGAATTATGGTCGTGAGCAGGGTAAGGTAATTGAGGAAATCTCGAACACGTTCGCAATTCGCATCGAGTTCTTGGCAGGAATAAATGAGATTCTGCATATTTACTTGTCAATCATCATTTTTTTAATAAGCATCCTTAGACTCTGATGATTTATGACAATTTTCGATGATATGACGAAGGATCAATTGAGAGGATTTCTCGTCAAGGACTGGATGACCCACGATGGCGCGTGGTTTCATTTCAGTTGTATGGAGTTGGGTATCGACAAGGCCAACTACCTCAATAAAAAAGCGCTTGGAATGCTCGCGGAGGTGGAGCAGAAACGGTTGCTGAAGCTGATGGGGTGGCAGGATCACAAGATCAGGACGTTCGAGGATCTGAAGGCCATGATTGACAACTTCTTTAGCGTCGTCAAGGGAGACTTTATGACATTCGAATACTCCTTCCCTGCCAAGAATGCTTTTCATTGGGTTACACACACATGTTGGGCATACGAAGGAATGAAGAAACTCGGCGTGGAAAAGGAATTCCAATGCGGTCCACTCTGGCGGGTGATGTGCTGGTTCAAGAACTTGGGGATAAAATTTGAAATGAATCCCCTCGTACAAACCTGCCTATTGAATATGCAAGACAATTGCGAAGGTGAATTTCGCTTCTTCTTGGATTAATTGATACGAGTCTACTACTTTTTTTCATCCGTCTGTTTCTCGATGGCATCCTTTAGAATTTGTTCGTCTGGCAAGTAGAGGGATTTTCGAATGCGGGCAATTTCAGCGGCGCCAAGCATCATCCCTGGAACAGGCAAGTGGTGGATCCGATCGTATTCGCTTCGAATAATGGTCGTGAGCAGGGTATGGCAATCGAGGAAATCCCGAACGTGTTCGTAAGTTGCATCGAGTTCTTGGCAAGTCTGAATGAGATTATGCAAATTATGGATAACACGATTTACATGCGTTATTTCCTCGCGTGTTAAGATTTGTCCAATCCGATCTGAAAAGTAATGTTCAACAGGTTGGAAATACCCGATGAACCAATCCCACACAATCTGGGGGATTTCCACGTATTCACTGGAGTCGTACAAAAAGCGATGCTCTTTGGGATCATAGCGTACCTCTGAAATTCTATACTCCATGGGATGAGCGGCGTCAATGGTGTGGAAGAAGGATGTATTAACTTCTTCACTCAAAATGATTGCGTTTTTCACTTGTGATCCGAGTTCTGCCATTTTTAAGAAGAGGTTTCCCTCTCTTGGAAAGAGAATAACGGGATAATCTAACCCGAGCAAAGGAGAAAATGCTGTCTGAAATTTTGGGGTAGATAGGAGCGCGAGAATGTAATGAAAAACCTGTAAAGATGTGATGCCAGCGCCATATTCTTTGGACAAGAACGCGACCACTTCTTTCCGGATGTTGTCTTGTCGATCTTTTATGCTGCCGAAAAATAGGGGGTAAACGTGACTGTTGTCTTGATTGCTGATACAGCTCTTATCCGGCACGATTTCCGTAGCATATATAAAATTCCAGTGGGGCGTTTTCGCCGCCCTGATGAATCGTTCAGTCACGATCGCCACGTTGCCCGGTATTCGTTCTTTCCCTTCTAGATATTTCATTACTTCTCGGCGGTCCCGATTCACCACACCTTGGACGTAATAGACATAGCGAAAATCGAGTGGACGGTAATTGTAGGGGATGATTACACCTTTGATCCTCGCCTCAGATATTTCTTCTGGCGAGGGAAGAGCCTGCCCATTCCTAATTTGTTGGATGAGGGTCTCCTGTGTGCATGCCACGAGAATATTGTCTTTCCCAGTGGTCACACCCATTACCATTTTCTTAAAGATATTACGAATGGAAATGCCCCGCGCATATCTATCAATAAGGGGAGCTGGTAGTCCTGCAAGCGAGAATTGATTATAGGCGATTCCCCAACTATTCATTGGCAACGTCCTCCATTGCACGGAATCCAAGTCATTTTCCGCGAGGAACACAAACTTTTCGTCCTGTGTTCCCCAACAATCCCAGTAATGGATTTCTTGACAAGGAGGGGTTGGTACTTTATCCTTGACGAGAATGAGGATTGAGACTCCTGTCTTGATGTCAAAAACATTCTCGTCTATTAAACCGGGTGGGGTGATTTCTGGGGGTTGAATCGCCCCGTGGAGGTTGAGCACGTAAATGTCCGAAAAATCTTGTATTAAACTTGCCCGTAAGCCACGATGGACTGGACCATCAATATAAGAACTATTTAAAACGAGCGCAACTATCCCTCGTCCCGCACGGGACACTCGTTCGTGAGCGTACCGCAAAAATTTCACGTAGTAATCACTTAGAACTCTTAGACTCTTCTCGAAGCGAACGGGATCTTGATACAGTTCCATAGCCTTGGCTAGGATCGGGGACTCGGTTTTTGCGTCCATCTTATACGGAGGGTTGCCCCACAAGACTAACGTGGTCTCTTTTTTTACACCAATTCGACAGGTCTCGTGGGATTCCTTTCCAAACTGCTCCAGACTGTCCTCTATTTTACTGATCCAAGGGATAGCATTATCGAGTTCGTCACCCCACGTAGAGGATAAGAGTAACAAGACATTTAATACCCCAAGCACATACGCCGCGGGTTGAATCTCGTGAGTCTCGTAATTCTGCAAGAATCGCTTTGGAAATTCTGGGTTGCTTGAGGAGGGAGAATGAGCTTGTTTCAAGTAGTACCGAAGAGCTCTACTCAAGAATACGTTAGTCCCACTTGCAGGATCTAGGACGTACAAACCTGACTCCATCAACCCTCCTGGCTTTCCAAATCGGTTGCTAAGTAGGAAATTCACGCTTTTTACGATAAAATCTACCACGGGAGGGGGGGTATAGAACGTGCCAAGCGTGTCGCGCGCACGTTTGTCGTACGCACTTAGAAATATTTCATAAAATAACGTCACAGTATCTTCGACCTCAACCCCCTTAGAAATCAAGGTACCCCAGTGAGGTGCCCGGGGATCGAAGATTCTTTTGAACTTGGAAAGTTTCTCAGCGAATCTTGGCAATTTGGCGAGATTGTCGGAGATATCAAAAAATTCGAGTGAACCAACTATTGTTAATCGTAAGATGTGCTTGACAAATTGAGAAATTACGAGTATCTGCGAACAAAAATCTGCAAATTCCGATCCACGCCAATCAATCGCATGGATTTCATCCATTTTCGACTTGATCTGTCTAATCTCCTGCGACTTTTGTTCTTCCTCAATAAGAGCTCGAATTTCACGTCCAAGCACGCTCAGCGCTTTCATCACGTCTGAAAGGGAAGATAATGTGTTCGACTTGACAGGCAAGAGACAAGCCTCGACAATAGTTGGTCGCCAGAATCTCAATAAATGTATCTCGGTGATGTAATCTCAATCATCAAGTGGATGATAAACTATGGTCTTCTGTCCAATATGTGGCGCTGAAAACAGCGACCCAGGAAAATATTGTAAATATTGCGGTTCTGACATGGAGCTCCCCGAAACAATGACCGTCCGGTCTAAAATGCCTCCAGTAGCTCCCAGTTATCCCGCTGCCTCTGCTCCCTCTCCGGGTGTGATGCAGCAGAGGAAACCGAAGAAAAAAGGGAAAAAGGTTGCTATTGTGATCATCGTCCTCTTCGCCATCGCTGGAGGTTCTTTTGGAATTTTCATGGCGGCAACGTGGGGCACGTATGACCAGACGGTTCCATTCGCGTATTATGCCTCCGATCTAGGACACGCGGACAACATTTCCTTGTATGTACGAATGTCCGTGGCCGACATTAATGTGGCATACGTTGACCCTGTTGATGGGGCGCCCCTCGTCCAAGGAACTTATGAACAACACATTGTTGGATCCTCCATCCGCGATTATATATTTACAACGAATCAATCAGCTAACAGCATCTCGTTAATCCAAGAAGGTGGTCATTTGATTTTCATGGTGGCGGGTTATTGTCGCGTGAACGTCCAGCTCTTAAAGAACACCACTTATGACTTTACAATGCTCACTGGCACGGGGAACGTCAATTTCACGATCCCCTCAGGCACGAAGGACATCAAAAAAATCTTCGCTAGTACAAGTACAGGGAACGTACTCCTCGTTGGAACAGATATGAATGTCACGGGGGAAGTAAGCACCAGAGCTAGTACTGGTAATGTACAGGTCAACTTCACCAACGTCACCGTGAACGAATCCT
This sequence comes from Promethearchaeota archaeon CR_4, assembly GCA_001940655.1. Taxonomy (GTDB): domain Archaea; phylum Asgardarchaeota; class Lokiarchaeia; order Sigyniarchaeales; family CR-4; genus CR-4. The sequence goes on from MBAA01000130.1 coordinate 61,884, forward strand.
TTATTACTGAAACGAGTACTGGTAACACTGCCGTGTCGCTCACGGGTTGCAATATCACGGGTAACACTATAAGTAAGGCGAGTACGGGTAATGTTGCGATTAACTTCACTGATACCCACGTTGGGG
>MBAA01000130.1:62016-65252 GCA_001940655.1 Promethearchaeota archaeon CR_4
CGAGTTCAGTACGTCTACCGGCAACCTGAACCTGATGTTCGTGAATTTGACCATCGATAACGATACGCCTTCATTCTGGGCAAATTGTAGCACAGGCAACTTACGCGTGGAGTTTCAGCAACGGGTAGAACTCGGTGGAAATGTGAGTGCCAACCTCCAGACCAGCACGGGGAACATCCACCTCTACTACAAAGCACTCCCCTCGCTCGCCACGGGTTTTAAAGGGGTGGCTAGCACCAGCACGGGAACCGAGACAGTTCACCCTGAGACTGGTTTTAGCACGGCCTCTGGAGATGCAGTCATCGAAACCAACAATTTCGTGAGTGCTACCTCGAGAATCAATGCACTTAGCGTTCAGACCAGCACGGGGAACGTTGACATATACGCTACTTCCCTTAGCTAGAAATATTTTCTCTCTCTTGTTTTTCTCTTCCTTCTTCTCTAAATCTTTTACTTGAGGAAATTATCCCTTCCTGGAAATCCCTTGTGTATTGTAAAAATAGGAAATGGGGTTTTTTCGCTTTTTTCGATACCCCTTCTCTTGGAGAGTTGGACAATCAGCGTAATGATTAAAGATTTTAATTGGATTTTTTTTAAAATTCTCATAACTTTCTGGGTTTGTATATATCGTGATCGCGCCATGTTTCAAAAGTAGATCCCGTGAAGAGGATGTGAGGTGTGATTGTTTCTATAGTGGGATCTTCGAGTTCTTGGGTAAAATCTTGGAGCTCTTTCATCGATTTAGTCCAAACCCACGCAATTACAAGTTGGGGAAGATTGCTAAAGGTCCACAAGAGAAACAAGCGCGGGGATTGTTTCTGTTTTAATGTCGTGAGGAAGGCATCGCGGTCAAATTGGGATTTTAATTGGATGTGCAGGAAGGTGATAATTTCGCTGGAATAGTTGGGCTGCCAATCGATAGTTAATTGGATACCAGAGTTGTTTATTAACCTGTCAAGGTGACGCTTAACCGTCTGCACGGACGCGCCAATCTCTGTTGCGACTTCAACCAAAGCTTTCCGTGCATCGTAATGCAGTGACCGAATGATCGCGAGATCCGTCTGGTCTGTGGACAATGGAGAAACTGTTAAGGGATCCGAAGCAGGTATATTCCACAAGTACTGGCGAAATAAGATGCCGACATCAGGTTGCATCATCCCTGTCGTGTCTTTGACGAATCGAGTATAAGAATCGAGCTCGTGGATGGATCGTAGCAAACCCATCACATACAGTTGATTCCCGCTCGCGGCTAAGAGAACTAAGGTGTTTTCATTCGCGCCCAATTCTCCTGTGATTGAATCATTTAGTACCTGAGTGCATTTCCCAAAGACCAAAACGAGGAGGCCCCTGATCACATAGATGCTCTGGTGGGCGGAAAACTTCCGGATGATGCCCGCTTCAACCAAACTTTGGATTCTCCGATGAACCGCGTTCACGGATAAATTCACTTGCGCTCCCAATTCTCTGAAGGTGCGACGAGAATTGGAAATAAGAAGTAAACAAAGTTGTACATCAACCTCGTCCATTACATTACATCTTCCCGCGAATCAATTCGAGAAAATTTGGAATCTCTTCGTTTTCATTTTTGCTTTTCCAACGGGAAGTTAAAAAATATTGTCTTCGTTGTCGTTTTTTCCACTACCTTTGTGAAAGATCAATGATGGGGGTGGTACTCTATGATATTGTTTTCCTCATGCTCGTAAACACAGTTTTAAACGGGTACATTAGTTTTACTGACTCAATCCAAACAATTTTATGGAGTTGAAACAGAATGGAAGAGGTTTTAATCACTTACCCTTCTAAGAACGCCACAAGCAGAGAGGCTGCGTTCTCACTTGCAAGGGGTTTTGAAGAAGCGGGATCAAACGTGAATTTGGAATCCCCAAGCTCAATCTTAGCAGAAAAATTGAAAGACTATGATTTGATCGTGGTTATGGGTTCAACTCGAGGATGTTTACACTGCGAGGTCTGCAAGAACTGTCCACTTAAAGAAATGCGTATTTTCCTCTATCGAATGTCCCATGGTATAAAGTTAACTGGGTTAAGAGCTGTAGTCATCGGTCTTCATCCTTCTAGTCATCACGCGATGAAAGCAACCAAGATTTTCACGAAAGCATTACAAAAGGTGAAAATGCAGGTCATTTACCAAGAAACCCTCCCAGCGAATTTATCCCACCCGCTCGACCCGCAGACAAGAGATCGACTCCGCGCAATCGCTATCAAATTATTTTCTTATAGGGAGATTCCAGAAAGCGTACGAGGAGCAAAATCCACCTCGACTAACTTTCCTGTGAGGCGTTTGTAGTTATAGGAGATTTACTAAAATTGCTTTGGGAGTAATTGCTAAAACATCCATCGGTTTCTGGAAAAATATAAGATTATGGGGGTTTGGTTCTCTTTATTCAATACCCCATCTCTTGGACAGTTTCACAATCAGGAAGATCACGAACGCTACGATAATGAACGTGATGATTGACGACAGAAAAGGCCCAATCGCGAAAATCTGGGGTTTCTCAGGATCGAAGAGCGTAACCGGTACCCCTAGTGTTGAAAGATTGTCAAGGCCAGGAATTAGCAATCCGATCAAGGGGAGGATGAGGGCATTAACGAGGGATTGGACCAAATTTCCTAAATACACGCCCATAATGAATGCAACCGCGAGGCCTAACACCTTGAATTTTTGGAGAAAGTCTTTAAATTCCGCCAATATCCCTTTATCTCCCTTTTTATATTCGAGTGCTGGAGGAGGTGGTGGAGGGGTTAAAAGTTCCCGAATCTTCTGCAATTCTTCTAGCATTTTCTCTTCTTGTGACATAGAATCACAATTTGGTCTTTCGTGGTAAATATTCTTAAATTAAGCGACAGCCAAAAATAATCACAGTGAATGGCACGCTTTTCGTTGAAGTCTTATGTCCGACCAAAATCGCCGCGCGTGGGACTGGCAAGCCCAGCGATACCAAGCGTCTCACCTGCACTCTCGCGAAACGGTCTATTACTGGAGCGAGGCTTACCCCAACGAGAACGACTTACACCTTCTTGGCGATGTGCGGGGTCTCACCATCCTCGATCTAGGCTCGGGGGCGGGTCAATCAGGGATTGCGTTAGCCAAGCGCGGGGCCACTGTCACTTGTTACGATCTCTCGCAAGGACAGCTGAACATCGGGCGTGAATATGCCCAAAAGGACGGGGTGGCAGTCAATTTTATTCGCGGGGACATGCAAGACCTCTCGGGATTA
>MBAA01000130.1:65329-65588 GCA_001940655.1 Promethearchaeota archaeon CR_4
AGTCGCAAACGTGCTCAAACCAGGGGGTCTATTTGTGATCTCGTGCGAGCACGCGTTGTGGATGGCCCTCGGCGCGCGGTACCTGTGGCCGGAAGCCCACGAGGATTCCTCCTACTTCTACCGGGGGCCCGTGCGATTCCGGTGGGAGGACGCTGATCCCGAGGAGTACGAGTTATTCTGCTTTCGTCGTCCCCTCCAAGATTACCTCAACTGGTTGATGGCGGCGAAATTTACCATCAAACACGTGGAGGAATTGCCC
>MBAA01000130.1:65738-65859 GCA_001940655.1 Promethearchaeota archaeon CR_4
GCGAACACGTCAACGTCCCCGTAAGTCAGGATGATTCCCACCTTCTTTCCCGTGAGGGCGTAGTCGTTGTTTCCCTGTATGGCATATGTCCGGTCGATGACTGTCTTGAGTTGCGCCGAGT
>MBAA01000130.1:65890-66010 GCA_001940655.1 Promethearchaeota archaeon CR_4
AACACTGTGAGCAGTCTTGAGTTGTGGATAAATGGACTGCATATCATCCTGGATCACACACCCTTTGGCAGGATTCTTGACGCACGCGTCACAGGCGTTGCACGGAGCTATCTTCATTGA
>MBAA01000130.1:66019-73641 GCA_001940655.1 Promethearchaeota archaeon CR_4
TGTAATAATGGGCTCTCCGCCGGCCTCTGTTACCCCCGCGGCCAGCTTGTCCACGAGGGTCGCACAATTGCCATTCTTGCGAGGACTCGCGAGCAAGATGAGAACCTGATTTTTCGGTTGGGTTGTAGGTCGAGACATATCGTGATCATCTCTTGATATTTTATTACCTGTAAATTGAGTTCCTATTACGCTTTACTAAATCTAGCAATGATTTTGACCATAAATGTTTCCAATTACTCTATTCTTTCAATAATATTGAGGGGTCCGATAATACACTTCACGTTGGTACAATAATTACACGATATCGATTGCAGGTTGATTTCAAGGTCCTTCAGGCGTCTCGCAACGTCATGATCACCAAGGATGAGTTGCGCATCGTCACCCGCGGTGCTCTTACCCATGTTCCCTTTTTGGGTAATTTGCAACCGCTGTAATTTTCCCTTGTGTTGAGAGTATATTGCAGACATTGTGATACGAATGTTTGTAGGGAGCTTTTTAACATTCAATTTAAGCACCAGTTTTTGGCCGCTAAACACCTCACACGTTCGACCGCCCTCCGTATCTCGGAATCTAATAGAATCTGCGATCTGGATGTGAAATGGATTCATAACATAATCACCTACCACACCTTGGAATCGATTAGAATCCGCGACGTTTATATTAAATGGATTCACGATATAGTCCCCCAATAACATTCCTTGATCTCCATTTATCACGTCAAAAGGATAGATGCCTTTTACGGCCTCGTGGGATACTAGAATCGCGATAGAGCATTTATTGAAAGGATCGAAGGACGGTTTGGATTCTTGCATATGGCGAGGGTCTAGTTCGAATTTTTTAATCTCAAAGCAGTTGATGAAGATTGCGCACCTGCCTGGTGACACCTCAACGGGGGTTAGATTCTTCGGCAGTAACCGAAAGGATTGTATTTTTGAGATTGACGCGGTAAATTTTGCAGAGATCAAATTCGAATCAAGCACAAAAAATGGGAGAATTAGATTCATTGTTAACTCATTATAAACAAATTTAATCTCTTCGAATTTTATCCCGTGGAAAAACTCGTCATCCCCGGTCTCATCGGCAAATTCTGGAATGAGGATCATGGTATAGAGGTTACGATCCGAGAGAATCTCGTCATCCAAGTAATTCTTGTTGATTGTGAATTTCGCACCATTCGCATGAACCCGCAATTTTTGGTGGCGTAAATTTACACCACCAATGGCTCTTGCCTCATCGCAAATAGCCAGCAATTTCTTTTCATCCATGAGTTTTTATTAGTTCAAAAACCTTTATAAAATGGCTTGACAATGAACATTGTATGTTCGGGTTCTGTTCATAAACCGAACAAAGACCTAACAAATAAGACAAGATGAAAACAATGAGCGAAGCAAACAAGGGAACTTTTCAAACTCAGGTTGTGAACGATGAAATCCTCAAAAACTTGAGTTTAAAGAAACGTAACGCATGGTTACGCGTGAACCTGATGACCGTGCTGGACGAACAGGAAATTAACTTCTTCGACGAGGTTAGCCGCTTCACCTTGAAGATGGAGAAGGAAGTCAATCACTGGAAGGATGACGTCTACACGTGGATCCCCAAGTTCGGGGAGAAGGGATACGTGACGCGGAATCAGAACTACCCCGAAATTGGTATGGATTGGGGTGATCTAGCGGGTTTTCACATTGAATTGATACGTTCTCTTGCTGTGGACTTGTTTGACACGCAGTTTAATATGGGAATGGGCGCCACGGTGCTTGCCATCAACCCTATCCATGCTCATCACGAGAACCGGCAGGTTTGCCTCGAAGCTTTAAAGGATATGGTAACGGGAAAGGTTCCTGGTGCCATTTTAATCACCGAGCCTGAGCGTGGATCCGACTCGACACACCCCTTGGTCAAGACGGAACCCCAAGCGGATGGTAGTTTCATCGTGAATGGGGTGAAGGCCTTCAACACGAACGCTCCCAAGTCCAAGTGGCTCGTCCTCTATGGCGCGCCAGAGCCCTTGAGTTCTGAAGTACCCAACCAGATGACTCAACTCCTTGTCCAAATACCCCAGGACTCGATCAAGATCGAACGCGTGTACATTCCCTGGGTACCCAAGCTACACCTCGGCAAGGAAACGTTCACCAATTGTAGGATACCGAAAGACCAAGTATTGGGGGGCATTGGCAAAGGCCGCGAGTACCAATTCGAAGGCCTTATCCCCGAACGACTTGGTATTGCATATACCAACGTGGCCGAGTGCTGGGGCGCCCTCGCTTACGCGAGTCTCTATTCCAGTATGCGTCAGCAAATGGGGAAACCCATCCTGCTCCACCAAGGCGTGGGTTTCCTCCTCTGCGAGTGGTGGGCGAAAACTGCCAACTACTTCCAGGGACTCCTTCGCTTCACCGAACAGTATGATCTTAAAGCGAAGAAATATAACAATGTATTACCGGCTGGGTTAAAACAGGGGTTCGTGGCTGCAGCTTGCCAGTTGAAGTACGAGGGCGCATGTCTCACGGATCGCGTCTGCTACGAGATGGCGAACCTTATGGCAGGCGCGGGCGTGTGCGACAACACCTTAATGCAGGATTACCTCGGAGTCTCTCGCATCCAAGAAATTGTGGGCGGCACCCGGCAGATTATGCTTCACATCTTGACTAGTGGACAACGCCAGCTCTTCAAGATGATCTAACACTATCTTTTTTCTTTTACTTAGTTGTTTTTATAGACTCTCGCACAAGATCTTTAAGAAATATCGTTTTACAGCAAATTTCTTTATGTAATAAGGATTTTCTAAAAGAATTCCAGAAGAATGCGTTCGATTGAGAGAAAATATCCTGTCTCTCTTCAAAGATCTGGGCGTATTGATGATCTTTATGGAATAAATTAACTGAAATCCAAAAAACTCTCAATTTAGACTCTTTTTCCCTTTTTTAGATTCATTCGCCTTTATCTATGGATTTTTTATAGTTTCTCAACTTCCATAAATTATCCTAACAATGAACAGTGAAAGAACAGTGACCAATGTGAAAGATCTGAAAGGGAAAGTCGCCGTAATTACTGGCGGGGCTAGTGGAATTGGTCTTGCCTTTGCACGACGATGCCTCCAAGAAGGAATGCAGTTGGCGTTAGCAGACATCGATAAAAACGCTCTCGCCAAGGTCGAGCAGGAATTAAAGGCAGAAAAAGCCGAAATTATCACAGTTCCAGTAGATGTCAGTAAAGCCGAAGACGTGGAGAATCTGTGCAACCAGACCTACGAGCACTTTGGATCGACGGACATCTTGTTTAACAATGCAGGGGTAGGAGGTATGGGCCTGGCACATGTCGCCCCACTCAACGACTGGAAGTGGAATATCGGGGTGAACTTGTTTGGCGTGATTCACGGGGTTCACTATTTCGTGCCCCGTATGATCAAACAGGACACGGAGGGGTACGTCCTTAATACGGCATCCATCGTAGGCTTAGCGTTAACTCACGTGGAAGCCCCCTATAGCGTCTCCAAGGGCGCAGTCGTCATGCTCACGGAAACCCTGCAACTCGGGTTTCAAGCGATCAATGCGAAATTGCATGCGTCTGTGGTCTGTCCTGGTTTCATCACCACGAATATCTTGCACAGCGAGCAACACCGCCCTGCCGACCTGCAGAACCCCGAGACTGAAGCAATGACCCCGGAACAAGCGGCGGGGATCGAGATGATTCAAAAACTCGTGGCTTCGGGTACAAGTCCGAAAGAAGCAGTAAAAATCGCATTCAAGGACATCCCCTTTCCCCCCAGACGTACGCTCCAAGATATGATCGAAATAGGTATTTTCACGAACCTCGTGATTAAAGGGATGCCAGTCCAAGAATGTGCAGATCTTATTTTCCGAGAAGCAATCGAGGAACAGAAATTCTACATTTTACCTAATGGAACAATGCGACCCTATCGGGAGGCGATTCTCAAGCGAGCGGAAAATACCCTCGCCGGGAAGGATCCCGAAGCTCCTTGGAAAAGATAGGGAACAATAGAATTCAACCCGAAAAGATTGAACTCCAATGGCGGGAGTTCGCATCTAAGCAAATTTTTCCTTTTTTCCTTCGATAAAATTATTACTTTCTATGGTCTCTATGGAATCACATAAAAAATAGAGAGGGGGATCCCAATTCCCAGGGCAGTTCCAACGAGGAGCTGAGTCACTGTATGGGCTTTTACTTTGCGTCGTACCCAAATTACCAAGGCGTGCAATGGTAAGGTAACCCACATAGTCATAGGATTCAAGACCGCAAGACCCATGATACCCACGCTGTTTCCCGTGGCGTGGATAGAGATTTTCCACCGCAACGATACGACCAGCATCCCCACGGACAGGAGCGTTGATCCTGAGATGATCCGTGTGAGCAAGTTTCCCCATCCGAAACTCACCCAAATAAAACTGAGAAAAATGATGTAGCCGAGAATAGCACTTACCATAGGCCAAAAGCGTTGGCGCCGGTCTGTCAGGTAGATATCCCCCCGCTTGGTGAGAATGAAGATAATGAGTAATACGAGGGGGTGCAATCCATAGAAATAAATCGCCCCCAGCGTCCATAACCAGAACGGGGTGGTATGGTAGGTAATAGAAAACCAGATGAAAACGAACGGACAAACCACGTTGGGAGCGAGAACCAACGAGATCACTTGAGCAAGTTTCTGCCCCCGCGTCAATTGGGAGAACTTCTTCCGGGTGATTGCGATGCCCTCTCGCTCGAAGGTCGCCAAGTTTTCCTCGGTCAGGTATTGGTGGTTTGCAGGCGGATGTTCCACAGAATGATCATTCCTCCCGCAATTGGTTGACGATATTGAAGATATTATCGAGGCGTGTTTCTAACGCTTCGAGCAATTCTCCCCGGGCGGTTATGATGGACTTCGCTTGGGCGTAAGATGAAGCTACCAGCATCTTGGAAGGGAGCGCCATCAGATCGAAAATTAGTTCGGAAACCTCTCCAATGAGGTTTAATAATTGGGGAGATTGAAATGATGTAGTCCCGCTCGCATTCGTTGTCTTAGTTATCGACTTCTCTATATCTTCGTTCTTTTTCTGTGCTGTTTGCAACTCCTCCCAGAAATTGGTTTTGAGGCCAACGAAATTGACACCGAGGTCACCTAATGCCATTCCCGCTCCTTCGAGAACTAGGTTGAAGTAATCAAAAGAACCCCACTTCTGGTATCGTGCTACCATTTCGGGTGGGGCTAGATCCTCGATGAACGCGAGGAAGACGTTGAGGTAGTCCTGAGCCACCTCAGGCGGTACGATCAACGGCGCACTCTTCTTGACTGCATTGAAAATGTGTCCGATGAGTTTGCTGAAAGTCGGATTCCGGGTGATCTTTTCCACGAGGTTACCCCGTTCATTAAGATAATGCACGGGAAGGAACCCGAGGATACGCACGAGATCCGCCTCATAGTTCTCGAACAAACCGAAGACTTCCTGAGGGGTCATGTGCGCTTCTTGCTCGATAAGCTCGGACACCTGTACTTTCAATTTATCCAACGGTTTGTTAACTAAATCGTCAATCGTGGATAGGTCTACCCCCCACTTGGATCGCCGTTGTCGCTGTTCTCCATATTGAGTTCTCTCGCTCCACTCTGCCTCGGGAATGATTACCACTGTTACTTCGAGCTGGGGGGAACCTCGCAACTTACACCCGGTCTCAGTGACCTGCGCTTTTACACCCGACTCTCGGAGAATGTACCCGTTGGCGACTTTCTCGATCATCGCCACCAACCCACACGCGAGCCCTTCACTCCCTACATTCTTGGGGGAAAATCGGACAACATCTTCTGCGTCCTTACCGTAACTCTCACAGAACGGGCAATGCTTGACGCGGAAGACATACCGTTCCCGGCCTGTGCCAGGTTCAGTGTCTTGGATCTTCTCATACTCGCCCACTTCTACACCGAGGAAGATCTGCCACAGGACGTTAAGATATCGCAATGCCTTCTCCGGGGTATCGGGAAAGAACCAGAAGATCTGGGGATGGCGTTCTGCGGATTCGAGAGCACCCGCAGATAATACTTCTCGAAACTTGGCCAACGCTAGTGTTTGGTTTTTACCGGAGAGCAGGAAAATTTCATTGAAAATCTCCCGGTAGAGCAGGTTGTAAAATAAGGCATTCCCCCAGTTTCCCACGAAACGGGAAAACCTGGTAATGACGCCGTCAAAGATTTTAGACATATCACTCTTCTCCTCCCCTACGACTCCAGGCGGTATAAGTGCACGCATCGCTCATTCCCCCGCGCGCGGGATTCTTCAACGCCGACTAACTTGAGGTTGATCGAAGTGGCATCCTTAGCTCGCGCCTGAACGAAGAACTCGGCGATCATTGCTACGATTAGCTCGCACCCCGCGTGGTCGATGTCTGGATATTTCACCTTGCACAACCGGCACTTCTTGTCCACGACTCTCACGTTTTTCCCTGTAAGATCAACTTTGACTTTGGATCCAGTCACATCTAAGTATACTTCCCGTAAGACTTGTGTAGGATCTCCCGGGGGAGGCAACCAGTAATTCGAAAAAGTTCGGGCAATGTCCCGCCCCATGCGGTGGAGATCGTCTGGCACGGAAACTTTTTTATCCTGCATGAAGCGAATAAGCTGGTATAGTGCATTGCGGATCTGATTAAATGGTGCCAAATTTTCCCGCAAATGCTCGCGGGCGGTAGGATTGGCGGGTGGAACTGCCATACCTTAATCGGGTCCTTCGGGCGGTTTGTCCATGACTTTCAAGTTGGGGTACATGAGATAAATTTCGCGCTGGATGAGAATTTTCAACCGATCCTCGTCGGGCACCTTATTCCAAATTTTTTTAACTGTCTTGTGCTCCCCTTCGGGTTTAAAGTGGAAGACCACCTCCATCTTACCGCCCCGCTTCTCTTCGGTGGTTATGCGATCAATCTGGGTGACGTTCAGGTTGAACCAGTGGCTGATATCTTTGATGTCTCCCATATTTACTTACCACTCATTGCATTCTATAGTAAAAAGAAGACTTAAAAGATTTCAGAGTAAAGCACTAAGATTGGAAATGTTCTTCTCCGGGCCGCAAGAACCCAATGGCTATTAGTATCATGCCGGCAGCAAAGACCCCAAGATAAAGAAGGTCAAAAAAGGATCCCAAGTCCACTGGAATGTTCAAATTACTTACCACGTTCGCGAAAAACGCTCCAATGATACAGACAAATCCCCCACAGACAATGATCATTTTTGTCCGGCGTTTTCCTTCGGTTTTTTTTATGCCATACACGTAAACGGCATAAATCGAGTAAAAGACAAAGGAAAGCACACCGATGCCGAGTAAAACATTCACTAATATGGGACTTTTTGTACTAACCGGACTCGGACTATCAAATATCACCGCGTCTGACCAAGCAAACATGACCACTGCAAAAGCAACATCGAGAATTATCACGGGTAAAATGTGTAGTCGTTCCTTCAACCACGCGGATGTATTGACCATTACTTGCATGGTAAGGAACAGCAATGACACTCCCCACATAAGCACTGTATAATTTAATCGATCACAGAATACAGCCACGTCTTCAGTCCCGATTCCATCGTGAACGATCATCGAAATGCCATAAATCCCTACCATTAAGAACGCGAGCGCCAGTAAGCG
>MBAA01000130.1:73655-76969 GCA_001940655.1 Promethearchaeota archaeon CR_4
TAGAATCCTTTCGGAGAGACAACCAAACCGTCACGAACCCTGCAATCATAAATAATATGATGAATACAAATCGTAGTTCTTCATACATTCAAATCATACCTCGGAAATATCTTAAAAATCTTGATACTCAAAGCTATCAACAGGTTTCATTAAATACCTCACTCGGACTATCGTAAATGTCTTTATACTGACGAACTAAATTTAGACTTTACAGATCTTTTCAACGCCAAGATTCGATTTGCACGAAAGAAAAAGGAATTACTGGAAGATTTTCAGGATTTTCGCAAATTCACGGGCTTTTTTGGTAAACATATCCTGCATTTTAACATCTTGCATGAACCACGCGTGGGGAACGAGCATGCTGACCAAAAAAAGTTCGTCACCGACAAGGAAGAGCGATGCTGCAACGTCGGAAATATCATCGAGCGTGAGTAAGGTAAATTCGGCATAGGTTTGCTTGGATGTAAGCTTGGCAAATTCCTGCGCGATGCGGATAAATTTCGAGAGCTCGAGTAATTGGGCGTCTTTACTATGCCATTGCCCATAGATATATCCCGCACTATCGAGGAGGATAGACATTTTGCTGTCGAAATCTTGGGCGATCTCGCGGAGTTTGCTCCCAATGATGTCCCGATTGGGGACATAAGTTAATATTGTTTCTGAAAACGCTTGGTAGACGGAGTGGGTTTCATAAATTGACGTCTCGAAGAAAGTATGTGGGATATTTCCAAGAATTTTATCAATGCTTGCTTTCAAACCCGCAACATCGTTCTCGATTCCCTCTACTTTGCCGCGGACATGAGGATCGTATTTATGTAACATAAAAGTGAAGGGAATATTTTCCTGTTTTAAATCCTTGAATGCGCCTCGAACGGATTCTAAGTAAGCGAGCGCTTCCTTGAACTCTTCTTTGGCTTGGGTGTCAACAACGTAAAAAACCGCAGCAGTTTCTTGAAAATATCGTTCATTTTCCTGCAAATACTTTTTCCTGTATTTTTGTTGGCCACCTAAGTCCCATGCCGAAACTGTGAAACCCATTACTTTGAACGTCTTATATTCCACACCCGCGGTAGGGGTTAGCGTGGGAATCATCTCGAAATTATTATCCAAGGTCCGCAAGATGCTAGTCTTGCCTGCATTAGCCAGGCCAATAAATAAAAACTTCAAATCCTTCATGGATCGGGATCCCACCTTTATAGCCTGAATTTCTTAAGGATTCTAGCCTTCTTACTTATTTAAACGACACGCTTGGGAATTGTAAGGAAGTCATTCTCCAAGCTGGGGAACCGCTGTTTGACATCAAGGTGGGGAAAATACATGGCACGGGCATATTCCGATGCAAATTCGGGACGGGTCGTGAGTTCGACATAACGCACGTGGTGGGCAACAGTGTCGATTCTTTCTCTCATTTCCCGGTTGATCAAAGCATATCGTGACCCGACACCAGCGGCATTGCCGATCTGGAAGATTTTACCGAGTTCTACGTCGGGAATCATACCGATGAATCGGGCATTTTTCTTGTCGATATAACTGCCAAAAGCCCCAGCCAGATTGAGTTGTTGGATGTCGGCAGGTGACCGCGAGAGATTATTGAGGAGTAAAATCGACCCTGCGTAAAAAGCACCTTTAGCCAGTTGAACCTGTCGAACGTCTTCTTGGGTTATGATGATATCTCGGGAAATGCCCGTGTACGCTTTCGGGGTTAGGACAAATTCCCAATCCCCATTTTGCGGCCTTAGGAGACCCCTTTCCACGGCGGTAGTCAATTTAAAATTGAAACGTCCACTCCGCGTAAGAATTTTTGCCCGGAGTAATTCCGCGATAAGATCGATGATACCTGACCCACAAATCCCAATGGGGGGTTCTCCCTCAATTGTAGTATATTCCACCGCTAAAGTTTCTGGATCTATCCGTACCCGTTCGATGGCTCCCGGAGCAGCGCGCATGCCTGCCCCGATCTGAGCTCCCTCAAGAGCACTCCCAGCGGCACACGATCCTGCCACTAGTAGGTGTTTGTCGCCGAGCACAAGCTCGCCATTGGTACCTATGTCAATGGTTAACGTAAATTTTTCCTGTTGCTCGAGAGCTGCTGCGAGAATCACCCCGCACGTGTCTGCGCCAACGTATCCCGCGATGTTAGGTAAGAGGTGTACGTTGCACCCGGATGGGACATTTAATTTCAAGTCCTTGGCAGGAACATCTAAAGATTGTTGGACAACGGGAGGAAATGGAGCGAGTGCTAAGTAGCGGGCATCCAATCCCAGAAAGAGGTGGTGCATAGCAGTATTTCCCACAATCGTAATTTCCGCAAGATTCTGAGGGTCAATGCCTGCCTTGTCGCAAGTATGGTGAATTATAGAATTAATACCATCAATAATGAGGGTTTGGAGTTTTTTTAGACCATCATTTTTCGCGGCAAAGTCCAACCGGGTCACGACATCCTCGCCATGCGCAGTTTGGGGGTTTAAAAAAGAATGTATTGCTATAATCTGGCCTGTCCGCAAATTTATGAGGTATCCAACTACCGTGGTAGTGCCGATATCGACCGCCAGACCGTAGAAGTGTTGCGTCTGATCACCTGGTTGGATGTGGAGGACTTTCGAATCCAAGCGAGTAACGGTTATCTGATGGTCTCCCTCTCGCAGGATCCTAGGAAGTTGTTGGAGAATATCTAACGAAAATTGAGTGCCTGTGGGGCATTGGTCGAGAAAACGCTGTATATCCGATTCAATATTCTCGAGGCGAGGTTTTTTGACAGTAATCAGTTGTTTCTGAACGGCCGGTAACAATTTAACCTCAATTGACGCCCCGTCTTCTAAGATCCGTCCCGACTTTACCCTCGATTCTTCCGGGATGAAGATCCTCATATCACCATTAACCAGCATACAACAAGCAAGTCGGATTCCTTTTTCAAGATCGCTTCGTGATAAAAGTTTATTTTCTTCCGGACTCAATGGCGGGAGAGGTTTTTTGTATTTTGTGATTTGGATTTTACACTTACCACACTTTCTTTTACCGCCGCAGAGACTCGTAATGACATTTCCGAGCTGCCGGGCGGCATCGTAGACACTAATACCCTCCACAACGTCAAGTCGCTTGGAGATAGGTTCAAAAATAATCTGTGGCATGCAGCAAAACTCCTATCTCTTACTTTATAATGGTAATAATAATTAGAATATCTTATAAAGGGGATGATCTCTCCTTGCTGGCTGAATCCCTTTAAGTCGACCTGAATAGGCTATGAGGGCGTCTATTGTAGCCATGGACGGGTAAACCCAAGAAGCGTTTTCAATGGGACCATAAAGGCAAAAATC
>MBAA01000130.1:77014-80646 GCA_001940655.1 Promethearchaeota archaeon CR_4
GTGAAAAATTGGCTTTCCACGGTTTTTCATCTTTTGCCACTCAAAAAGGGCATTAGCTGGAGCACAACCTGCGGGATAACCGAATTCATTTTTTACTTCTTGGATAGCAAGAGCCACCCAACTAATACTGGCAACATCCATCACACCAACATCAACGATAATATTTTCGATACCTGCTCTTTCAGCTGCAGGCACAAGTCTATCTCTTAATAATTTTAATTTTGCTGCGGGTTTAATTGCCTTCATACTAAACGCTAATAGAACAGCACTCTTAACCTTAAACTCCTTTAGGAAATCTAACTCCTCATCAGTACAGTCCTCTCCAATGCTGTTATAAATTAAACGGGAAAATATTTCACTCCCCGCAAAATGTCTCATCGTTTCAATCCTAGCTTTGACCGAGGGTGAATCAATTAATATCGGCGTGGAAGTATTTTTGGCAACAAAATCTACATATTTGATAAGAGCTTCAGACGTATCTCCTATAACATCCGTAAAGCGAGGATTGCCCGTTTGAGTGGATAAATCGTTCTCTTCGTCTAATAATTGTTTTACCCGTTCCCGATTAAAATCTCCTTTTGTCGGATCGGTAACAATTTTATGTTTTGCATAAAAAACACTTCCAACTAATACCGTCGGGTGTTCTTCTGGTTTACCGCCAATCTCCACTCCTGAGATTTTATAGATTTTCTGTTCGCTCTTAAAATTAAACATTGTTTTTACCCCAAAAGAGCCATTATTTTTTGTAATTCTTGCATTTTTTTCGCTCCCTTGATTTTCAATTTCCCAGTGAGCATTTTCCCCATCATCCTAATTTTTGACATTTGTCCACCACCTAACACAAAAAATAATTCCGCTCTGCAACTCATCGACGCATCCACCTTCTGATTTTTTAGCGTCTCCTTATCATTTTTCACGTGCTTCACGTTTATTGTTCCCTTGTCAACAATTATCAGGGCACCATAGGGTTGATCGGTAAGATTGTACAAAATGGTTAATTTCGCGTCTTTGTACAATTCTTTAAATTTATCGTTGCGATTTAAACGTTCCATTTGCATCCACAACATTCCCGCGAAACCTCTTCTCACTTCTGTTTTCGGAAAAGACATTTTATCATCTCATTTTGTTAATCGTTTTTTTATAGTTTTTTTACATTTTTTTAATGAATTAAAATATAAATCGATTAAGCATTATGTTTTCTCCATTCATTAAACGGCTCTTTCTTTGGCATTTTGAATTGGATCTCGTCCAAATTATCTGCTATGGGCAATTTACCGTAAGTAT
This sequence comes from Promethearchaeota archaeon CR_4, assembly GCA_001940655.1. Taxonomy (GTDB): domain Archaea; phylum Asgardarchaeota; class Lokiarchaeia; order Sigyniarchaeales; family CR-4; genus CR-4. The sequence continues at coordinate 78,299 of MBAA01000130.1, forward strand.
GAACAGCCGCAACAGCAGCATGTATGTGATCAGAAGGCGCATCCGTTGGGATATTTCCGAGAATCATATTAAACTCGTGGTCTCGCGCAAATATGTCAATGGTTTCCTTGATTTTATTAACGATTTTATCGACAGGTCCATCGCGGAGTAATTGTGCGTTTACAGTGGCCGAAATACTGAATTTCTTACCTTGTTCTCGAGCTTTTGCAGTATAATCTCGAACGGATTGCAACGGATATTCGTTCGCGTGTCCCTGAAGGAACATTATTGCGGGTACACTTGAACTCGCGAGTTCAACATCGAAGCTACCGTGTAATATTTTAGGATCAAATTTTTCCGCGCGTTCCTCAGAATAAAGCCCGGTAGAACCCATTATTATAATTCCGTATTTCTTGGTTTTTTGGATCAATCTTTGATTGTATGGTACCACCCAATCCATCATTTCCTTGACAGATAAATTGGGAACAGAGGCCCAAGCATCTGCGCCTACCGCCATAAGGTTGCCAGTATCTTCGTTTTGTACTTTAATCCATGGAATAATTACATTGTCAACGATAAATGTCATGAGTTCTGCATAGAATTTTGGATTTTTTCGTATGTCTCTATAAAGAGCCGGAAAACCTCGCATACCCACTGCCATGCTAAATGGTGAACAGAACATTGCGGTACTAAATCCATATTCCAAGCTAAGATTGCTATGTTCTATAGCTAGAGGAAATCGACCATCTTTGCGAAAATTGACTTTTTTATTTTTTAGCTTCTCTAAATCTTCTGGTCGTTTTATTAGTGGGTCACGAAAATCGATCGTTGGCATTGCATTTTCTCCATATACCAACTTACCCCCTAAGGCTTCTATTTCAATATTATAGCCATCGTAACCTGCTGCTAACGAATCAAATCCATAATATCCGGAAACTAACGCACTAGTTTCAATATTCGTTTTCGCATCGAAAAAAAACTTATTAGCGGGAACGCCAGCTAACACCATCGCATGATCATGCATTTGAACTCCAAGTGATACGCAACCTTTTTCAGTGCCACCTCCTAATGCTGTACCAAGACCTCCTTTTACTTCTGTTGGTTGCGACGTTTTTTACTTCACCCCTACAAGTCCTTTTGCTTTGTCGGCTGCATCAAACGCATCTTTTCCCCATGCATCAGCGCCTATTTCATTCGCATACTCTTGAGTAATGGGCACGCCACCAATCATTATCTTGAGGTTGTTTCTCAATCCTTCCTTTTGCAGTTCTTTGATTATTTCTTTCATTTCCATCATGGTCGTTGTCATGTAGCAGCCCAATCCCAAGATATTAGGTTTAAGCTGTTTTATCTTGCTTATGAACGTTTGAATTGACACGTCCTCCCCTAAATCGACAACTTCAAATCCAGCACCCCGTAACGTAGCAATTACCATTATTTTGCCTAGATTGTGCATATCTCCTGCTACGGTACCAATGATTACCTTGCCAGATTTACCGATTTCACCACTAGATAAGAGAGGCTCGACAACTTCCATCACGACATGGAATGCTTCCGCGCTCAAAACTACATCTCCTTGGAAGTAATCGTTTCGCTTCCATAGTTCTCCAGCTTCTATCATAGCGTTTTGAGCTTCATTTAATACTTTAATCGGTTCGGCGCCTTCTTTAATCGCTTTTCGAGCAAGATTTTGAGCTAAAGCATCCTCGCCCGTTAAGACCGCTTTTTTTATATCAATTAGAATTTTATTTTTGTCCAATTTGATCACATTACATTTTTATGTTAATCACGTGATTTTACCATAAAGAATTCATCTTTGTCATTGCAAAGATTTTGTCATGACAAAATTCAACTATAATGCAAAATTTCGAAATTATATGACCGTTATATGACTCTGAAAATCATTCGCTGTTCGATGCCAAGGAATACTGTCCAGAAGATACCTTTTATGGACCCGCCTGTCGACATTGACAATCTTGAAGTCCTCAACGTTTACCAATATGATGCTCATAGTCTCTTTGCGCTGCAGCGAATCAGGTTCAAACCGAATCGCATCGCCGATTTAGACAAGATACTTCGGGAAAAATTACATTCGGAATATTATGAGGTGCTCAGCCAACAAAATGATGAGATCTTATGCATTTCAAAACAGAACCTGGATATCGTTTTTTATCCCTTTTTAACTCAAGGTCCGGCGGCAATGCTTACCACTACTATGCGGGAAGATGTGATCCAATTTCAATTCATAGCGGAGGAGCAACACCTCGCCAGGATATTTGAATCCCTTTCAAAATTTACAGATTCGTGGAAGGTCACCCAAATGAGTAACATCGAAGGGATGAAGGATCTCGACCAGTTCGGCCAGCTCA
>MBAA01000130.1:80688-84649 GCA_001940655.1 Promethearchaeota archaeon CR_4
CCACTTACGCCGCCCAGCACGGGTACTTTAAGTCTCCCAAACAAATCAGCGGGAAATCCATTGCAAAGCATTTCAGGATCACAGAATCTGCGGTTAACATAAACCTGAAAAACGCCGAAAACCTCGCTATGACTTTTTTCTTTGGCGGGATCTAATTCCTGTTTTGCGATTGATCCTGCGTGAGCGGCAAGCGAGCGGAAAAGGCCCCTATGCTTTTTTTGATGAGCTCGGAAACAGTGTGCTCTAGCAAGCACAAGTCGTGAAAATTATGTCAAAAGGAAGCATCTTCTCGGATATTGTGAATTCGCTTGCCTTCCGATTGAAAATCTACATTTTTTGCTCCTTAGATAAGCAATATTCCTCTAGTTAGTTTTTCAATCGAAATTTCATTAATTTCTTTGATTTGATACAGAGACTTGTAGTGACATTTCCGAGCTGCCGGGCAGCGTTGTAGACACTAATACCCTCCACAACGTCAAATCGCTTGGAGATGGGTTCAAAAATAATCTTTGGTATGCAACATTCCAATCTTTGGTTTAGATTTTTCGTAAATCCTGCATCGAGGATAACATCTGATCCTTGATGTTTTCGCCTAGAGCACTTACTCGCAAGGGGAGTGATTGTAAGGATTGCATCAAATTTCCCACTATTTTTTTACATGTCTTTCGATCCTGCCAGGCAGGTATTAATTGCTTGACACCTCGGGAAAAAATATCTTCGATCTTTTGATTGATTTCGTAGACAAACGCACGATGCTTGTAATCCACAATGAGGATGAGCGCTGAATCATACGCATGACCACGGGCATTTACGTATGGAATGTCAAACAGGAAAATTATCCCCAAAAAACCTTCTTTAATAAAAGGCCGATAAGCAACCACATTTTGTGTCGCTCCAGACCACTCTCCTGCCAGCGTTAACATGGACTTTGTTGCATATTCCAACATTTCTTGTTCAGGTAACGTTGAAGGCTCCCAGGTTATAGGTTCGGGACCAGCATCGAGTGCCATCGCGAAAATGAGAACTTTCGAAATATCCCCGAGCGTCTTTGGGAGTTTCTGGTAGAGAGCATTGAATTGTTCTGAATAGTTCTCATAAAGTTTCGAGAAGAGCGGAATAATGTCCGAGTCAGGCAGGTTCGAGAGCGCGAGGATAAAAACGCGGTCAGAGAGGCGAAACGATACCATATAATCTTGACGCAGGAAATAACCCGGTTGTACTTGCGACTCGAGGTCTTTCACATACCGAACTAGCGGATATATTGCATCTTCGGCAAAATTACTAAAAATGATAACCCCATTGGAGAGCACTAATGCAATATTGTCCATAATCGGTCTTAACAAGGACACAATTTCATCCGCGGGCGAACCTGCGACCATTTGTAGCATTTCCCCTTTTACTTAACATAATTAATATTTATAGCCGTTCCAAAATAGATTGTTACTCATGTCTTGGACTCGGAATGAAGCCGCTGAAACCGCTAAAAAAGAATTAGCGAATGAGGCTACGAAAATCATCGAACAAGCTGAAGAATTGGAACAACAAGGAGAATGGGCTAAGGCAGCGTATGCTTACCAGCAAGCGGCTGAGAAACTCCAGCGTTCCGGATATGCAATCCAATTTATTGAAGAATTATATGAACACGTGACGGATTGTAACAAACGTGCTAAAGAATCCAAAAAAACAGAACAAACCCAAGATAAGGCAAAATTAAAATCTCTACAACAACAAGCGTTTTCTCTAATGGACATCGCATCCAACCTTAAGAAAGAGAAGCGATATACTGACGCAGCAGAACAATATATATTGGCTGTAACGATGTTGACTGAGGCAGGTTGGACGGGGGCGCAGCTAGAAAGTGTTCGAACGGAGTTAGATCACCTGCGTAAACTAATCGCATCGAGTAACCAAGCATCAATTCCCAGTAGTATTACTGGAGGGGCTCAATCGATGGGGGTTTCAGCTCCCTCCCCAGAAAAGGGCGCTTTCTCTGGTGCTAAAACACAAGTGATAAAACAATTGGAAGAAAAACGTCATCATCAGGAAGAAATCCAGCAATCAGTTTACGGAGCGATTGACGAGGGAAAGAAATACTCGGTGAATAGGGATTATGACGCAGCTATCCAAGCATATCACCATGCGATTGACCAACTAAACAGCATTGGGTGGACGGATCAGACAACCCTCTTGCTCCAAATCGTCCAAGAGCTCGAACGGGATAGAAAAAAATCAGGGAAAACGCCTCAAACCAGCGAGGCCACTACTCTAGCATATGTTCCTACATTTCAGACCCTCGAAAAAACTCAACAATCTCCCCCTCCAGCTCCAGCTCCAGCTCCAGCTCCAACTCCAAGTATTTCCGCTATGCCACCACAAATTTTTAATGAACAATCCCCTAGTGTTTCAGAAATCACCCCCACACATAGTTCTACCATCCAAAATCGAGCAATAACGCAATTTGAAGAAAAACGAAAGAAAGACAAGGAGTTAATGCAACAGGCCTTTGCGGTCATAGATGACGCTGACAATTGTGTCAAAAGGGAAGACTGGGATGGGGCGATAGAGAAATGCAACCTCGCCATAGACCTCTTTAACAAGGCTGGGTGGCAAGGACAGACGAATCACATCTATTCTATAATGGCCAAGGTTCGGGAAGAAAAGGCAAAAATTGGAACATTACCTACGCCCCTCTCCTCCTCTATGACCAAGAGTGAAACTCCACGCTCTCCAAAGTTGGAGGAATCAAATATTGCCCTTCAAGCGCAATTGGAGGCGCGATTTGCCGCGAGACGGGAAAGCGTGCAAGAATTCGAGATGCGTAAAAAGAACGAGCGCGAAATCCAAGAAGAAGCGTTTGCTATCATCCAAGAAGCGCAGGAACTAGCCAATAAGCAGAAATATGAACAAGCATCGCAGAAATACATCGAAGCTATTTCGCAACTCAATTCAATTGGTTGGCAGCAGGAGACGCAACAACTCCAAACCGTGCTGAATACGCTTCAAGAACGTCAACATCAGCAGGAACTGCAGCAACAGGCAATCATACAACAACAGATAACTCGCCAGCAGGAACTGGCGGATATGCAAGAACAGGCTCAAACCCAGATCATACAACAACAGGAAAAAATGAAACGACAACAAGCTTCACTGCAGGAAGTAAATGCATACAAACGAAAAGTTGATGAAATGAAAGCCAAGGGAATGGCGCTCATCGAAGAGGCAGAGCGTTTCCGAACTTCCCACCCTCCGGACTTTTCAAGTGCCATCCAAAAATATGAGGAAGCCCAGCGTTGCTTCGTTAGCATCCAATGGCAAGATCATGTTCAACGTTTGCAGGAAGTATTGGGTGGCATTCACAAGGAATATGATGCTTGGAAAACCCAGCAAGCAGTTCTCATCAAAAAACGTCAAGAAGAAGCGGTCATGCGTGCCGCATTGGAAACAGAAATGCGCAAGCGAATGGAACAAGAATCCCGCGCCAAGGAGATGCAGCAGAAACAATTGGTAGAATCTCAAGCGAAGCGTGATCAGGAATTAGCTATCGAAAATGAAGCAATGAACATTCTTGGAAACGCAAAGAAACTTCGCGAGCAATTTAAGTTTATGGACGCGGTCGAGAATTACGAAAAAGCTGCAAAGATTTTCCAGAACATTGGATGGATTCCCCAGATCAAGTACATTCAAAAAGAAATCGAAATTACTATGGAGGAATACCAGCAATGGCAGCAAGAACAAATGAAACGTCAGCGTGTCGAACAGATGCATGCGCAAAAAGCAAAGGAAAAGGAAATGAAAGCCGATCAAGAAATCCAGGCAATGCAAAAAATGAGTCTCGACCTCAAATCAATGATCGAGAAAGCATCAATTGAACAGGAAAGGAAACTCATTCATGACAGAATCCAACAAGCAAACGATTACCAAAAATACCTCACGAAAGGGCAGGACGCGGATGAAAAACAGA
>MBAA01000130.1:84666-88421 GCA_001940655.1 Promethearchaeota archaeon CR_4
AAAGAACAAGTTCGACGCGAGTTGGCAGAAAAAGAAGCAAAGGCGCGCGAAGAAAAAGAACGTGAGGAAAGGGGAAAAGCTAAAGCGGAACAGGATTCTTTGAAAAAAATGATTCGGAAAGCTGCAAAAAAGACTGCTAAATAAACAGACTTCTTTTTTTTCTCACGATGGTTTTTTTATGGGAGTTCAATTTTACCCAAGCGAGAACCGTAGTGATACCCCATGCCGTAGATCCAATTGCGAAACAAACCAATCCCAAATAGAGCGGATCCTCGAGTAACTCGATTACAAATGTATCATCTATGCTACCGGGGTTTAATTTTACTACGATCAGGGCATCCTGTGATTCTTGTACCTGGAATGCAATCCGATTAAGGTGGGATCCGATATTTGTCGCAATTAGATGAGGCCTCCCGAAGGAATCGGGAGTCATTTGAAAGACAGTAACGCTCGCCTTACCGCCATTTGCCCCTACTGCCCTTATCGAGTAAATCTGAGATGGTTTTAAGCAGACTTGTCTAGCCCAGACGGAGGTCTCCTGTTTTGCCAAATCATACGTTACTGTCGGCCATGATTCTAGATCCCACTTCATCTGAAGAGCTTCTAAAGCAGATTGAATTTGTATCTTCCCGTACCCTTCAATATTATCCGAGAGCTGCCCATTATTCCTAGTCTTATAAGCGGTTGCGCATAAGAACATCTTCACTTGTGCGGGTGTCAGAGTCGCATTAGCTTGGAGGAGGATCGCGACTGCCCCAGACACGTGGGGCACCGCCATAGACGTGCCGGTAAGTGTCGAATTTGCAGTAGGAGATGCAACGCCCGCAGCTTCAATACGGACTCCTGGGGCGACTACATCGGGTTTAGAATTGCCTTGGCGCGTGGGTCCTTGCCCTGAAAGAGAATAAACTGCGTCACCATCATCAATGGCACCAACAGTAATTGCATACGGATTATCCCCTGGTGCCGTTATAGATTTTTCCCCGTGTGTTCCTTCATTACCTGCGGATACCACCACGACAACGCCCACCTCTACCAATCTCGTTACTATGTTCGTGAGCGGATCGGACTCACTCAAAAAGGGATCCCTCCCAAAACTCATCGATGCAACACGAATCCGATAGGTCAGTCTATTTTCCACAGTCCAATTAATCGCCCGTTCCACCGATTCATCCGTAGCATCGGGACCACTTATGGTAAGATTATAGATATTAATCGCAACGAGATTTGCTCCCGGTGCAGTCCCGTTAAAAAGATTATGCGCAGCGGCGATACTTGCCACGTGTGTGCCATGTCCTTTCAGATCCATATCATATGGCGTTAAATTTTCCGGGAAGAAGGCATCATACCAACCTACAATTTTCGCGGAGAAATTCTTAGCCGAATAACTCCGGAGTGCTTCGTGCTCCGCATATATTCCCGTATCCAAGACGGCAATTGTCACCCCGCTCCCGTTGAATCCACTCGCCCATGCTTGAGGCGCTTGAATCGCCGGCAACGAGGTTGAAAGATGGGGTTCAATCCCACCGCATGACTCCCCTCTCTCAACATTCGGTGGAGTGGCTCCAAAAAACAGACAAATTATGATTAAGATGAATGGATGCTTTATTGGCAGAATACCTCACTCAAAGCTTGAATTACTTCTTCATTCGGCACGAATTCTGTAGGAACTGTGACTTCCCAACCAGCAAAGTGCTTCAAAGCAAAATCTCCTGCTTCTTCTTTTGTTAAAAAGAGATTCGATTGCCACGGAGCATCAGATGGGTAAAGTCCATAATCGTTGCCAATTTGCTCGAGCACCAAAACTGCCGGACTCCGAGGGGTGAAGATCGTGTTTGGGGAATCTACGCACAATCCCGACCAAGGAGCATACCGACTTTTAAAGTCTTCAATGCGTTTCCGGACTTCTACCCCCTCATCCGATAATTCATTTAGTTTAGTTTTGGATAAATCTTCGGCATATCGCCGTACTTGACGCCGGAATAGGCTGGGGTGAATCGCTTGCATAATGATTGGCCTTTGCTGTATTCTGCAATTTATGGCTTTTTAAGTGTTCCTTTTGTCGAATGAATTTAAAATTGTATTAAACACTTTCAATTATTTAAAAGTAAAATTCGGATAGCTATTTTCCGGAAGTTTTGGGAAAATATCGCTATTCCATTTTTGTATTAAATATAGATGATGGTATCAAATGTCACACTGAAAAGTCCGAAAACCCATATCATAAGGAGTTCAATCAACCATAGAACTACCGCGCAAATGATTGCCGCAAGGAAAGCATATCCAATGCCAATGTCGTAAAATATCGCGAATAACACCAGCATAAACAAAAATATGATAATAATCTCAACCCAAGCAATATTGATGAAGGGTTCAAATAAGAATGGACGAATGACGAAATAGAGCACTAAAATGAATATCAATGAGAGAATAAGGGCGGTTCCATAACCTTGTTTGCTTGTTTCTTTTTTAAACAAGCTTCCCGCAACATATACCGCAAGGGAGACCAGAAAGATATAGAAGATAACAACAATAACCGTTTGAACATCAAATTGTAGGATCATATAGTTGATACAGCTCCAATGGAATCTCTTTTATTGAGTGTGTATCTCTTGGTTTTTTAAAATACTTTGCCTATTTAATTTGTGATGTAAAATAAAAAGAATAAGCGTTAAAGATTAGAGTCATATTAACCGCAACAAAACATTATACTGGAAAATGCCCTTCTCCTGTTTAAGTTTTTCCTTTTCATCAGCGATTGGCGTGAAGCGAATCTCGGATCCGTTGACCACACCGCTTTGCCCAAATTTATATGCGGGGTCCTTGAATCTGGGCGTTGAGGGATCCCACAGGATTTCGCCGTTCGACGCTGCTGTGATCAACCATTTGTCTTCGTTTAAGGGATACTTTGCTTTCGCCATGCCGACGAAAAGATCCTTGACAGAACCGTTTTCGGCAGGTGCTAATATCTCTACGTTCTCCTGGCCAACAGACTTCCCACAATCAACACAATCCTCCCGGCGCACCACCGGCACGTGGTCGAATTGCCCGAAAATGCCATTATAGTTAACGTAGGGGGGGTACATTGGATCCCCCACATCCCGCCCGTGCATCCGAAAGGTGAGTTTGAGCGCTTCCTGGGACTCGATGCTTGAGATGACCGAAGAAACTGTCTGTACGGCCGGAATCTTGTTTCCGAGAATATTTTCCATTTCATCTGACGTGTAATCGGGGCCGAACGTTTCCTTTATTTGTTGTTTGGCCTTTTGCTTGTCTTCCTCCGACATCTCGGCTAGTTGTTCCTCAGTGAAGTTTTCCTTAAACACACGTTCTCGCAGCGCCTCGAGTTCCTGTTGTGCGATCTTCATGAGTTCGTATACTTCTTCATCCTTGTCGAAGTCCGGGCCTTTGTCCCCGTGGTTTTTCGTAAAGATGACTTCGGCTCGCAGGACACAGTGGTCACGGTTCTGGGGGATCCCCTTGAGTGTACAAGCGGCGATGAGCTTCTGATCAGCAGGAGGGATAGGGACTAGGCAGCGATAACAAGCGGTATTATTGAGGGATTTCTTTTCTTGGTCCTCATTCCATTCTGCCAACACTTCTTTTCGCACCTGTTCGATGACAGGCAAAATTTCCCTCTCTTTTAATTTTTCAATCTCCCCCTCGAGCTCCTCGATTCGATGTTGTGCAGCAAAATAATCGCGGTGTTCTTTTTCGTTTAAGCTCCAAAGACGTTCCTCAACTATGGACTCGAT
>MBAA01000130.1:88449-91172 GCA_001940655.1 Promethearchaeota archaeon CR_4
GGGGTGCCTTCGGGGATGACAACTTGGACGTGCCCTTCAAATCCGACCGTCCCGCCTTCAATCATGGGTTTTTTCAAGCGGATAGCGAGCTTGTTCAAGTCCATACGCGCCCGGATGTTGTCAAGGGCAGCGATGATCACGTCACATTTTTCATACACGTCAATCGGAATATCCTGTAATTTCTTGAAATAAGAGGATACTTTGATGAAGGGGTTCATTTCCTTGAGACGCTGGGCAGCAACCTCTGCTTTGGATTTCCCTTCATCTCCCGGGCGAAACAGTAATTGGCGGGAAAGGTTACTCGTTTCGATCGTGTCGAGGTCGCACAAGATTATGTGTCCTATCCCGCACAAGGCAAGATCTTTGCCTATTTCACACCCGAGCGCGCCCACGCCAGCAATAAATACCGTAGAATCGTTCAGGGTTTTTTGGTCCCACCCTTTGATGAGAAATTGCCGGGCATATCGTTTTCGTTCCTCGCGTGACAAATCGACTTCTGGAGACATTTTTATCAACCTATCGAAGAATATATCCTGGTTTTTAATTCAATAGCAAGTCATTGGAGGATTTTCCTAATTAACTCTTGTTACCAATGAGAGATTCTATCAAGAAATGAAGAGCCATATCTCATTTACAAATAAAATTTTTAAAAAAACATAGTTTAATGCAGAAAATCACATGAAAAATCCTATTCAATTTTAGATGCAAATAAGATAAACCAGGAGGAAATAATTGCAGTATAATAAATATCGCAATGGAGTTCAAATTATGCCAGAAAAATCGTTATCCTTGTCAGTATTACCTGGAAGGTTTGTGATATCCAAGCTAGATCCAAATTCTGATATTCCTAATTGGTGTACGTCAGGTGCTTTTTTTTCGATTACAAAAACTGACAACGAACTTTCAATTGTTTACCCTCAGGGAATTCATCTAAATGATGTTTCTAGAGGTGTTTCAGAACGAGATTGGAAAGCTTTGAGAATTGATGGGATTTTAGATTTTTCCTTTATTGGGGTTATAGCGTCAATCAGCAATATATTCGCAAATAAAGGTATTAGTATATTTGTGATATCGACTTTTAATACCGATTACTTCTTAGTAAAAGAAAAGGATTTGGAGAAAGCAACGGAAACATTGATCGACGCAGGGTTTAATATTCATACTTTTAAGTAAAATTATGTTACGATGAAAGTTGGAATACCTGCCGCTTCTCCCGCCACACGGTCCACTTCTGCATCTCCGATATAGACGGCTTCCTTAGGAGAGATGCCAAAGTGGGCAAGGATGACCTCCAAACCACTCGGGTCGGGTTTAAGCTTGGGTGATTCTTGCCGTCCTATGATGAAGTCGATATGCTCCCGCAAGTGGAAACGTTTGAGAGCGATTTCAGCGGCTTCCTTATAGTTCCCCGTGAAGATCGCTATCTTTTTTCCTTCTTTCTTCAGTTGCGGTACAATCTTGGTCAGTTCTTTCCGCTCTGTAGCCCGTGTTTTAGCCGCTTGCACTTCCCAATTCGCAACTAAGCTTGAAAAAATATCGTATTGTCCTTGACCGTGCGCTTTCCGGACGTTCTCCAGTCCTACCATCAAACGTGTGAAGTCGATGGGGAAACTGAACATTTGCTCGTGTTTATTTTTGAGGAGTTCCTTCAACGGCCCCCATTCGACATTCAAGTCAACGAGTGTGTTGTCAAGGTCAAAGATCGCAACGGAAAATTCCGCTTGCTTGAGAAATTCCGCGAGAGACAGGGCATTTGTCATTAAATGTTCATAGTTATTTTGCCATTATCAAGGTTTGTGGGTAAAATTTATCGTGTTTCGTTTTCTATTTTCACTCGATACATAACATGAAATGTTATATCAGAAAGAAAGTATGCAAATTAAGAGAGTTTTCGCTATGGGACAAAAAGGAATTCAAGCCGCGGTCATAAAAGAAATTCAAGACGAAGTTGACCTTCAGAATAGCGTTGAGGTCATCAGAAAAGCGTTCCTCACGGTTGCCGGAGATTTTAACCTAACTGAAAAAAATGCCCCCACCAATCCGGCGTTCATCACCTTATCAAAATTACAGGAATTGAAAGCCAAAAACACGAGGTTTTTTGGACTATTTGAGAGAGGGAGTCAATTGGGGTTCATTGCGATAGAAAAAGGCCCAGATTTGACCTATTTCTTGGAAAAACTCGCAGTGATTCCCCCTGTACGCCATAGAGGTTTTGGTGCTCAATTACTAAATTTTGCCTTTGAATATGTAAAGAAACAAGGCGGGAGAACGATTTCCATCGGAATTATCAATGAACATGCGATCTTGAAAAAATGGTATACCCGTCACGGATTTCAAGAAACAGGTACGAAAATATTTCCCCACTTGCCCTTTTCAGTCTGTTTTATGGAAAAATCGACGATTTAATCTTTTTGTTCAAGGGTTCATCGAAGAATCTGTGTGAAACGTAGATTTCCATCGAAATTAGAAATAAAAGTATGAGAAATGATTGAACTATACATTGCCAAGGATTTTATTCAGTTTCCTTAATTCCACATAATTTCTTGGCAACTTTCTGCTTCTCTTTCATATTCACTTGACGGGCGATCATTATCCTCTGTGCTTGGGGTGAACCAGCTCCATGCATCGACTCGGTGAGGTATCCTACTGCCGCGCTCCCCATTGTCAAGTTTTCGATCAAACGGAGCATGCGCATCCGGTGTTCGGTGGACACATCCTTCCTT
>MBAA01000130.1:91210-92235 GCA_001940655.1 Promethearchaeota archaeon CR_4
TGATTTTAAGTCCTCTTCCGATGGGAGCGTCACCATTAAACCTCCTGCTATATCTTGAGCAAGGCGAGCAATCTCGTAAGGAAGGCGCGTTATATTCTGCTTGTGGACGTTTGCTAAGAGTGTATTCACGTAATACGTCCCACTTGGTTCTTTGTGTCCCTCTGCCGCGCAGGCGATGCACCCGCAATACAGCGTTTCATTCAGGTGATTCATCTCGATGATTTTATCCTTGACGTGGGATGCTTTGTCCGCCCCGTTGTATTCCGCAATCGTTTGGGTCGCCCCGATGAGCACGTCTCCCACTCCCACCTTACACGCGTAACTCTGGCGGTGATATGACGCGAATTGTTCGACCAGTTGGCCGGAAAAGTCATATTCCTTGTACATGAAGACTCTGTCCCATGGGACGAATACGTCATCGAATACAACGAGCGCCTCGTGTCCTCCGTAGAGCGTATTACCTTGGTCTATCTTGCCCTTTTCCAATTTTCTCGTGTCGCAAGATTGCCGACCCATAATGTAAGTGATCCCTTTCGTATCACTTGGAACGGCAAATGATATCGCAAAATCTTTGTCTTCTTCTCGCATCGTAATCGTGGGCATGATAATTATCTCGTGGGAATTGACCGCTCCAGTCTGGTGCGCTTTCGCGCCTCGTACCACGATGCCATCCGCTTTTTCTTCGACTACCCGTAAAAATAAGTCGGGATCAGCTTGCTTGTGGGGAGGTAAGGAACGATCCCCCTTCGGGTCAGTCATTGCCCCATCGCAAACGAGGTCATTCTCTTGAACGTACTCGAGATACTTCAGGAACCGCTTGTAATAACCCGTACCGTGCTTCTTGTCAGTGTCGAAGGTCGTCATGGATAAAGCGTTAAGCGCGTCCATCCCAACACAGCGTTGGAAGCAACAACCGGTTTGAGATCCCATCAACCGCCCCATCTTGCTCTTCTTGACGAGATCCTCCACGCTCTGGTGGATATGTGTGAAACGATTTATCTTGTGTCCCGTGATGTGGGAAGTGG
>MBAA01000130.1:92256-92450 GCA_001940655.1 Promethearchaeota archaeon CR_4
TCGGGTCGAGTGCGAGTGCATATGTCATCGCAACCGCATTCATAGACGGCCGGATGATCGGATCATCCACGACATTTGTAATCCGCTTGCCAAGCTCGTACACCACGAGGTTCAGCTTCCGCAAGCTTTCAACGTATTCTCCGGGGGTTTTCATCGGCATATTTTTTCCCCATTCAATATGATTCAGGATATTG
>MBAA01000130.1:92491-93525 GCA_001940655.1 Promethearchaeota archaeon CR_4
AGTTTAGATTGTTATCGAGAGCCTATGAAAAGTCGGGAGGTCAAAAACAAACTTTTTAATAGAATTCTGCGAATAAACATAGTTTGAATGGCGTTGGGATTAAAATTCTCAATGTATGACTCATATCACGATATCATTGCTCCATTCCAAAAATATCATAACAATACATACCAAAGTACGCTCCTTAGATTGAAATTTCTTCTGGACTTAATATATGCTGCAATTCTTGGCCATAATTGGAAGACCTGTTGAAAGTGCACAAAAGGGGATTACATACTTTCGTCAGGATTGCATCCCTCACCGTTTATCCTTTTTTAAGTTTATTCTATCATTAAGTGCGATTTTCTAGCCCTCGTGCTTTTTGGCCCCCTCCGCTACCCATTTAGGGTAAAAACATTAATATTAAAACTATAGACACGCAATACTAAATATCTCTACGTGAAATTAATTTTACACGACCGTGAGCACCCATGCGCGAAGAAACCGATTATGCGGAAGCTGTGGAGCAGTTTAAGAATGATCCCCACATCACCATCGAACCGTGGGGCCGAAGTGTCAATCACATCCGGCTTACCATCAAGGGGCGCGAGGGCACAGCCTACGCGGGCGGCAAATTCTTGTTTGAGCTCAAAATGCCCGACAATTATCCTTTTCACCCGCCCTATGGTTATTGTCACACGCTGATCTGGCACCCCAACATCGATTCCTCCATCCCACCGGGCAAATTAAACATCTGCCTCGACTTGTTGAACCCAGATCTCGTGGGGAAGGTTGATGCGAGCACCGGTGCTTCCGGGTGGACGCCATCGAAAACCCTAACGAATATCATCGAAGCGTTAAAAGGACAGATCCACATGGAACCGCCTTTCTTCAATCCGAGCGACCCGCTGAATCACGAGGCGGGAGAGCAAGCGCTCCGGGCTGAGTCGAAGTTCGTGGAGAAGGCGAAGAAGTGGACCGAGAAATACGCGATGGAATGAACCTTTGTTTTGTGAATATCTCCCTTTTCTTATCTTTTTTTCCGACCACCGCAA
>MBAA01000159.1:0-6728 GCA_001940655.1 Promethearchaeota archaeon CR_4
GAGAATTCCTGAGTATTTCGGGAAAAGAAGGTTGAAAAATGTCGGTGGTTAGCTTAAATTATATCATTTACGTTATGTGATTATTGGATCTCAATCCAAAGTAAAACAAATACCCTAATGTCATACAGCGAATCTATGAATCCTCCCGAGAAAATTCCTATGAGTAGTATAAAAATACTTTGAGTAGTATTCCTTTGAGTTGTATAAAATTAGAGCAATTCTTTTTTGAGGAACTTGATTAAAAATGGAATATCTTCATCAGGATTGCCACCCATTGGACTATCTTTTACATTTTGTTGTCCGTGATAATGGAGGTGATGGGGATTTGTGGATACCGGCCAAGTTGCATCATAATCATCAAAGCGGACCCAGTCATCTGGCATTTGGGAAAAATTAATTTGATAGGAATAGTGTCCATAATCATTGTAACGGATGTAAAGGATGCAACCTTTTTGGAATAGGACTCTTACCATTGGACGGTCTGCATCTAAGGTGATACTTTGAATCCTTTCTTGGAAGTGATGAATTAGAAAATCTTGAGCTCGAAGTAGTCGTAATCGAGCGTTCATTGGTATTGACCTATGGTTTTTAATAAAGTATGTGCTTGCTGTGATTCAAGAAGGAATTGCTCCAATTCAATTGCGTCATTTTCTGCATTTGGATGTCGACCCTTGCGCGCCTTTTCCAAAAAGAGATTTGGGTCGGTTTCATTCCAGCGGGAAAGAATCTGGTTAATTAACTCCTGCAACCTGCGCAATTTGAATCCAATTAATTCCTCTGCCACCGCTTTCTCTAACCTAATTTGGGTCATTTCGGTTCCTTCATCGAATTTCCTTGTTCGCGTGTTCTTTTTTTTCGATTAAATCATCAATAAAAAATTATCATTACATTCTTTTAATCAATTTACTCATATATATTTCATTCAACACTCCAAAAAACAGGTCGCTACGGTATGGGGTGTTGTACAAGCCGCTCTATTGCTCTTTGTTTTCATCGAGCATATCAGCATACGCGAGGATTGTATGAATTGAATTCGGTGGGAGGAATGGATATTCCTGCAGAATTTTTTTTTCTGTCATACCTTCTGTAAAGCAATCTAAGACCATTCATCATCTATTTCCAATTTGGGGAGTATCAAGTCTCATTCCACTCGAAAATCACGACCTCTATGCCCCACTTTAAAGGCAGCTGGATTGGGGAAGTGAACGAGTCCTTCCCAATCACGGAAAGAGTATTACAGGCTTTGCTCGCGCAGCATCCAGAGTATGATCCGTGGAAACTCGTCTCTTATGAGAAAGACGAACTCAAGCAAAATAATCGACAGAAAATAGACGATGGGGATGTATGGGAGGAGTATGTGCAAGAGGAAATGTATTACGGCAAATTCTCGGAGGATTACTAAGGTTTCAATTAACAAAGTGGGGAAGAGAAAGATGAGTCAGATTGCAAGATTGCCCCCCCAGCGTCCGAGAGCGAGGATAAGGGGGGGGCAAGATTCCGATCACTACGATGAGGAAGTATGTGAGCAGGGCAAGGGTTAAGAAATGGTTTTGTTTCCCTATTTACTTGGATTTTCAATAGGCTCTGTTTTTGGGAAAAGAATGCCTATGAAACGTTTCAAAAAGGACGCGGGAGAGACATTATAAGTTTTTTAATACGACACATTTCATAGATGTCGAACGGTGGCAATAGATAGTTCGAGTTTGACATTAAAACAGGAAATAATCCTTAGAATTAAATGTTTACGATCGTAACGTTTATCAGTATGGAGTTGTAGACAGTAATTGTTATGCGTTGGATACTAGATGCAAATAGTTTAATCTATCTGACGAGGGCGGGACTAACTCAAAAATTCGTGGATTTGGCAGATTTTCAAACAGTGATCGATAAAGAAGTCTATCACGAAGTGGTAGAACGTGGCAAAGATCGCAACAAACCTGATTCTGACCAAGCGGATCAATATCTAAAAACCAACAACATTCCCATCATTCCAGTGAACATCGACCGCGTCATCGGGCATTTCAAGGATCCCGGGGAAGCAAGTTGCTTCGTTCTTGCTAAATCAGAAGGCGTTTGCGTAACAAATGACATTCGGGCAATTAAGAAATTTCGCGCTCAGCAGGTAGATGCAATGCCATTCGAGATCTTTTTTGGCAGGAGATATCGCGAAGGACGGCTACCAGGAGCAGAATTTGAGAGGATTCTAGAGGAATTGGTGAAAGCAAACGCGCTAACACAAGAAAGGAAGATTTTTACATTAAAAAAGAACCAAGACGTATTGCGAGGGATCCGAAATGAGTAAAACGGTCAGCACGAGATTGGAAAATCATGAAATCGAACAGTTGAATGAAATCGTGGCAGAAGAGAAAATCGACCGATCGGCGTTAATCCGGAAGTTCCTCCTTCAAAAAATGGAGGAATACAAGATGCGAAAACAAGCAGAATATTACCGCAAGGGATTAAAAAGTCTTCAAGAGGTTGCGTCCGCAGTGGGAGTAACCCTCTACGATATGATGGATTTCGTCCAAAAGGAGCAAATTCGACCTCCAAACCAAAGTGAAAAGGATTTGGAAGAAGAATTCGCCCGTGGCGAGGAACTCTTTCAAAAAATTGGAAAAGTGGGAAAAGAAAAGGGTTCCTAATAAATCTCAACAGTAGTTCGTAAATAATATAATGTCATAATTTCCACCCCTCATACATGAGAAAGTTGTATAATTGGTTTGTTATTTCTTTTTTCGTCAATTCATTTCTGTCAACCTTCAAGAGTGGGGGCAATCCTTTCAAGAACGTCCACGCAAGCGCGAATCTCCATACATTTTCTAATAAAACCGAAACCAAAAAAAGCACGAGGTGCACCGCCCAGCTTCTCGAGCTCGTGCGTACCAGGAACATATGTTTGTCCTTGTAGCTGGAGCAATACTAAACCGCTTAGCGTAATTTGCCTCGGCCTCCTCGACCGACTGCGAGTGCTATATAGGTTTGGTTATGGCCTTCAATTTTTCGTGGACTATTACCACCGCTACGTGCACGTGGACGCTCTCGCCGCTAGACGCGTTCATTAATTCCACAACATGCCAACGCCGGTGATTGAGCTGCCACGGGTCTTTGGAATACATCGCCAAGGCATCTTTCACTCCCTTGGTCATCGACTTGCGGAAATGAGGTCTGCGGTTAAATACACAAAGTGATGCCTTATAGCTGGAACACGACATATTTCGAGACTTGGTGGGAAACAATCTACCTCATCTAATTCCGAACGGTGAATACAGGATTGAGATGGTGCTCGAGAGGAGCATCGTGGCAGCTGTGATTTGGTTCCGAGCACAAGTGGAGGTCAACTAAACCAAAATCCATCTTCCCTTTCTCCGGGACTGGCACAGGATACTCAATCGGGCGGAGGGATATGCGGAAGAAGCGAGCTTCCTCATTAACCTTTTATCAATTCGCCCAATTTTGGATTAAAGGGGTCATGATCCCCCAGATAGTTTTTGGATCATCTCAAACCAGTTTATGATTTTTATTTCTTCGATATTTTCAAAGTGGCGGACGTTTTTGGTGTATAAGGTTTCACCGTTTGCAATGCAGATACTCCCAATCAGTTCATCAAAAGCCCCGATCATCTTTCCCCGGTTTTTCAAGTCTGCCGCGAGTTTTGCATATTCTTGGATGGCGCGATCGTCAAATGGGAGCACCTCCGCGAGGGATTCAACAAGTGCTTGAACCTTCTTTAATCCTTTTGCTACGTTTTTCATCGCATAACAACCTTTGAACAACTCTGCAGCATTGAATACGGTCGTTTTCAGTGGTTCCTCTTTTTTGCGAAGGTGCTGGATGAATTCGACCGCGAAATCCTTCTTGCGTAAGTAGGCCACCAATACGTCCGTGTCCAAAATAGTCATGGGAGAATTCACTCCAGGCGCGCGGGTCGTTGCCGGTCGTTGTACAAGTCCTCCACGATGGCGTCCCACTCGTCATCTTCTGCCAAGGCTCCCGCGAGACTGTCGAGGTTTTTGTCCCGTTTTTTGTCCCGTTGGACTAACCGCCGGATGAGGTCGGGAAATGTTTCGTCATTCCGCTTTAGTTTCTTCAATTCCAAGTACACGTCCTCAGGCAATGCAATGGTTTTTTGGGTCATCACATTCATCAATATAAAATTACTTATATAAATCTATATTTTTTCCTTCCTCGATCACTTTTGTAGTATCAGTTTTCATGGAAATTGATGTTAATCGGACAATAAGGTGTTTTATTTGTTACGAGGCAAGAAATTCAAGAGGGTGACAACTGGTGCTATGGTGGGGGATTTTTTCCGAAGTTTTTTGGATGTCACACATTGTCTCCTGATGATGTCGAGGTAGTAAGTATCGCGGGAATCCTCCAAGTAATAAAGCAATAAACGCAGATATTTGCCCAGTTCCTGTGCCATTAGGGGGGGAACCGCATTGCCTATTATGGTGGGGGCATATTTCTTGCTATCGGGAAAAATAAAGGTATCTGGGAAGCTTTGGATGCGGCACCCTTCGCGAAGGGTCAGGGGGCGCGGTTCGGTGGGGTGCACTAATTCCTTGACCTTGAACGACGTGGTCATGATCGTGCGGGCGGGTGCGAGCCGCGTGAGACGCATGTACATGGGGCGCACGCCGGCAATACTATTAATGTCATACGCGACAAATCCTTCGCCACTGGTAGAATCCCGGAATTGTTTGGTGCGCAACCACCCCTTCGTGACGAGAGAATCGAGGATAACCTGCGGGGGGCGGTTAGGGTTAGGCTCTTTCGCAGGAAATTGCTCGGGATACATGAATCGGCCCTGGGTATCACGAGAGAATTTGAGTTCCCGGATAAAACCCTCGTTGTAACGGGTGTCGTTCCATTCCTTGAACTGGGTGTTCGTGCGTTTTTGGCACAAGAAATAGAGGAGTTGCCTTTCATCCTCCGCGAGGAGGTCGGCGAACAGTTCCCAAACACCTACGTAGCGGTCGCCAAACCGGGAACTGCGGTAAATCTTCCCTTCGGGCAAGCGACGGAGGATTTGCAATTCGGCCTCGGTTGGTTTAGCGACAATCTGGTGATTCTGAATCGTCCCATTTGGATTGTCAGCGCGCATGATTTGTTGGTAGGCGGTCGCATTTTCCAGTAGAACCCCATACTCGCAGGTCTCGCCGGCACCGACAGGATTCCGTGGCAAATCACTGATCGCATCCCCAACAGTAACATACTTTGTTGGTGAACTAAACGCACCTGCGATGTCGTGATGGATCAATTGGGGCGCAACCTTGAAATCTTGCTCAATTGCCAGGCAAAAGACGCGGTGACGTTCCTGCGGGACGCCAAACTGGGCGCCGTTGAGGATTTGGTAAGTCATGTCGTATCCGATGTCGGCAAATTTCTCCCGGAGTTTATCGATGAATAAACCATCCTTCACGCGATAGGTCGCCATGCCCGCGACATTTTCCATGAGGGCGACCTTAGGCCGAACTTGGTTGACCACGTTGACGAAGGCAATCGGGAGGGTATTCCGCAGGAATTGATCCGCATTTTTCGGGTCCCGGTTGCCACGCGCATCGCTGAACCCTTGGCAAGGAGGGGAGCCAAAGACAATGTCAATCGATCCGGAAGTGAACTTGCCGGAAATCCCTGCGGAGATGTCGGCGGTTGCAAAGACGGGGTGCGTGTGGTTGCGGTTAAAGGTATCCTTGAATTTCTCTTCCCAGTCATAGGCGGCAACGACATCGATCCCCGCACCTTCAAATCCCCGACTAAAACCGCCAGCGCCACAAAAGAGGTCAATCGCGGTATAAGTTTTGCCCATAATTTCCGACCGGAAAGAATTATTTGTTAATGCGTCTTTAGTAATCCAAACAGAAAATGGAACGGATTCCAACCTGCATTTTGGAAGAGACTTTCCATCACTTGATTTTTTGGGTGCAATTATATGAATGTTTTTGCGTTACACTGGGTTATTACCTAATTGACATACCTATTACTCTTTTATCGTATAATTGTATAATTTAAAGGAGTAAACAACAAAAACGTAAACTGTTGGTATGAACGGTTCTTGCACAGGAGGCTAGTCCCCGATCATACGCTAGATTTCTGTTACAATTGCGGGGCAGTCTTTTACTGCGAAAACGGACAAGTGCTCGAAGGATTCACCGGGAACCGGTGGGACTGGGGCGCTCGGACAATAGCGTTAGCTGCTATGCTTCAGGAGCGGTTAAAGCAACCATAAATCTACTGGGTTTGCATGAAACAAGTTGAATTCTTGAGCATTAATACCTCCATTTCAAATCATTATGAATGAAAAAGGTCGGCACTTAAATTGCATAAAAGTAATTCAATCGTACTTCCGACATTCTCCAGGAGGCGAGTCGCACAACAGCCAAAGATCGCTATGAATCAGGGGGGGTGGATGTTATAAAAATGGTCGGAATGATTCATTCGGGAGTCAATTATTTATAGCAAAATGGACTTTATCTCTCTAATAGAAGTGATCTTATGACTTCGGTATTGGTGGATCGGGAATTGCTGGAAGATTTGGTGGATTCCAAGTTGCAGGCGATCACGGATCGGATCAATGCCATCTTGGCCAAGTGGAAATACTCCTCGAGCGAGCTCTTTCTAGCGCATGCGGCGGACGGGACATTAGAGGAAGCTGAACCGGACGCAATTTCATTGACAAACTTACTAGACAAGCGGGAAAAGTTGTACCGGTTAAAAATCTCGTG
>MBAA01000159.1:6745-9916 GCA_001940655.1 Promethearchaeota archaeon CR_4
GCTCGGGAGTGAAAAAGTCCTAATAGCTCAGCGAATTATGCAGAATTTATTAGATAAATTAATTGTTTCTCTCAAGATCGATAAAGAGGATCCCAAAATAACTATACAATTGAAAGATGGAACAAATATTTACCTTCAATGGAATGATTATGACCAATATAGTTATTCCATCATCTTTTCCGACATAAAATTTGACCGGGTTCGATTTGATAATTATGATAATCGATGGGGGGTTCCAGATCGTCCACACCACTATCACCCTCGCTTCACAAAAGAGGGAGTCACCAGTCCCATGCGAGGTAAACCAAAAATGGATCTTCCTGTATTCTGTAAACTCATTTTAAGCGGAAATTCTCTTTCAAAAGAATATCGCTTTTAATATACTAGAATTTAATCCGTTAAAAGATTTCATATTTCTCTCTATAGCAGCAAACTCCGTAATTTTGGAGCGATGCCTCCCTTTAGTGACCGAATCCTATTCACCTTCAACCGAAAGCATTTTGTCCAACTTCATCAAATAAACCAAAAACATCACGGAATTATCGCATGTACTTTAGCAGGGATTTTACAAGGTTAGCTAAACACATTCACGAGCAATTAAGATCTAAATCTCAGAGGGAAGGGCAATTAGTTCGCGTAAATCGTCCCGAGAAGGCAGGTTGAGGAGAAATTTCAAGGGACATCTTAGGACGTGCAGATGGAACCTTGTTATCCACTTGTCCGTTGTATGTGGAATTATTGTTCGAGGTCACGGCGAATGCAGATCTATTTCAGCGCATTTATTTTTTTTTACACGCGGGAATTTCCAAAACTTGGAATTCAAGCTACTGGGCGAAGAAATTGAGCTCAAGGAAGGGGGTAACATATCCTACTATGGTGAATTCAAGAAATCTCGAGAATATTTTGAAACCCTAGATCTCCATAAAATTTACTTGCGCAACGACATACAGGAAAAGTATTTTCAAGAATATCTGAAGAAATTCCCCCAATTCAAGGAAAATAAGGGCCAGAACGCGAGTCTTTTACGCGAATATGACCATTGCGAGGAATTTGGAGTGGCGCAAAAAATCTACCTTTGTCCGTTGACCTGGCTTCCCCCTTTTTTCCAATTTATCCAAGCAGAGCGGGAAAAATACCTGCAATGGTAGTCCACACGCTCAAACATGTACTAGATACGCGACTTGATCCACGCGTGTTTCTATATCAACATTATAGCCGTTTCCGCGAGCAGCTACCACTACGGGCGTACGGGCCAGCGTCCCCTGTATTATGGTTGGAAACAAGAGCTTCTAGAGCAGGCCTGCGACCTCGCACTTAAAATAAAAGCCCCGGGAATTTCAATTCAGGGGAAATAGGCGTACTCGAGAAATTAGTATCCTATCCAATAATTGGTATAAGTGGTGTTTATGGTAGAAATGGCAATATTTTTAACGGAATTTTTACCTATATCTTATGAGAGAAAATGAGCATCGTGTCAATTGACAAAGCCGGGCGCGTCATCATCCCCGTCGAGGTGCGGAAAAAGCTCGGCATAACGGCGAACACCAGGCTCTTCCTCATCGATATCGGGGACAAGATCGTGATTGAGAAATTAGAACGACTTGAAATTGCCAAAAGGTTGCAGGAGGAACTGAAGAATGTGGACATTGACAAGATTGTAGCCGAGACGGAGGGGGAAATGAACGAGCGAGCCCTTAAGTTCTGGAAAGAAAATACTGCTCGACAATAACGTTTTTATTGCTGCAATCAAGAATCCCGCATTAAATTCACGTGTGCTTGACCTAATTCTCGAGTGCAGTAATAATAAAGCTATTTGCCTCGTTGGAAATCCAATCCTAATAGAGGAGATGAGCAAATATCAAGTCGCCTTTGACTCGCCAACGGCCAGCGCGTTACTCCTGTTATTGAAGCAAAAAACCCAAGTCATAATTCCCAAGAACCAAACAATAATCGAGTGCAAGAAATATTTTCCGGAGACACAATTCAAGGATGTACTTCATACCGCAACTGCAATGGAGATGAATGCGGTGTTAGTGACAAACGACAAACATTTCAACAAGATGTAAGAAACAAGAAAATTGACCATTTGGGACATAGCTACAGCCATCAATGCACTTCTTTCTTGAAATTCGCAGGTATGAGTGGTTTTAGCAAAATTTCATACCCGAATGATTCAGGTTCTTTGCGTGCGCCTCGCGAAAAACAATCAAAAAATGGCGAAAAGATTTAGGGTGCATATTGGGAGCAAAATTCCGGATTATACTCGAGTTGTTTAAGGACCGATAGTGCGTTTTCATCGAGCTTGAACTTCACAGTCTTAACTCCTCCCCACTGGTTCCTGTTGAATCGTGGAGCGACTTTCTACCGTTACTATTGGCGAAACAACGAAAAAGGATGTCAGGGTCCACGAAGACTACTTCATCCAATGAAGAACCCGACCAGATTGTTCAATATCTCCATATTTTTTGGAGTTCTTCCTTGGTGGACGTGCCAAATACCGTGAGTAATTCATCTTCCTCTTCAAGATTGTCCTCGTTGTATCGATGACGATGCGTGGTAGGAGGATATACAAGAAGTGACGTTAAAAATCGAGCAAGAAGAGCCATATTTTACTTCTGTAATTACCATGTATGAGGTCTTGACTGGCTTCTTCGCCGTCAAAGATTCGGCAAGATATGAAAAGTTGAAGGACAAATTGTTTAAATCCATCACATTGCTCCAGACACCGGGAATCTGCTCTCTGAGAATCGATAGGAGGTAATCAGAGATCATGCTTATGGCAGAAAATTCGATGTATTTGACCCCAATCTTTTTTTTCCACTCCCTCTTAAAAACACCCGAATTCGGAGAAAGCGAAAACTTAGAAAGACCTGCCTTGCAGTGTAGCGACCACTTGTAATGTCGCAGCGACAGTGGCAAGTGCGAAAATCTTATTTATAGAAATGACCTCAAATAGATCGAGTAAAAGATGACACGGAACCAACCGGTACCACGTATCGACAAGGTAAGAGGGGCAATAAGACCCATTTTACGGGAGTTTGGCGTGAAACGAGCGTCTGTATTTGGATCTGTGGTGCGGGACGATTTTTCACGGAGGAGTGACATCGACATCCTCGTGGACCTACCCGAGGGAAGTACCCTGCTCGATTTAATACGACTAGAAAACGAACT
>MBAA01000068.1:0-130 GCA_001940655.1 Promethearchaeota archaeon CR_4
ATCTTTACAAAGATTTAAAATTTTAACTTCGCGAGACTTTTTAACACGGGCGCGTTAGCTGGTTCCGTAAATTCCACCGGAACAACAATGACTGCCGGTTTCTTTGATTCTACTGCCCGTTGCAGTGCGG
>MBAA01000068.1:141-5539 GCA_001940655.1 Promethearchaeota archaeon CR_4
GCAGGGGCCGTAACGCGTTCTGCATAGGCACCAAATCCCTGTGTGATTCGGACATAGTTCGAGCACTCTTCTGTTTCGGGAAGATCCACGCAGAAAGAGGATCTTTTACGGCCCCACTCACCCTTGATCCGATTTTTAATCATCCCCCACGCGCTATTGTCTGCCACCACTCCCACGAACGGGGTCTCGTAGCGGATCGCAGTATCTAATTCGTGGATGTTGAACAGGTAAGACCCATCGCCGGTGATGAAAAAGACCCGTTGGTCGGGTTTCGCGAGTTTTGCGCCTATAGCATAGGGAATAGCTGTTCCTAGGTGACCCATTCCCACGGACATGAGTATGGTGCGGGGATCACGGGCTTTCGTAAAATCAATTTGACTAATAGTGAACGTCGCGATGTCCCCACCATCGATGCAGAGTATGTCGTTTGGATCCATAAAATTCAGGAGATCGTGAATGACTCGCTGCGGGAGAATGGGTTGCCGATCTGAGGTCATTTTCGGGCGCAACGACTCGATACCTTGTTTACGAGCTTCTAGCAGGGAAGGAATCCAAGCAGCATCCGGGATTTTTCCCACGTTGCGCGACTTAAGACAATCATACAGTTGCTGGAGAACAACACCAACGTCACCCAAGACACCAAGTGAAATGGGGCGATTCTTGCCAATCATCTGCGGATCAATGTCTACTTGGATGATCTGGGCATCTGGGTTCCATAATGGGGCTTTCCCATAACCCATCACGTATGAAAACTTGCAGCCGAGGGCAACGATTACGTCCGCATCTCGTGCCGCCTTTAACAACCCAGGTGACCCGATTGTGGCACCAATATAGGTCGGATGATTTATTGACATCGTCCCGATGCCCATGAACGTGGTTCCACAGGGGATACTAAACTCGAGGGACAATTTTCTTAAAATTTCCCATGACCCGCTCATTGTAACCCCGCCGCCAGAAATAAGCAAAGGACGTTGCGCCTTGCTTAATAGGTCACAAGATTGTTCGATGAGTTTAGGGTTACCTGCAGGCGGTTCCAACGACCGATATCCTTTCGGGGGGAGTATTACCTGCCCGTAATCCTCCACCTCCCCATAAAATGCATCCTCGCGAACTTCCAATTGAACAGGCCCGGGTCGCCCGCTAAAAAGAGCTTTGAAACACTTTTGCGCAGCCCACACCACCCGATTTGGATTGGCGATGTGCTTCTGATACTTAACAAGGGGACGCAGGAGAGTAAGTTGATCGAGACCTCCCTGCAAACGATGATGATCTTCGAACTTTGGATCCTGCGAGGGATGAATTACAAGCATTGGAATATTATCCGCCCAAGCAGAGTCTAAACCTGGAATCAAGTGCGTTACACCTGGTCCAACCGTTCCACACGCAACTGCGAGTTTACCGGTAACACGGGTTACTGCATCGGCCATGTGCCCACATGCTTGCTCGTGACGCGTGCCGACATAAGTAAGCCTTGTTTCCATCCGGTCGATCGCTTCCAAGAAGGGAAGAAACTCGCCACCGGGGATTCCAAAAACCCACTCGATACCTTCTGCTTCAAGGGCTTTCACGAGCATCTCGCCCCCGTTGATTGGAGGTCGTGCGTCTTTTTTAGACATACAGATCTTTATGTGCAAGAGGAAAATATCAATCTTGATACTAACGAGCAAGTTGTTTCAGAGAGTTTTTATCAAAAAATACGTACATCCTATGCACTCGTTGTTCAGAAGATGATGTGAAAATGGCTCTTGCAGAAGATGAAGTCATTCAGGTAAGAATCCACGCTCGAGGCGGGCAAGGTGGTGTCACCGCCGGGCAACTCCTCGTGCAAGCATGGGATGGGCCAGCTAAGTGTTTTCCAAAGTTCGGAGCGGAACGACAAGGGTCCCCCACAGAAGCATTCGCACAAATGTCCAAGGATAAGGATTTAATCAGGACAAATGCCCAAGTCTATACCCCCCGATACGTTCTCGTGTTGGATGACACGCTGCTTTTTGACGTATGCGTCACGAGTGGGTTGTCAGCGGGTGGATGGGTCATTTTGAACACCACAAAATCCTTTGACGAGATCAAGAAGGTCATCGGAAGGTCGGATCTGAACTACGCGAAGGTCGATGCTACGGGCATTGCGCTTGAGATTCTGGGACGCCCGATAACGAATACCGCTATTCTTGGCGCGTTTATCAAGGTATCAGGGATTTTATCCCTCGCGGCAATCGAGAGAGCCATTAAACAACAATTCCGCGGAGCCCTCGTGGAAAGCAACATTAATGTCGTAAAAGCGGTCTTTGACAAGGTTGAGATTGCCAAGTGCGACATAGCATACAACTATCAGAAAGCTCAGGGCGAGAAACTGAAATGGAGTCACATAGAACCAAATTACCCAGGCGCTGACGACATTGCTCTCGCTGGCGTGTGGTACGTCCCGGGCGGGTCTGCGAAAGTGCAGACGGGCACGTGGGGTGTGTATAAAATAAAGTTCTTAAAAGAAAACTGCATTAATTGCCAAGCTTGTTACTTTAGTTGCCCCGACATGTGCATCAAGCGGGAGAAAGATGACAAAGGCATTTGGCATATAGTGGGTTCTGATCACATCCATTGTAAGGGGTGTAGAATTTGCGCGGAAGTATGTCCAGGCAAGAAGGGCAATAAAGCCCGGGTAGCCGTGATGGGCGTCCCCACAGAAGAGGTGACAACAGTATGAGTGTTGAACCAATGGAACCATTTTTCAAGGAAATCAAGGAACCAACTGAGTTAATTATGACGGGGAACTATGCTGTCGCCGGGGCAGTCACTCAAACGGATCCCGATATCATTTGTGCGTTTCCAATTACCCCCCAAACCCAATCTGTAGAAGGACTCGCGGACGTGGTGAATCAAGGGCGGTTAAAAGCATCATTTGTGAATGTCGAATCGGAACTGGCAGCAATGGCGTATTCTACGGGCGCCGCTTTAACAGGTGCACGTGTTTTTACTGCTACTGCATCGCAGGGGTACCTTCTTATGTGTGAAGCCCTCCCAATGGCGGTCGGGTGGCGTCTTCCCCTGACGATGATGATCTCTGCACGGTCGTTTAACAGTCCCAACCTAAACATCTGGAATGGATGGGAATTTTCCCTATTTGACCACGGTTGGAATCAGATAATGTCGGAAAACGTGCAGGAAACCTATGATGCTGCCATAATTGCTGTAATGATTTCAAACAAGTGCATGTTCCCTACTGCCTTCATCCACGATGGATTTATCACGAGTCACTCGATGCAAAAATTCTTCCCCGTACCTGACGAAGCCGTGCGGAAAATGACTCCCAACCTCCAGAAACATAAGGTGGATGTCAATAACCCGGGCGTTTGGGGCGGTCTCGCCTCACCAGAATACTTTATGGAAGAGCGGTTTGCCATCGACAAGGCAAAGAAGGACGTACCAGCAAAGATTGATGAAGCGTTCGTGGAATTCGCCAAAGTCACGGGACGGAAATATGATCAGATAGAAACATTCAACCTCGCGGGGAAGAAACAAGCAATCATCACAATGGGGTCTATGTGTGGCACGATGTTGGGATGGATGCTGAAGAATCCCGATGTAGGATTGATTAAGCTCCGAACCTACCGACCGTTTCCAACCGAACGGTTAAGGAAGATACTAGCCGACAACAAGATCGAACGGGTTGCGGTGATGGAAAAGATTGACGCGGTCGGATCCCCTCTCCCTCCTGTAGGGGCTAGCGTGATGCCAAGCACCTATTCCCTTGGGATTCCGATGCGGAGTTTCATCGTGGCCCAGGGTGGGCGGGATGTCACCTACGATGAATTTGACCAAGTGAAGAAGAAACTGCTAAAACTCACCAAGATTGAGCCACCCTTCTACGATTGGATAGGACTCCGCGAGAAAGCGGATAAATTATACGAGGGACTGTGAATAGAATGTCTGAAGAGTCAAAGCGCACTCGAATAGAAGATTTGCTCGCCCGTACCACCAAGGGATATTGGTTGTACGTGAACTACGACAACGAAGCCTTCATGAACACGGGTATTCAAGAATCCTCCGCTACGCCTCCCTTCGCTAGCACTACCACGGGGCCTGGTGGAAAGTCCATCAAAGGAAAAGTGGGCGTTAAACAAGACATTCTCGAAGGATTTGCATTCCTTGGCCTGCGGAGCGGGTTCTTTGCTACCGCGAATCCGGCATATCCCCAAGACTTTATGGGAAAAATTATGGACGCACTGACCACTCCTGGTGCGAGTTTTATTACCGTCTTGGCATCTTGCCAGCGCGGGTGGCGGCACGAAGAAAACGACACCAATAAAGTCGAAAAACTCGCTACCGAGTGCGGGTACTTCCCACTCTATTCCATTCATGTAAAGGATGGTAAACCTTCGTATACTCTGAATGAACCGGTCGTGTTCAACAAGGATAAGGTCATCGAATGGGTAAAGATGCTTGGTAAGTTCCGGCACCTCTTCAAACCCGAATTCATGGAAGCGAACCTTGAATTTCTTACGGACTCAATCCGACAGCGAACTCAGAACGTTTTAGACCTTGTGGACAAGTTCAACCCTGGTTACAAAGTTGAAAAATACGTCATCCCTCTTTTGAAATTAGCTAACCAGGAACACATCGCTCCTGGGCATGGTTTGTGTCCTGGATGCGGGGAAGGCCAGATCATTACCCAAATCGCAACTGCGGCAGGGGCAGTGGCGGCGAAAAATGTCGTGTATACCAACGCGACATCCTGTCTCGAGGTTTCCACTAGCAAGGACAATACCCCCTCGTGGAAAGTCCCGTGGGTTCACCACCTGTTCGAGTCACCCTCCACCGTTGGCGATGCACTTTCTACTGCTTTCCGCACACTCAAGGCAAAGGGTAAACTCGCAGGGGATCCCCCACGGATTATCTGCCTCGGTGGAGATGGAGGCACCTACGACATTGGATTCCAGTTCCTCAAGGGGGCTATTGGTCGCCAAGGATCCTATAATATCTTGAGTAAATTGATTAATTAATCCCTTTACTCTCTCTTTCTTTTTTTAAGAGCAACATTATAATTATCATATATCCAAGAGGATGTATGAGAGTTCTTCTCATCCAACCCGGTTATCCAATAAATCATAAATATAATCCTGCAAGATCGATTATTTTATCACCGTTCGGGTTGGAATGCATTGCAGCGCACGTTCAAGATATTGCGGAAACGTGTATAATTGACAATAGATTTTGCAGTCTCTCCTCCCTTACCCAAGAAATCAAGAGTTATCGACCACAATATGTAGGTATAAGTTGCTGTTTTACTTTGGAAATCGACTTCGTTACTAGGATCGCCAAGATCGCCAAGGAAAATGGCGCAATCTCCGTTGTGGGAGGTTGGCATCCCACGTTACTCGCTGAGACAACACTCTCTTCTCCT